>NZ_JAWRWI010000004.1:0-407321 GCF_046535585.1 Bacillus sp. SIMBA_005 | reverse complement strand
ACATGTTCATCCCCCACAGACTTGTGTTATTACCCTTATTATACAAAAAAGCTTGTAGACTTTGTCTACAAGCTGAAGCCTCCACAGCTGGAGGCTTTTTTCATTATCCTAAAAATTTCACGCAAACTGGATGAGGGACTGAGATGTCTGATTGTAAGACAGTGAGTCGTCCTGTTTCTTTGTCGCGTTTGTATAACACTAGGTTGCTAGATTCTTGGTTTGAACCGACGAGGAATTCTTCAGTTGGATCAAGCACAAAGTCTCTAGGCCAGTTTCCTTCAGATGAAGCAATCTCGACAAGACTTAATTGGCCGCCAGCATCTGCTTTAAAAATCGCAATGCTGTCATGTCCGCGATTTCCTGCATAAACAAATTGGCCGTCTGAAGAGACGTGAATGGCACTGCCTTGATTGTTCTCTGTAAAGTCACTTGGAATGGTTGCGATCGTTTGGATCTCTTCGAAATGACCATCTTCAAAGTAACGAAGCACAATCACCTCTGAGCTTAGCTCTGTCATCACATATGCCACAGGTTTCGTTGGATGGAATGTGATATGACGAGGACCGGTGCCTGGTTTTGTTTCAAATGTATGAGCAAGCTCGAGTTTGCCGTTTTCTTTCTTATACGTATAAATGCCATCTGTCCCAAGGTCAACAGCGACTGCAAATTGTTCATCTGGTGTCAGACCCATAAAGTGAGTGTGCGGTTTTTCCTGACGGTCTTCGTTAGGCCCAGTACCTTCATGCTGCGCCTGGGACAGCGTGCGGATCACTGAGCCATTTTCAGCATCGATTTCATACATCTCTGCTGTTCCTTTATGATAGTTTGCTGTAAAAGCTGTTTTTGTTTGACTGTCCACGCTGACGTGACAAGGAGAAGCGCCTTCGGCAAGTTCTTGGTTGATGAAACGAAGTGTGCCGGTTTCTGCATCGATTTGATAAGCAGCCACGCCGCCCTGTGATCCTTCTTTTACCACAGCATACACAAATTTTTGAGAATCTGAGACGGTTAAATATGTAGGATTTTCAAGTTCAGCAGCTACTTCTACTTGCTCAATCTGCTGCTTGTCCGTATTTAATGTAAAAGTATAAATGCCTTTACTGTCTCCCTTTGTATACGTTCCAATATAACCTCTGATGTTAGCCATGTATTGCCCTCCTTCTATAAGATGTTCTCATTCTATCATAAATTCATAGGAAAACGCTTTAGAAAGGCATACCAAAAGAAAATCAAAAGCGTTGGAATCTACCAGTATTCATTCAAAACAATGTGAAAAAATATGACAAACGGTTTCTCAAATGAAAAGTGTTCAGGTAAAGTAAATAAATTGAAGAAAAAATACAAAAAATTTTAAGTTTTTTCATTCCTTGTCTAGCAAAGGTGTAAGCGTATACATTTAATTTTGATTAGTCTAAATTGTCTAATAATTTTAAAAATGCTGTTGACACTGTATGGAAAGCGGCGTAAGATGGGTTCAACAAAAGCTAAACAAACACGAAAGAGCAAGCGTGAGACACTTCATTATAAAGTGTCTGAAAATTCAACTACTTTTTGTTTGAAAGAGAGGGTGCTCACTGAAAATGGAAGACCAAAAGGAACAGTGGATCTTTTTAAACGATGAACTCGTGAAAAAAGAGGATGCGAAAATTTCAGTTTATGATCATGGCTTCTTATACGGTGACGGTGTGTTCGAAGGGATACGCGTGTATAACGGAAATATCTTTCGAATGAAAGAACATTTAGACCGCCTGTATGATTCCGCCAGATCGATTATGCTGAACATTCCATATTCACTTGAGGAACTCACGGAAAAAATGATTCATACAGTTGAAAGGAACGGACTGAAGGATGCCTATATCCGCCTTGTTGTCTCAAGAGGAGCTGGTGATCTTGGTTTAGATCCAAACAACTGCGGGAGAGCCAACACAGTGATCATTGTAGAGCCGCTGGCCATCTTTCCAAAGCACCTATATGAAACAGGTATTGATATTGTGACGGTACCGACGAGACGAAATCGTCCCGATGTACTAAGTCCAAAAGTGAAATCATTAAATTATTTGAATAACATCCTTGTGCGAATCGAAGCCCATATGGCCGGTGTGAGTGAAGCGCTGATGCTGAACGATCAAGGGTACGTGGCAGAAGGTTCTGCAGACAATGTGTTTATTTATAAAAAAGGTAAGCTCTATACACCGCCAGGTTATATCGGCGCTCTTGAAGGCATCACAAGAAATGCCATCATGGAGATTGCAGAAGACTTAGGCTACGAAGTGAAAGAAGAACCATTCACAAGGCACGATGTGTATACAGCAGAAGAAGTTTTTCTAACAGGAACTGCAGCTGAAGTGATCGCCGTTGTAAAGGTTGACGGCCGTACAATCGGTGAAGGGAAGCCTGGGATTCACACTAACAAACTTCTTGAACAATTCCGCAAGCGAGTGGTTGAAGAAGGAGAAAAAGTCGTTTTTACAGATGAAAACATTCACGCAAGCTAAATAGATATCGATAAACGTTGAAGAGGACTAGTAGCTTTAGAGTCAGTATCTACAGAGAGCCGGTGGTAGCTGGAAACCGGTGTTACTTTCTAAAGTGAACTCACCTCTGAGTGTCTGCTTGAAATGATAGTAGGGCAGACCGAGTGACATTGCTCACTCGTTACCAAAATGGATGAAAGATGTCCATGAGACGGCAGCTGATTTTGCCGTGAACAAGGGTGGTACCGCGAAAAACAAAGCTTTTTCGCCCCTTTGACCTAGTGAAAAGTAGTGTCATTGTGGGGTGAGAAGGCT
Source organism: Bacillus sp. SIMBA_005 (assembly GCF_046535585.1). Taxonomy (NCBI): domain Bacteria; kingdom Bacillati; phylum Bacillota; class Bacilli; order Caryophanales; family Bacillaceae; genus Bacillus; species Bacillus sp. SIMBA_005. The sequence continues at coordinate 404,532 of NZ_JAWRWI010000004.1, read as the reverse complement.
TTTTTATATGGTCTAAAATCTCAATCTTGAATAGAAAAGGGTGAAAAGACTTGACTGAAGCAAGACAAAGAGGAGGAAATCAAATGGGGACAAATGTACAAGTGGAGACGGAAACATCTAAAGCACCACAAACGATGAACGGTGCACTCATGCTAATTGAAGCACTTAAAAGAGAAAAAGTAGAAGTCATTTTCGGATATCCAGGCGGAGCGGTTTTACCGATCTACGATAAAATTTATGATTCTGGGTTATTCCATGTCCTGCCAAGACATGAACAGGGAGCGATTCATGCGGCAGAAGGATACGCAAGAGTATCTGGCAAACCAGGTGTTGTCATTGCAACATCAGGACCAGGAGCGACAAACCTAGTCACAGGAATTGCAGATGCAATGATTGATTCACTTCCTCTTGTTGTCTTCACAGGACAGGTGGCAACCTCAGTCATTGGATCAGACGCTTTCCAGGAAGCAGACGTGCTCGGCATCACAATGCCTATCACAAAGCACAGCTATCAGGTGAGAAATCCAGAGGAATTACCGGGCGTCATTAAAGAAGCGTTCCACATTGCAACGACAGGAAGACCTGGTCCAGTCTTGATTGATATTCCAAAAGATGTGGCAGGCATTGAAGGAACGTTTGAATACGATCAGCCAATTGATTTACCTGGTTATCAGCCAAAAGTGGAGCCGAACTATTTGCAGATTCGCAAATTAGTAGAAGCTGTCAGCAGAGCGAAGAAACCAGTCATTCTAGCAGGAGCTGGCGTTCTTCATGGCAAAGCATCTGAAGAATTAAGGCAGTATGTAGAGCAGCAGCAAATCCCAGTCGCTCATACACTGCTAGGACTTGGCGGCTTCCCAGCAAAGCATCCTCTTTTTCTAGGAATGGCTGGTATGCATGGCACATATGCGGCGAACATGGCTCTACATCAATGTGACTTGCTCATTTCAATCGGTGCGAGATTCGATGACAGGGTAACTGGCAATCTCAATCACTTTGCGAAACATGCAAAAGTAGCACATATTGATATAGACCCAGCAGAAATTGGCAAAAACATTCATACGCATATCCCGGTTGTTGGGGACAGTAAGTTAGTCCTTGAAGAGCTGATTAAGCAAGACGGGAAGCAAGGAGAGTCAGACGACTGGAAAAACCAACTAGATCAGTGGAAGGAAGAATATCCACTCTGGTACGTTGAAAACGAAGCAGAGGGCTTTAAACCTCAAAAGCTGATTGAATACATTCATCAATTCACAAAAGGTGAAGCCATTGTGGCAACAGATGTTGGACAGCATCAAATGTGGGCAGCACAGTTCTATCCATTTGAAAATGCAGATAAATGGGTCACATCTGGCGGCCTTGGGACGATGGGCTTCGGTTTACCGGCAGCCATTGGCGCTCAGTTAGCTGATCAAGAGGCAACGGTTGTGGCGATTTTAGGAGACGGAGGTTTCCAAATGACCCTGCAAGAACTTGCCGTTATCCGTGAGCTGAACCTTCCAGTGAAAGTGATTGTTCTAAACAATCACAGCCTTGGAATGGTAAGACAATGGCAAGAAATTTTCTACGAAGAACGCTACTCATATTCTAAATTTTCAGAGCAGCCGGACTTCGTTAAATTATCTGAAGCTTATGGCATTAAAGGAATCAGAATCTCATCAGACGAAGAGGCGAAAGAAAAGCTTGAAGAAGCGCTAACCTCTAGAGAGCCTGTTTTTATCGATGTCAATGTAGCGAGAGATGAAAAAGTATTCCCGATGGTAGCACCAGGGAAAGGACTTCATGAGATGGTGGGGGTGAAACCTTGAAAAGAATTATTGTGTTGACTGTATTAAATCGATCAGGCGTACTGAACCGAATCACTGGCCTTTTTACTAAACGACACTACAACATTGAAAGCATTACGGTCGGCCATTCTGAGATTCAAGATGTATCACGCATCACGTTCGTCGTCCATGTAGACCAAGAGAAAGACATCGAACAGCTGACAAAACAGCTGAACAAACAAATCGATGTTCTCAAAGTAACTGACATTACAAACCAATCAATCGTCCAGCGAGAGCTGGCTTTGATAAAAGTCGTTTCTGCACCAGCATCTAGAATGGAGATCACAGGGGTCATTGAACCGTTTAGAGCTTCTATTGTAGATGTGAGCAGAGAGAGTGTCGTCATTCAGGTGACAGGTGAGTCTTCAAAAATTGAAGCACTCATTGAATTACTTAAGCCATACGGCATTAAAGAAGTCGCCAGAACTGGCACCACGGCCTTTGCGAGAGATAATCAGCAAAAGCCGCAACAAAATAAAACAATTTCAATTGTCTAAACAAAAGGAGAGAGTCAAATGGTAAAAGTATATTATAACGGTGATATTCAAGAAAACGTATTAAATGGTCAAAAGGTTGCCATCATTGGATATGGATCACAAGGTCATGCACATGCATTGAACTTAAAAGAGAGCGGTGTAGATGTCATCGTCGGCGTGAGAAAAGGCGGATCTTACACGAAAGCACAAGAAGACGGCCATCAAGTATTCCCAGTAAAAGAAGCGGCAGCACAAGCAGATGTCGTGATGGTATTACTACCAGATGAGCAGCAAAAGAAAGTATATGACGAAGAAATCAAAGATCAATTAGAAGCTGGCAACTCACTTGTTTTCGCACACGGATTCAACGTTCACTTCCATCAAATTGTTCCTCCAAGTGACGTAGATGTGTATCTTGTAGCGCCAAAAGGTCCAGGACATCTTGTGAGAAGAACATATGAGCAAGGCGCTGGTGTACCTGCACTATTTGCTATCTATCAAGATGTATCTGGTCAAGCGAAAGACAAAGCGCTTGCTTATGCAAAAGCAATCGGCGGAGCAAGAGCGGGCGTTCTTGAGACAACATTTAAAGAAGAAACGGAAACGGATCTATTCGGTGAGCAGGCAGTCCTTTGCGGAGGTCTTACTTCACTAGTAAAAGCAGGATTTGAAACATTAACAGAAGCTGGTTATCAGCCAGAGCTAGCATACTTCGAGTGTCTGCATGAACTAAAACTGATCGTTGACCTTATGTACGAAGAAGGATTAGAAGGCATGAGATATTCAATCTCTGATACAGCACAATGGGGTGACTTCGTATCAGGACCACGCGTTGTGGATGCAAACGTAAAAGAATCGATGAAAGCAGTCTTGACTGATATCCAAAACGGAACATTTGCAAAAGAATGGATTGTTGAAAACCAAGTGAATCGTCCACGTTTCAATGCGATCAATGCTAATGAAAATGAGCATCAAATTGAAGTTGTTGGAAGAAAGCTTCGTGAAATGATGCCTTTCGTCAAACAAGGAAAGAAAAAGGAAGCGGTGAGCGTCGGTGCGGAAAATTAATTTTTTTGACACAACACTTCGAGATGGAGAGCAATCACCCGGAGTGAACTTAAATGCACAAGAAAAGCTAATCATTGCAAAGCAGCTTGAGCGCCTTGGGGTTAATATCATTGAAGCGGGTTTTCCCGCTTCATCCCGAGGGGATTTCTTAGGCGTACAAGAAATAGCAAGAACGATTAAAAACTGTTCTGTTGCTGGTCTTGCACGATGTGTGAAGGGTGACATTGATGCTGCATGGGAAGCATTAAAAGATGGAGTGGAGCCAAGGCTTCATGTCTTTATTGCCACTTCTGACATTCACCTGAAGCATAAACTAAAGAAAACACGTGAAGAAGTCGTAGAACAAGCTGTCTCCATGGTGAAATATGCGAAAGAACGTTTTCCAGTTGTTCAATGGTCAGCAGAAGATGCGTGCCGTACAGATCTTGCTTTCTTGGCAGAAATTGTAGAAAAGGTCATTGACGCTGGGGCGAGTGTCATTAACTTGCCAGATACAGTTGGGTACCTAGCGCCAAAAGAATACGGTAATATCTTTAAATATATGAAGGAACACGTTCCAAATATCGACCGTGTTAACTTGTCCGCTCACTGTCACGATGATCTAGGGATGGCTGTAGCAAACTCACTTGCAGCCATTGAAAATGGAGCAGATCAAATTGAAACGGCTGTCAACGGAATTGGCGAGCGCGCTGGAAATGCTGCTTTAGAAGAAATTGCAGTCGCTCTTCACATTCGAAAAGACTTCTATCAGGTCGAATCAACGATTCAATTGAATGAAATTAAGCGTACAAGTGATGTAGTGAGCAAATACTCAGGCATGATTGTGCCGCGTAATAAAGCAGTCGTTGGAAACAACGCTTTTGCACATGAATCAGGAATTCACCAAGATGGTTTCCTCAAAGAAAAAACAACCTATGAAATTATTTCTCCAGAGCTTGTCGGCGTGACAACAGATGTGCTTGTCCTCGGGAAACACTCCGGAAGACATGCGTTTAAAGACCGCATGAAAACACTAGGCTTTAAACTAACAGAAGAAGAAATCAATAAGTTCTTTGAGACTTTCAAGAACTTGACGGAGAAGAAAAAAGAAATCACAGATGATGATTTGATCTCTATTATATTAGAAGAAAAAGTAGCAGACCGAAAAATTGGCTACGAATTTGAAAGTCTTCAAGTGCATTATGGAACAGAACAAATGCCAACAGCAACAGTTTCTCTGAAAAACCAAGAAACGCAAGAAGTCATTCAAGAAGCAGCTACAGGCGCAGGCAGTGTAGAAGCTGTGTACAACACGCTGGAGCGCTGTATGGAGGAAAGAATTCATTTGCTAGACTACCGTATTCAATCAAATGGAAAAGGCAGAGATGCACTAGCCGAAGTATATGTCACTGTTTCAATAGAAGGAAAAGAAACAGCAGGACGCGGTGTAGCGCAAGATGTCCTGGAAGCATCGGCGAAAGCCTACGTCAATGCAGTAAACAGGCATTTAATCTTTAAATCAAATCTCATTGAAATTGAGAAACATCACGCGATCTCATAGGAAAGGAGGTAGGTCCTCATGAAAAAGAAAATTGCACTTTTGCCCGGCGATGGAATCGGACCGGAAGTTGTGACATCAGCTGTCGCTGTCCTCAAAGAGACAGCGGCTCAATTTAGGCACGAATTCGAATTCGAAACGGCGCTCATTGGCGGTATCGCAATAGATGAAAAAAACAATCCGCTCCCAAAAGAAACGGTTGATGTATGCAAGAGCGCTGATGCGATTTTATTAGGAGCAGTCGGCGGACCCAAATGGGATCAAAACCCACCAGAGCTTCGTCCGGAAAAAGGCTTACTCGCCATTCGTAAACAATTGGACTTATTTGCTAACATTCGTCCTGTCAAAGTGTTCGAAAGCTTAAGCGAGGCGTCACCGTTAAAACAGGATCACATTAACGGAGTCGATTTTGTCATCGTTCGTGAATTAACAGGCGGTCTCTATTTTGGTGAACCAAGTGAGCGCTATACAGATGAAGAAGGAAAAGAAGCTGCGGTTGATACGCTTCTTTATACAAAGGAAGAGATTGTCCGTGTACTAAAAGAAGCATTCGACATGGCGTTAACGAGACGGAAAAAAGTAACGTCTGTGGATAAAGCGAACGTTCTGGCTTCTAGTAAACTATGGCGGGATGCGGTAGAAGAAGTGGCTTCTCAATATTCAGACGTTGAATTTGAGCATATGCTCGTTGATAATGCCGCCATGCAGCTGATTTATAAGCCTGCACAATTTGATGTCATTGTGACAGAGAATATGTTTGGTGACATTTTAAGTGATGAGGCTTCAATGATTACTGGATCACTCGGTATGCTGCCATCTGCTAGTCTATCAAGCACCGGCCTTCATTTATATGAGCCGATTCATGGATCAGCACCCGATATTGCGGGGCAAAACGTCGCAAACCCTCTGGCAACTATTTTATCGGCAGCAAGCTTGCTTAGAACTTCCTTTGCGTTAGAAGAAGAAGCGGCTGCCATAGAAGAAGCTGTAGAAACTGTTCTTGCCTCAGGCAAAAGAACAAAGGATTTATCGGCAAAAGAGGGAACGTATCAAACAACTGAAGACATCACTCACGCAGTTGTAGACGCACTTAAGCAGCGCGTGAAAACAATTGTATAAATAGAATCTTGTGGAATTAGGTAGAGGGAGGAAAAGGGTTATGCCTCGAACAATCATCGAAAAAATATGGGATCAGCACGTTGTCAAAAGCGGCGAGGGGAAACCAGACCTTTTATATATTGATCTGCACTTGGTGCATGAAGTGACATCGCCTCAAGCGTTTGAAGGATTAAGACAAAAAGGGCGCAAGGTGAGAAGACCTCAAAATACGTTTGCGACGATGGATCACAACATCCCGACTGTGAATCGATTTGTGATCAAAGATGAGATTGCTAAAAAACAAGTGAGTGCTCTAGAGCGTAACTGTGCTGAATTTGGTGTGCGTCTAGCTGACCTACACAGTGTAGACCAAGGAATTGTCCATGTCGTTGGACCAGAGCTTGGTTTGACACTTCCGGGAAAAACAATCGTTTGCGGAGATAGTCATACATCCACTCATGGCGCATTTGGCGCACTTGCTTTTGGAATCGGTACAAGTGAGGTCGAACACGTACTTTCCACACAAACACTTTGGCAGCAGCGTCCGAAAACATTAGAAATTAGAGTAGACGGAAAGCTGCAAAAAGGGGTAACGGCCAAAGATGTCATTTTAGCAGTCATTGGTGCGCATGGCGTGAAGTTTGGATCAGGTTATGTCATTGAATACACTGGGGAAGTATTCAGAAACATGACGATGGATGAACGTATGACCGTTTGTAATATGTCAATTGAAGCAGGCGCAAGAGCAGGATTGATTGCACCTGATGAAGTCACCTTTGAATATTGCCGCGGACGCAAATATGCACCGCAGGGAGAAGACTTCGAAGCAGCGATTAAAGAATGGGAAGAACTTAAAACAGATCCGGGTGCAACCTATGATAAAACGATTGTTTTAGATGGGAATGAGATTTCACCAATGGTCACATGGGGAATTAACCCAGGAATGGTGCTGCCTGTAGATGCATCCATCCCAGGACCTGAAGATTTTGCGCAAGAAGATGATCAAAAAGAAGCGATTCGTGCGTACGAATACATGGGTGTTCATCCTCATCAGCGTATTGAAGATATTACGATTGAGCATGTGTTTATTGGCTCATGCACGAACTCAAGAATGACTGATTTACGCCAAGCAGCTTCTATGATAGAAGGACAAAAGGTAGCCGATCATGTCAGAGCGATTGTCGTGCCTGGCTCTCAAAGCGTCAAATTGCAGGCAGAAGAAGAAGGTCTTCATGAAATCTTCCTTGAAGCAGGATTTGAATGGAGAGAATCTGGCTGCAGTATGTGTCTCAGCATGAATAACGATGTGGTACCAGAAGGAGAACGCTGCGCATCTACATCAAACCGTAACTTTGAGGGGCGTCAAGGAAAAGGTGCGAGAACGCATCTTGTCAGCCCGGCAATGGCTGCAATGGCTGCAATACATGGCCGATTTGTCGATGTCAGGAAGTTTAATCAAGAGAAAACAGTCGTGTAAGGAGTTGTCATAGATGGAGCCTTTAGTCACACACAAAGGAAAAGCCGCTGTGCTTAACCGTATCAACGTAGATACAGATCAAATTATTCCGAAGCAATTTTTGAAAAGAATTGAACGAACAGGATATGGCCGGTTTGCCTTTTTCGACTGGCGGTACTTAGCCGATGGCAGCCCTAATCCTGATTTCGAACTGAATCAGCCGATTTATGAAGGAGCATCCATTTTGATCGCAGGAGAAAACTTTGGCTGCGGATCATCAAGGGAACATGCCCCTTGGGCACTTGATGATTATGGTTTCAAAATTGTCATCGCACCATCATTCGCAGATATTTTTCACCAAAACTGCTTTAAAAATGGGATGCTTCCGATTCGTCTTGATTATGATGTGTGGAAAACATTCGCTGCGTCATATGAGAACAAAGGGTATGAGATGACGGTTGATCTTGAAAAACAGCAAATAGAAGATCACGAAGGGAATATCACTCCTTTTGATGTGGATCCTCACTGGAGAGAAATGCTCCTGAATGGCTATGATGAGATCTCATTAACTTTACTACTAGAAGATGACATTCAAGCATTTGAAGATAAGCGCAGCAGCTGGCTGCGTGCGTAAACAACAAGAAGCCGTCCGCCCGAGGTGTGACGGCTTCTTTTTTGCATGAAAACCTCTCGTTACTTGTGTTTACTAACCTTCGTTGGTAAACTGATAAAAAATATGCGCCCGAAAGGAACGTAAGCATGAAACATGACAAGAAGAAAGATAATGTCATTTTGTTTCCTGGTCTGAAAGAAAGACTGATTGAAAAAGGAATGGCAGCATTAAAAGATAAACAGTATCAAGAGGCGCTTCACTTGTTTTCAGAAGCAAAATCTTATGATGACGATGAAGAATCCGATATTCATCTCGGTATGGCGATTTGTTTTCTGGAGCTGGGCGAGCTGCAGGATGCAAAGCGTGTGTGTGAAAAGATGCTGCATGAGGGATATGGTCATTACTTCACCGTGCTTCAAGTGTATATGACAATCTTGATTCAGCTGAAAGAATATGAAGAAGTGAAGCAGACAATTGAGGCGGTACTTGAGGAAAACCATCTTCCAGCAGAAAGCGCAGAGCATTTTTACAAGCTGCTCGAATTTAGTAGAAAAATGATCGAATCGCCTGAACAGATTTTAGATGAAGATGAAGATGAAGATGAAGAGGACGGCGGTGAAATCAATATAGATGATATGCTCGAGCGGCCAGAGGAGCAGGTGCAGTTCATCCATTCGCTGAAAGACCGAAACATCACGCCGCACATGGGTCTATTAAATACGATCCTACAAAAGCCTGATGGAAACCCTTTGGTGAAATCATTGATCCTGCAGCTTCTGTCAGATCATGATGTGGCAAAGCCGGTTCATGTGACGAAGTTCGGTGATTCGTTAACCCTTATTCCTTCTGAGGCTGTAAAGCCAGAGCAGATGCCGCTGCTTCAGCAAGTCCTTCGTAAGCTCGATGACACACTCGGCAATGAGAACCCAACCCTTTACCAAGGCGTGGAAGAGTTATGGCGCCGGCACTTATTTGTCCTATATCCATTTCTTCCTAAATACACAGATCCGAATCTCTGGGCAGCAGCACTTCATAAAGTCGGCTATGAAATGCATGGGATCGAGATTGACCTCGAAGAATTGCATCTATTGTATGAATTTGATGAACGAGAGCTGAGAGAAGCTTGCACAATGCTGAAAGATATTGAAGAAATTTCTTATTTGTAATTTGTCGATTTAGTTGAAAGACGGACTTGTTATGTTATAATATAATGGTTGTATTTGTGCATATATCGTGCAGTTGTCGATTCCAATGGTTGAAAGACGATATGTATAATCAAGTCAAATGTTGTATACATAATACCGCTTCTTTAGCGGCGTGCGTGGTTTTTAATTGGACGAAGTCTTTATGATGCTTTAGAATGTAACAACGCACAATCTGAATAGATTTTTGGAGGGAAACACACATGTCAGTAAAATGGGAAAAACAAGAAGGTAACGAAGGCGTCTTAACTGTAGAAGTTGATGCTGAAACATTTAACAAAGCACTTGATGATGCGTTTAAGAAAGTTGTTAAGCAAGTATCGATCCCTGGATTCCGTAAAGGGAAAGTACCACGTGGTCTTTTCGAACAGCGTTTTGGTGTAGAATCTCTTTATCAAGATGCATTAGATATTCTTCTTCCAGTTGAGTATCCAAAAGCAATCGACGAAGCTGGTATTGAGCCAGTTGATCGCCCTGAAATCGATGTTGAGAAAATCGAAAAAGGCGAAAGCTTAATCTTCACTGCAAAAGTAACAGTGAAGCCTGAAGTGAAACTTGGTGACTACAAAGGTCTTAACGTAGAAAAAGATGACGCTACTGTCACTGATGAAGATGTACAAGAAGAGTTAAAAGGCATGCAAAACCGTCAAGCTGAGCTTGTTGTCAAAGAAGAAGGCGCAATTGAAGAAGGCGATACAGTTGTTCTTGATTTCGAAGGATTCGTTGATGGAGAAGCATTCGAAGGCGGAAAAGCTGAGAACTACTCTCTTGAAGTAGGTTCTGGTTCATTCATCCCTGGTTTCGAAGAGCAGTTAGTTGGTCTTGAAGCAGGCGCTGAAAAAGACGTAGAAGTCACTTTCCCAGAAGAATACCACGCTGAAGACCTTGCAGGTAAACCAGCTGTATTCAAAGTGAAAATTCACGAAATCAAAGCAAAAGAACTTCCAGCTCTTGACGATGAGTTCGCGAAAGATGTTGATGAAGAAGTAGAAACTCTTGCTGAACTAACTGAAAAAACAAAGAAACGTCTTGAAGAAGCGAAAGAAAACGAAGCAGAAGGTAAACTTCGTGAAGAGCTAGTTGAGAAAGCTTCTGAAAATGCGGAAGTTGACATCCCACAAGCGATGGTTGACACAGAGCTAGACCGTATGATGAAAGAATTTGAACAACGCCTTCAAATGCAAGGAATGAACCTTGAGCTTTACTTCCAATTCTCAGGACAAGATGAAAATGCGCTGAAAGAGCAAATGAAAGAAGATGCTGCTAAACGCGTGAAATCTAACCTAACACTTGAAGCAATTGCTGCTGCAGAAAACTTACAAGTGTCTGATGAAGAAGTAGAAGAAGAGCTTTCAAAAATGGCTGAAGCATACAACATGCCAATTGAAAATATTAAACAAGCGATTGGATCTACTGACGCAATGAAAGAAGATCTAAAAGTTCGTAAAGCAATTGATTTTCTTGTAGAAAACCGTTAATATGGTGCATAATAATAAAACAGGGCGCGAGTGACTCGTGCCTTGTTTTGTACAATTTTTGACTTATCATCGCTTCTTTTGGAAACGATAGTGTAAGTCACATCTTTCTGTTATACATATCTCAATGTGCAGTGTTAGAAACACATCATTACCGTCTTTTAGGAAAGTATGGTAAAATGCATACATACTGGACCCAGAAAGGTAGCTGACTGTTAGCTACAGGCAAGTGAAGAAGAATAAGGGGTGAAAGAATGTTTAAATTCAACGAGGAAAAAGGTCAATTAAAATGCTCGTTTTGCGGAAAAACGCAAGATCAAGTGCGTAAACTGGTCGCAGGACCTGGCGTATATATATGTGATGAATGTATCGAGCTTTGCACGGAAATAGTTGAAGAAGAGCTCGGCACTGAGGAAGAAGTTGAATTCAAGGATGTTCCGAAGCCTCATGAAATTCGGGAGATTCTTGATGAATATGTCATCGGTCAAGAAAATGCGAAGAAATCCTTAGCTGTAGCGGTTTATAATCACTACAAACGGATCAATTCCAACAGCAAGATTGATGACGTTGAGCTTTCGAAAAGTAATATCTCTATGATTGGGCCAACAGGAAGCGGTAAAACATTACTTGCTCAAACGCTTGCTCGTATTTTAAATGTGCCATTTGCGATTGCAGATGCAACATCACTAACTGAAGCAGGTTATGTTGGTGAAGACGTAGAGAATATTTTACTAAAGCTGATCCAAGCAGCTGATTATGATGTAGAAAAAGCGGAAAAAGGCATTATCTACATCGATGAAATCGATAAAGTAGCAAGAAAATCAGAAAACCCTTCTATCACTCGTGATGTATCTGGGGAAGGTGTTCAGCAAGCACTATTGAAAATTCTTGAAGGAACTGTCGCTAGTGTACCGCCTCAAGGTGGACGTAAGCATCCTCATCAAGAATTCATTCAAATCGATACGACAAATATCCTCTTTATTTGTGGTGGAGCCTTTGACGGCATTGAGCAGATCATCAAACGCCGCCTAGGTCAAAAAGTCATTGGATTCGGTGCAGAAAATAAAATCGAAGATCTTGAAAAAGAAGTTCTTTTATCAAAAGTACTCCCAGAAGACTTGCTTCGCTTCGGTTTAATCCCAGAATTCATCGGCCGCTTGCCGGTTATTGCAAGCCTAGAGCCATTAGATGAAGAAGCGCTTGTAGAGATCTTGACAAAGCCTAAAAATGCACTCGTTAAGCAGTATACAAAAATGCTTGAGCTTGATGATGTAGAGCTGGAATTTGAAGAAGATGCTCTTAGCGAAATTGCGAAAAAAGCAATTGAGCGTAAAACAGGAGCTCGTGGTCTACGTTCAATTATTGAAGGCATCATGCTTGATGTGATGTTTGATCTTCCATCACGTGACGATATTGAAAAATGTGTCATCACTGGTGCAACGGTTGCTGATGGCGAGTCGCCGCGTCTTGTGTTAAAGGACGGCACAGTCGTCAATAAAGATACGAAAACATCTGCATAAGAGTGGTCTCGCTCCTGAATCTTTTTGATTCAGGAGTTTTTTATTTATCGTGGGAAGTTGTGTTTATTCCGTCCAGCTCTAGGAAATACTAGCAGACAGAAACCAATACATACGATAGATGAAGGAGGGAGCACGGATTGAGCTGGACAGGAATCGTATTATTCATACAACTGTTTTTTGGTATCGTCATCGGGCTGTACTTTTGGAACTTACTGCGAAATCAGCGCACACAAAAGGTGACGATAGACAAGGAGTCAAAGAAAGAAATGGAAGCACTCAGAAAGATGCGGTCAATCAAGCTGAGTGAACCTTTATCAGAGAGAGTCCGGCCAAAGGGGTTTCAAGATATTGTGGGGCAGGAAGACGGCATTCGTGCACTAAAAGCGGCACTATGCGGGCCGAACCCACAGCATGTCATCGTCTACGGACCACCGGGAGTCGGTAAAACAGCCGCTGCCCGTCTTGTGATGGAAGAAGCGAAGCGTCACGCTGATTCTCCGTTTAAAAAAGATGCGGTCTTTGTAGAGCTCGATGCCACAACCGCGAGATTCGATGAACGAGGCATTGCAGATCCGCTTATTGGTTCTGTGCATGACCCCATTTACCAAGGGGCTGGAGCAATGGGGCAGGCAGGCATTCCGCAGCCAAAACAAGGAGCCGTCACACATGCTCATGGCGGTGTTTTATTTATCGATGAAATTGGCGAGCTGCATCCGATCCAAATGAACAAAATGCTCAAAGTGCTGGAAGATCGGAAAGTCTTTTTAGACAGTGCCTACTACAGTGAAGAAAATACCCAAATCCCGAATCACATTCATGATATTTTCCAAAATGGACTTCCGGCCGATTTTCGATTGATTGGTGCCACGACAAGAACACCTGACGAAATTCCACCAGCGATTCGGTCAAGATGTCTGGAAATTTTCTTTAAAGACCTTGACCAGCATGAACTGAAAATCGTCGCTGCTAAGGCTGTCCAAAAAATTCAAAAGGAATTAAGTGACGAAGGGCTCAACCTGTTAACCTCCTATGTGAAAAATGGACGTGAAGCGGTCAACATGGTGCAGATTGCCGCGGGTATGGCGGTCACAGAAAACCGGAAAGACATTACGATTGAAGATGTCGAATGGGTCATTCATTCAAGCCAGCTGACACCAAGATATGAACAAAAAGTACCGGAAAAGCCAAAAGTCGGAGTAGTCAATGGACTGGCTGTGTATGGACCAAACAGCGGTGCCCTGCTTGAGATTGAAGTGAATATCTGTAAGGCGCTTGAAAAAGGCAGTATCAATATTACAGGGATTGCAGAAGAAGAAAGCATTGGCAATCAATCGAAATCCATTAGACGAAAAAGTATGGCCAAAGGGTCAGTTGAAAATGTATTAACGGTGCTTCGAAATTTAGGCATTCGGACAAATGAATATGACATCCATATTAATTTTCCAGGCGGTGCCCCAATTGATGGACCGTCTGCTGGAATTGCCATGGCGACCGCAATCTTCTCAGCCATACATCAAATTCCGATTGATCATCTGACAGCCATGACGGGTGAAATCGGATTGCAAGGTCAGGTGAAGCCGATCGGTGGTGTGATACCGAAGATTAAGGCAGCGAAGCAGGCTGGTGCCACAACTGTCATTATTCCTTATGACAACCAGCAGTCAATCTTAAAAGAGATTGAAGGGGTCACTATTGTGCCTGTGAAGCACTTCCAAGAGGTGCTGGATCAGTGTCTGGTCAACCCGCCAGACGAGAAGAAAGATGGACTAGAAGACGAAATGAAAAGAAAATCTGTTTAATCCCCATCATATATGGGGATTTTTTAGTGAAATAGATCTTTTTTTCTTTTTCAAGATAAAAAGAAAGGGTATACTACGGTAAGATCAACATTTCTCAAGTCTTTTACATTGTACAAGACTGAAACAGGTATATTATAATGATTCATACTAGTGACGGAGGTGTCAATCAACATGGCAGATGAAATCAAAAAGAATGTTCCGCTCCTTCCATTGCGAGGTTTGCTTGTTTATCCAACAATGGTCTTGCATTTGGACGTTGGACGCGAAAAGTCTGTTCAAGCATTAGAACAGGCGATGATGAACGATCATATGATTTTTCTAGCAACACAGCGGGAAATTTCAATAGATGAACCAGGTGAAGAGGAAATTTTCAAAGTCGGCACCTACACAAAAATTAAACAAATGCTGAAGCTGCCAAATGGAACGATTCGTGTACTCGTTGAAGGCTTAAATCGAGCGCAGATCGAATCGTATGTGGAGCTTGAGGACTATACGTCTGTCGACATTAAAGAATTGGCAGAAGAAGAATTAAAGGACGCAGAAGCAGAAGCACTCATGCGTACATTGTTAGATCACTTTGATCAATACATAAAAATTTCTAAGAAAATCTCAGCTGAAACATATGCAACAGTGACGGATATTGAAGAACCTGGGAGAATGGCAGATATCGTTGCTTCCCACCTGCCGCTCAAATTAAAGGACAAACAAGAAGTGCTGGAAACAGTGGATGTCAAAAAACGGCTGAACCGGGTCATCAGCTTAATTCACAATGAAAAAGAAGTACTCGAGATTGAAAAGAAAATCGGGCAGCGCGTGAAACGTTCAATGGAACGGACGCAAAAAGAATATTATTTACGTGAACAAATGAAAGCTATTCAAAAAGAGCTTGGAGACAAAGAAGGGAAAACTGGGGAAGTCAGTTCTTTAATGTCTAAAATTGAAGAGTCGAGCATGCCAGATTCTGTTCGTGAAACGGCGCTCAAAGAATTGAATCGTTATGAAAAAATTCCTTCAAGCTCTGCTGAGAGCTCTGTGATTCGAAATTATATTGATTGGCTGATCGGCCTCCCGTGGGGCATCTATACAGAAGATCGTCTCGATTTAAAGCTTGCAAGTGAAATTTTAGATGATGAGCATCACGGGCTGGAAAAGGTCAAAGAACGGGTGCTTGAATATCTTGCTGTACAGAAGCTGACCAATTCACTAAAAGGACCGATTCTTTGTTTAGCAGGACCTCCTGGAGTAGGGAAAACGTCACTTGCTAAATCGATTGCCAAATCACTTGACCGAAAGTTTATTCGTGTTTCCCTTGGCGGTGTGCGCGATGAGTCTGAGATTCGTGGACATAGAAGAACGTATGTAGGTGCGATGCCAGGCCGTATTATTCGCGGAATGAGCAAGGCAGGAACGATGAATCCAGTCTTCCTTTTAGATGAAATCGATAAGATGTCCTCTGATTTTAGAGGTGATCCATCTTCTGCGATGCTCGAAGTCTTAGACCCAGAGCAAAATCATAACTTTAGCGATCACTATATTGAAGAAACATTTGATTTGTCTCAAGTGTTATTTATTGCTACTGCCAACAATTTAGCAACCATTCCAGGTCCACTTCGTGATAGAATGGAGATTATCACGATTGCAGGGTATACAGAGGTTGAAAAAGCAGAAATTGTGAAAGATCATCTTCTGCCGAAGCAGCTAAAGGAGCACGGATTAAAGAAAGGGAACTTGCAGCTTCGTGAAGCAGCGATTTATGATACGATTCGCTATTACACAAGAGAAGCGGGTGTTCGTGGATTAGAGCGTCAGCTTGCGGCGATATGCCGTAAAGCAGCAAGAGCAATTGTGGCTGAAGACCGCAAACGTATCACGGTGACGGAAAAGAACTTATCTGAATTTCTTGGAAAAAGACTTTACCGTTATGGTCAGGCTGA
The DNA here is from genome assembly GCF_046535585.1 of Bacillus sp. SIMBA_005. Taxonomy (NCBI): domain Bacteria; kingdom Bacillati; phylum Bacillota; class Bacilli; order Caryophanales; family Bacillaceae; genus Bacillus; species Bacillus sp. SIMBA_005. The sequence continues at coordinate 388,528 of NZ_JAWRWI010000004.1, read as the reverse complement.
AACGACAGACCAAGTGGGTGTTGTCACAGGACTTGCGTATACCACTGTTGGCGGAGATACCTTGTCAATTGAGGTATCACTTTCTCCGGGTAAAGGCAAGCTGTTGTTAACAGGTAAGCTTGGTGATGTCATGAGAGAATCTGCACAGGCGGCATTCAGTTATATTCGTTCGAAGGCAGATGAACTGAACATTGATCCTAATTTTAATGAAAAGCATGATATTCATATCCATGTTCCAGAGGGTGCGGTTCCTAAGGACGGGCCATCAGCTGGTATCACCATTGCGACGGCTCTTGTATCAGCCCTCACAGGACGACCTGTGTCAAAAGAGGTTGGTATGACAGGAGAGATTACGTTAAGAGGAAGAGTGCTTCCAATTGGCGGACTAAAAGAAAAAGCATTAGGCGCACATCGTGCAGGACTGAAAACCATTATTCTTCCAAAGGACAATGAGAAGGATATTGATGATATTCCTGAAAGTGTGAGAGAAGGACTAACCTTTATTCCGGTCTCGCATTTAGATGAGGTGCTTGAGAAAGCGTTGGTAGGAGAGGGAAGATGAAAGTAACAAAATCAGATATCGTCATTAGTGCGGTAAAACCAGAGCAGTACCCAAGCGGGGGACTGCCTGAAATCGCTCTTGCTGGACGATCAAATGTTGGGAAGTCCTCGTTCATCAACTCATTGATTAATCGTAAAAATTTAGCGCGTACGTCTTCTAAACCAGGTAAGACTCAAACGCTTAATTTCTACATCATCAATGATATGCTCCATTTTGTGGACGTTCCAGGCTACGGCTTTGCTAAAGTGTCAAAAACAGAGCGTGAAGCCTGGGGTAGAATGATCGAAACGTATATTACAATGCGTGAAGAATTAAAAGCAGTCGTCCAAATTGTGGACCTGCGTCATAAGCCATCAGTAGATGATGTGAACATGTATGAATTCCTGAAATATTACGGAGTTCCTGTGATCGTCATCGCAACAAAGGCGGACAAAATTCCAAAAGGCAAATGGGAAAAACATGCGAAAGTCGTCAAACAGACGCTTGATATTGCCCCATCTGATGAACTAGTCCTATTCTCTTCTGAAACAAAAAAGGGAAAAGACGAAGCCTGGAATGCCATTCTTGCGAAGATTAATAACTAAAAAAAGGCATCTGTCATGAGCAGATGCCTTTTTATTGTATAAGTTATTTCCTTTTTAAAAATAATAAGAGGAGACTGACAGCAATCAGTACATAAGGCCAGTACAATTCAAAACCGGAAGTAGGGATCGAAAGGGAACTTAGCTGCTTTGTAATTTGCTGAAAGAAATAAAGGAACAGACCGAGTGCAATGAGAACAACACTTTCAATACGATATTCTTTTTTCTGAGATGATTTCACAAAAAGAGCAAGTCCAACGATGAATACGATCATCGTAAATGTGTCTGGCCAGTAGTCCAATTTTGGCTGAAGAATAAAGTGTAGCGAAAGGCCCGTCATCAGCATACCGATAAACACATGAGCGCTTTCTTGCTCCTTCTTTCCTTGATATAAGAAAGCAAGGCCAAAAAGCAGTACGAGTGTATACCATTTCTCTTGATCCTTCCAAATGTCAAATTGACCTCCTGAGAGAATGGCATATAGCGCTACAGCCAGCAAAGTGAGCGGCAGCAAAATGGATTTCTTCTTCAAAGATGTCACCTTCTTTTAAGCAGATCATTTGTCCGCACGCGCCAAATCTGGTAAATTGCTTGAAGTGATGATATGGCATAATCGGTGTCGAACATTTTTCTACTATATCACAACATTTTTGAAATCTGTTCACAATTTTCATCCAGTTAAAAATGAATATATGTTATAATCATTATAAATAATAAATTCTATATTGTAATTATTATAAATTAGACAGGGCGTTGGGGGTGCAAGCTGAAGTTATGCATATTCTTGTTGTGGGTTTAGATTATAAAACAGCCCCTGTTGAGATACGGGAACAGCTGAGCTTTGAACCGAGCGAGCTCGGAACAGCGATGTCCAAGCTTAAAGAAGAAAAAAGCATTCTAGAGAATATCGTCATCTCAACATGTAATCGAACAGAGATCTACGCAGTGGTAGATCAGCTTCATACTGGACGGTTTTATATAAAAAGATTTTTAGCTGATTGGTTTGGTTTAGAAAAGGAAGATGTCTCGCCATATTTGAAGTTCTATGAAAATGATGGAGCGGTCGAGCATTTATTCCGTGTGGCCTGTGGACTTGATTCCATGGTGATTGGCGAAACACAAATACTTGGTCAAGTGCGCTCTAGCTTTAAAGTAGCTCAAGAGGAGAAGACCATTGGTACCGTTTTCAATTATTTATTCAAACAGGCGGTCACCGTTGCAAAACGCTCTCATGCGGAAACAGACATTGCGTCTAATGCCGTGTCTGTCAGCTATGCAGCTGTCGAGCTTGCGAAAAAAATCTTTGGACGTCTTTCTGATAAACATGTCCTGATTCTTGGTGCGGGTAAAATGGGCGAACTAGCGGCTCAAAACCTTCAAGGTCAAGGGATTGGTCAAGTAACGGTTATCAATCGAACATATGAGAAAGCAAAAGAATTGGCAGGCCGTTTTTCAGGAGAGCCTAAAAGCTTAAACCAATTGGAAAAAACATTATCTGAAGCGGACATTTTAATAAGCTCCACTGGTGCGAAACAATTTGTCATTACAAAAGAAATGGTCGAAGGTGCGAATAAAAAGCGGAAAGGCAGACCACTATTTATGGTGGATATTGCTGTGCCTCGTGATTTAGATCCAGCCATTTCTGAAGTAGAAGGTGCTTTTTTGTATGACATTGATGACCTTGAGGGCATCGTGGCAGCTAACTTAAAAGAACGCCGTGCGGTGGCTGAGCAGGTTGAGCTCCTCATTGAAGCAGAAATTGTGGAATTTAAGCAATGGCTGAATACGCTTGGTGTGGTTCCTGTCATTTCTGCACTTAGAGAAAAGGCGCTGACGATTCAAGCGGATACGATGCAGAGTATTGAGCGAAAGCTTCCGAATCTCACACACCGTGAAATGAAGCTATTAAATAAACATACGAAAAGCATTATCAATCAAATGCTGAAAGATCCTATCTTAAAGGCAAAAGAAATTGCCGCAGAGCCGAATGCAGAGGAAAAACTTTTACTCTTCAAAGAAATCTTTGATTTACAGGTTGAAGATGAAGAGCAAAAGGTGGAGCCTATGCAGGTGGAGCAAGGGTCATTTCAGCTGTTTAAACCAAATATGGCACAAGGCCTTGCTACAGTTGCTAGTGAGTGATTAAGCGATGATGGAATCCATTGTAGCGAGACTAGGCGAAGCGACGACCTTGATCTATGCACTAAGTGTCTTGTTCTATTTCATAGATTTTCTTCAACACAACCGGAAGGCTGGAAAAATAGCTTTCTGGTTGCTTTCTATTGTCTGGCTGCTGCAAACAGTCTACATGTTCTATATTATGATGGAAACAGACCGATTCCCTGTGTTGAATGTAGCAGAGGGGTTATATTTTTATACGTGGGTGCTTGTGACACTTTCACTTGTTCTCACAAAGGTCTTGCGTGTTGAATTTATCGTCTTTTTTACAAATGTCATCGGTTTTTCCTTGATGGCAATTCACACCTTTACACCATCTGATCTTCACTCAGCAGAACTAACAGGGAAGCTGACGAGTGAATTGCTTGTAATTCATATTACGATGGCGATTTTATCATACGGTGCCTTTTCACTTTCATTTGCTTTCTCTCTTCTCTATCTCTTTCAATATCGTTTGCTGAAAAAGAAAAAATGGGGAAAATGGCTTCTAAGAATTGAAGATTTATCGAAGCTTGATCATATGGCATACGTATTAAACATTATTGGCGTGCCGATGCTCTTACTTAGTTTGATTCTTGGCATCATTTGGGCGTATATTTCGTATGATACGTTGTACTGGACAGATGCAAAGGTGCTTGGTTCGTTTATTATGCTGTTTTTATATGGTGTTTACTTATATATCAGATTGGTGAGAAATATGCAGGGCAAAGTCGTGGCACTGTGGAATGTCGGTTCATTCCTTGTGCTGATGATCAATTATTTTCTGCTTGGTAGCTTATCAACCTTTCATTGGTTTCAATAAATAATGATGAGTCTTAAGGGCATTGTCGGGAGGAAGACGAATTGCGTACAATTAAAGTAGGTTCTAGAAGAAGTAAGCTTGCAATTACACAAACAAAATGGGTCATTCAAAAGCTGTCTGAACTAAACCCTTCTTATTCTTTTGAAATAAAAGAGATTGTGACAAAGGGTGATAAAATTTTAGATGTAACCTTATCAAAGGTTGGCGGAAAAGGACTGTTTGTCAAAGAAATTGAACAGGCGATGCTGAATCACGACATCGATATGGCCGTTCACAGTATGAAGGATATGCCGGCTGCTCTTCCTGAAGGGTTAGTCATTGGCTGTATTCCTGAGCGTGAAGATGTAAGGGATGCTCTTATTTCGAAGGATCATCTGCGTCTTCACGAGCTGCCGAATGGTGCTATTGTGGGAACAAGCAGCTTGCGGCGCAGTGCCCAGCTTCTTCAAGAAAGACCAGATCTGAACATTAAATGGATTCGAGGAAACATTGATACACGATTGGAAAAGCTCAAAAATGAAGAATATGATGCCATTATTCTAGCGGCTGCCGGTCTGTCCAGAATGGGCTGGAGCAAAGATGTCGTGTCTGAATTTTTATCTCCTGAGACTTGCCTGCCCGCAGTTGGCCAAGGCGCTTTGTCAATTGAGTGCCGCGGAGATGATGAAGAGCTATTGCAGCTCCTCGCTCAATTTACGAATGAATACACGAAGAAAACGGTTCTCGCTGAACGAGCCTTCCTCAAACAAATGGATGGCAGCTGTCAGGTGCCGATTGCTGGCTATGCAACGATGAATGAGCGTGATGAAATTGAACTGACGGGTCTTGTGGCATCTGCTGATGGACACACGATTATTCGAGAAACTGTATCAGGCACTGACCCTGAGGCAATTGGAACAGCATGTGCGAAGCAGATGGCTGATAAGGGAGCAAAGGATTTAATCGACAAGGTGAAAAAGGATCTGTCCTCCCAATGACCATAGGCCAATCGCTTCACGGACAGACGGTGCTTGTCACTCGAAATGAACGTCAAGCGGGTGTGTTTCAGCAGAAGATTGAAGAGCTGAACGGCCATGCTGTTTTAACCTCTCTTATACGGTTTGAGCCTACGCTCACAAATGAAAAAGCGCAGGCCTTTTTAAAGGACTTAGAAAATAGCCAATGGCTTGTTTTCACGAGTGTAAATGGTGCGTCTTTTTTTCTGAACTACATAGAGGACCATCATTTACATAAAAGTTTATCCCATTTGAAAGTAGCTGCGGTAGGTGAGAAAACCTCTGCCTATCTTGAGCAGCACGGCTTGAAGGTGGACGTAGTACCAGAACGATTCATAGCGGAAGAGCTTGCAGATGCGCTGCTTGACCATGTGCATCCGGGAGAGCGTGTGTTTGTAGCAAAAGGACACCTGTCTCGAGATGTCGTGAAGAAAACGCTTGTGCCACTTGGCATAGAAATAAAAGAATGGATTTTATATGAAACGGTTAAGGATGAGGAAGGGATTGCCGCTCTTAAAACGGCAATGGCGAAGCAATCATTTGATTTTATTACATTTACGAGCTCATCGACTGTCCATTCATTTATGCATGCCATGGAGGCAGATGCAGCGAAGCTGGCTGCTTCTGACACCTGTTTTGTGACGATCGGTCCTCTGACAAAAGAGGCACTGCTTCAATACGGGATTTCTTCTGAAACCCCAGATACTTATACGATAGACGGAATGCTTGAATTGATGTGCCGTTTATCTGAAAGGAAGTTGAATCAATGATGAAATTTAACAGACACCGCAGACTGCGGACAAGCGCAGGAATGAGAGAATTAGTCAGAGAAACCTTTTTAAGACCATCTGATTTCATTTATCCGATCTTTTTTGTAGAGGGCGAAAATGTCCGAAAAGAAGTCCCTTCAATGCCGGGTGTTTATCACATTTCAGTGGACCTTGTAAAAGAAGAAGTCCAAGAGCTTGTCGATCTAGGCATCAAATCAATTATTGTATTTGGTGTTCCAGATCATAAAGACCATGTGGGCAGTGAAGCATATCACGACCATGGCATTGTGCAAAGAGCAACGCTTGAGATCAAAAAGCATTTCCCAGAGCTTGTGGTCATTGCAGACACTTGCTTATGCCAATATACAGATCATGGACATTGCGGAATCGTTGAAGATGGTGAAATTTTAAATGATGAATCTCTTCAGCTATTAGCGAAAACTGCTGTTAGTCAAGCGCGCGCAGGTGCAGATATCATTGCGCCTTCAAATATGATGGATGGATTTGTGGTTGCCATTCGTGAGGCGCTTGATGAAGCTGGCTTTATTCATGTACCTGTCATGTCATATGCTGTGAAATATGCAAGTGCATTTTACGGTCCGTTTCGTGATGCGGCGCATAGCACACCGCAGTTTGGAGATCGTAAAACATACCAAATGGACCCTGCAAACCGTTTAGAAGCATTAAGAGAAGCGCAATCTGACGTAGAAGAGGGAGCTGACTTCCTCATTGTCAAACCATCCCTTTCTTATTTAGATATTATGCGTGATGTCAAAAATGAATTTACACTGCCTGTTGTTGCTTACAATGTGAGCGGAGAATATGCAATGGTCAAAGCCGCTGCTCAAAATGGGTGGATTTCTGAAAAAGAGCTTGTTCTTGAAATGCTGACAAGCATGAAACGTGCAGGAGCAGAACTTATCATTACGTATCATGCAAAAGATGCAGCAAAATGGCTCTCAGAATAAAGAACGGATAGACTGGAGGACGTTGAAATGGGACGTAGCTATGAAAAATCAAAGCAAGCATTTGAAGAAGCGCAGCATTTAATGCCTGGTGGTGTCAACAGCCCTGTACGTGCATTTAAATCAGTGAACACAGATCCGATTTTTATGGAACGAGGCAAAGGCGCCAAGATCTATGATATTGATGGAAATGAATACATCGATTATGTCTTATCATGGGGACCGCTTATTTTAGGGCATACGAATGACCGTGTGGTTGAAAGCATTCAGCGAGTTGCAGAAAAGGGGACAAGCTTTGGTGCTTCGACATTAGTTGAAAATGAATTAGCTAAGCTTGTATCAGAGCGGGTTCCTTCTATCGAAGTCATTCGTATGGTCAGCTCTGGTACAGAGGCAACCATGAGTGCGCTTCGTCTAGCTCGAGGCTTTACAGGCAGAAATAAAATTGTGAAATTTGAAGGCTGCTATCATGGCCATGGCGATTCTTTGCTCATTAAAGCAGGTTCAGGCGTCGCAACGCTTGGGCTTCCAGATAGTCCAGGTGTACCTGAAGGGACTGCAAGCAATACGATCACAGTGCCTTACAATGATTTAGAAAGCATTCAAGTTGCTTTTCAGGAGTTTGGAGACGATATTGCAGGTGTCATTGTCGAGCCAGTTGCAGGAAATATGGGCGTTGTCCCTCCGCAAGACGGTTTCTTACAAGGGCTGAGAGATATCACGGAGCAACACGGAGCTTTACTCATTTTTGATGAGGTCATGACAGGCTTCCGTGTGGATTATCACTGCGCACAAGGCTACTTTGGCATCACACCTGATCTGACGTGTCTTGGTAAAGTGATTGGTGGCGGTCTCCCAGTCGGTGCTTATGGCGGAAGAGCGGATATTATGAGACAAATTGCGCCAAGCGGCCCAATTTATCAAGCAGGAACGTTATCTGGTAACCCACTTGCGATGACAGCAGGTCTGGAAACCTTAAAACAGCTGACACCTGAGTCTTATGAAGAGTTTAGACGAAAAGGAGACCGGCTGGAAGAAGGCATTTCAAATGCAGCAAAAGCACACGGAATTCCATTAACGTTTAACCGTGCAGGTTCGATGATTGGATTCTTCTTTACAGATGAAGAAGTGGTCAATTATGACAAAGCTAAAAATGCTGATCTCGCTTTATTTGCTGAATTTTATAAGGAAATGGCCGATCACGGCATCTTCCTTCCACCTTCTCAATTCGAAGGACTGTTCCTATCAACAGCCCACACAGATGAAGACATCGAATATACGATTGAGACAGTGGAAAAAGTATTTCAAAAACTACGTTAATAAACGAAAGCCGATATGGAGATATATCGGCTTTTTTGTGTTGCTGAAAACCAATCATATTTTCACCGCCGCTCACATACATCTGTATTGACATCTAATTTTATTTTGAAGGATTAGATGAAAGGAGGACACCGACTTGTCTCAAAACAATCGATTACAGTTTTCAGTAGAAGAATCCATCTATTTCAAAAGCGGACAGGAAGTCAGTGAGCTGCTGTCTATTTCTCTCGATCCTGACATTCTCGTTCAAGAAGTGAATGATTATGTTTCGATTAGAGGTTCACTCGAGCTAACAGGAGAATACAACATAAATCAAGAGGAGCTATTGGGTGAATTGAGTTCCTATGCATCATACAGAGAAGCTGATGAGGTGAAGGTCAGAGAAGACGGGACGGCGGAGCTTCTGCATCAATTCCCAGTCGATATCACGATTCCTAAAAACAAAATCAGTCATTTAAATGATGTGTTTGTGTTTATTGATGCGTTTGATTACCAGCTGACAGAAAATCGTTTGCTCACCATTCAAGCTGATCTAGCGATTGAGGGTCTTTTAGACGAGGAAACGCCTCAAGCGCCTGTAGAGGAGCCGTATGAATTTGTTCATCGTTCTGAAGAAGAATATGGCGACGTGACCTACGATTATCAGCTGCAGCCAGAAGATGAAGAGCAAGAAGAGCTACAAGACTATGAACGTGAGATTGATGAGGATCAGGCTGTATTACAGCATGACACGCGCGCCGAAGAAGAGGAACAGGAAGAAGAGCAGCAAGAAGAAATTGAGATAGAGCTGGTGAGTAGGGAAGAAGAAACCGAAGAACTAGAAGAACAGGAGGAAACGGGGAGCCAAGAAGAAGTGGCGCTTGGTTATCGCTCCTTACCTGAAGCTCAGGTGCAAGAACCACCATTTTTTGAACCGCCTAAGCTCTTAGATGAAGAAGAACGGCAGGACACGTTTTTTGAAGTAGAAGTGAGAAAAGATCCGGAAATAACCGAAGAGCAGGAAGAAACGGTTCAGCCATATCCTGTATTTGAATCACCCGCTTATCACGTGGAAGAGGAAGAGGCGCGGGACGACACGTACCAGCTTGGACGGTTATATGAACGAGAAGCACCAAAAGTATATGAGTCAGCTCAAGAAGAAGAGGCATTTGAAGATGACGTGAGAGAAACGTCGGGCAGTGAGAACTCTCTTTATTTAACAAAGCTGTTTGCTAAGCAGGAGGAGGAAGATTTTTCTCGCATGAAAATATGTATAGTTCAGCAAGAAGATACGGTCGATCGTATTTGTGAGCGATATCAGTTGAATGTGCAGCAGCTTCTTCGCACAAATTCATTATCGGTGGATGCGGAGCTTGAAGAAGGGCAGATTCTTTATATTCCTGAATATCAAAAAAGCAATGCATAACAAGAGATGACCGATCGAGAAAATGTGGTGAGTGAACGTGGATGAGATCCAATCTGTCCTATACGAATACGGGCTTGAGGCGGAATACGTTGAACCTGTCAGTCCTGCTGTCGTCAAAGTATATACAAAGCAGGGCGTGTTTGCCTTAAAGCGAGTAAAAGCCAGTCGACATATGCAGTTTACAGAGCAAATGCTTGAACTAGAATCAAAGGGCTATCGCTCTTTTGTGCCGATTTATCGGACGAAGAGCGGTTCTTTTTTCTCAAGTCATCGTGAAAGTCAGTACGCATACTATCTCATGCCTTGGCTGACGAATGAAAAGAGAGAAGAGCAGGACGATAAACATGAATATTTGTTTCAAGAGATTGCAAGACTTCATCAGCGGACTGAAGTGATGATGGATATCACAGAGCAAGAGATCGAAGCGCACTACACACAAATCAAGACCAAATGGGAAACAGAGAAAGACATGTATGAACGATTCATAGAGCGGGCAGAGCAGACTTGGTATATGTCGCCATTTGAACTGACTGCTGCGATGTATTTTTCAGAGGCGATGTCTGCCAGCGAATTTGCCCTTGAACGATTAGAAGATTGGCATGAAGAAATGAAAGATAAAGAAACAACACGTGTTGTCTTAAATCATGGGCAGCTGTCGATTCATCACTTTTTGTATAATGATGTAGGCACAGGACATTTCACCAATTTTGAGCGGTCTAAAAAAGCCGCCCCCATTTACGATCTTCTGACCTTTTACTTTCGGACATTCAAAACCTATCCCACGTCTTGTCCTGAATGCACTTCCTTGTTTTATACGTACCAAAAAGGAAATCCTCTTCGGGAGGAAGAGCTTCATCTGTTCCTTAGTTACCTTGCTTATCCGCAAGGTCTGTTTGATACAGTTAAAACCTATGAAGCAGGCGGGCAGGATGAGATGGAAAGCTGTCAACAGCTGTTAAGAGCGTATTGGCAGATGAAAAATTCAGAGCCGACCGTCATGAAGATACACGAGATTGAGCAGGCTAGACGGCTTGAAGAAGAACAAAGTGCCTCGTCATCAGCGGAATGACGAGGTTATTTTGTGTTCATATTGGCTGGTACATAAGCGCGAGTGTTTAAAACCAATCAAGGTGAAAGGCGCAGGCGAGAAAAATGAGAATACCTAAGATGAGGACGTCAAATGTTGTGGGGAAAATGATCGTACGAAACCCTTGAAATATCGCAATCGGGAGAACGACTTGGGAGGCCACTGCCCGAATTTGTCTCAGCCAGGGGGGAAGTGTGTAAGGATTGATCTTTTTCAAAGCAAACGCCCTCCTTCTTCATTTTGTTATTATCATATGGGCAAAGAGGCAAAGGGTGCTTGCCTAATTTGTATAAAGAAGAAGAAAAGCGGAAAAGATGATTGACGAAAACAAAAGGCATTTAGTAATATAAATAAAAGATGAGTATGTGCTGATGAACGTGATATATCGTAAGCGTGGATCAGGAAGAGTACGAGCAAGACCCTAAAGAGAGGGAGACCATGTGCTGAAAGGTTTCCTAGGATGTACTTGTTTGGAAGGTCGCCTGTGAGCTTAATTTCTTGAATGAACAAGTAGAGAAATTCGGGAGAACCCCGTTATCCTTTAGAGTGTATGGGACACGTCTATGTGTTCCATGAAAAAAGGTGGTACCGCGAAAAAGCTTTTTCGTCCTTTTATAAGGATGAAAAGGCTTTTTTATGTTTCATCAGCCGAAAAAATGTGGAGGTTACATAAATGGAAACAAATAATCAAGAAATGCCAACAAAGTACGACCCAAATGCGATAGAAAAAGACCGCTATACGTACTGGCTTGAAGGAAAATTCTTCGAAGCACAAAATGACAAAACGAAAGATCCATATACAGTCGTCATTCCTCCACCAAACGTGACAGGAAAACTGCACCTTGGGCATGCATGGGATTCGACCCTTCAAGACATCGTGACACGTATGAAACGGATGCAGGGCTATGACGTTCTATGGCTTCCAGGAATGGATCATGCCGGTATTGCGACACAAGCAAAGGTCGAGGCAAAGCTTCGCGAAGAAGGCGTAAGCCGTTATGACCTTGGCCGGGAGAAATTTGTGGAAGAAACGTGGAAGTGGAAAGAAGAATATGCGGACTTTATTCGCAGCCAGTGGGCGAAAATGGGACTTGGTCTTGATTACTCGCGTGAACGTTTTACATTAGATGAGGGTCTGAATAAAGCGGTACGCCAAGTGTTTGTCCAGTTGTATGAAAAAGGGCTGATCTATCGCGGAGAGTACATCATTAACTGGGACCCAGCGACGAAAACGGCACTTTCTGATATTGAAGTCATTTATAAAGATGTTCAAGGCGCGTTTTATCACTTAAGATATCCACTTTCAGATGGCACGGGTTCAATTGAAATTGCGACGACAAGACCTGAAACAATGCTCGGAGATACAGCCGTTGCTGTGCATCCTGATGACGAACGTTATCAGCATTTGATTGGAAAAACAGTGGTCTTGCCAATTACAGGACGCGAGATTCCAATCGTTGCTGATGACTATGTCGATATGGAGTTTGGTTCAGGAGCTGTGAAAATTACACCTGCTCATGACCCGAATGACTTTGAGCTTGGAAACCGCCATAACTTAGAGCGTATTCTTGTCATGAATGAAGATGGCACAATGAATGCAAATGCACTGCAATACAAAGGAATGGACCGCTTTGAATGCCGTAAACAGCTTGTTAAAGACTTGCAAGAAGAGGGGATTTTATTCAAAATTGAGGACCATATGCATTCAGTTGGTCATAGTGAGCGAAGCGGAGCTGTCGTTGAACCTTATTTATCAACACAATGGTTTGTAAAAATGCAGCCGCTGGCAGACGAAGCCATCAACCTTCAAAATGGAGATGACCAAGTTCAATTTGTTCCAGACCGCTTTGAAAAGACGTATTTACACTGGATGGAAAATATCCGTGACTGGTGTATTTCTCGTCAGCTATGGTGGGGACACCGCATTCCAGCTTGGTATCATAAAGAAACGAAAGAAGTATATGTTGGACTGGAAGCACCAGAAGATTTAGAGAACTGGGAACAGGATAACGATGTGCTTGATACATGGTTTAGTTCAGCGCTTTGGCCTTTCTCTACAATGGGCTGGCCGAATGCAGATAGTGAAGACTTCAAGCGCTACTATCCAACAAACCTGCTTGTTACAGGCTATGACATCATTTTCTTCTGGGTCTCTCGCATGATCTTCCAAGGTCTTGAATTCACTGGAGAAAAACCGTTCAAAGATGTTCTTATTCATGGGCTGATCCGTGACGAGCAAGGACGTAAAATGAGTAAGTCGCTAGGAAACGGAATTGATCCAATGGAGGTCATCGACAAGTACGGTGCAGATTCATTAAGATATTTCTTAGCAACTGGAAGCTCACCAGGTCAGGATCTTCGCTTTAGCTTTGAAAAGGTTGAATCCACTTGGAACTTCGCGAACAAAATTTGGAACGCATCGCGTTTTGCTTTAATGAACATGGATGGCTTAACGTATGATGAGCTTGATTTGACTGGAGAAAAATCAGTGGCTGACCAATGGATTTTAACCCGCTTAAATGAAACGATTGAAAGTGTTACACAGCTAGCTGACAAGTATGAATTTGGTGAAGTGGGCAGACATTTATACAACTTCATTTGGGATGACTTCTGTGACTGGTACATTGAGATGGCGAAGCTTCCGCTTTATGGAGAAGATGAAGCAGCGAAGAAAACGACTCGTTCCATCCTTGCGTACGTATTAGATCAGACGATGAGACTTCTTCATCCGTTCATGCCATTCTTAACAGAAGAAATCTGGCAGCATCTTCCGCACGAAGGTGAATCGATTACTGTAGCGGCTTGGCCTGAGGTGAAACCGGAGCTTTCAAACGAACAAGCGTCTGCTGATATGAAACTGCTTGTGGAGCTCATCCGTTCTGTTCGTAACATCCGCAGTGAAGTGAATACGCCAATGAGCAAACAGGTAGAGCTTTACATTAAAGCCTCTACATCTGATGTGCAGGAACGCTTAGAGAAAAACCGTTCATATATCGAGCGCTTTACGAACCCAAGTGTACTTGAAATTGGCACAAACGTCCCAGCTAGTGATAAAGCGATGACGGCTGTTATTTCTGGAGCAGAGCTCATTCTGCCGCTTGAAGGCTTAATCAACTTAGATGAGGAAATCGCTCGTCTGCAAAAAGAACTGGATAAGCTGACAAAAGAAGTTGAGCGCGTCCAGAAAAAGCTAGGCAACGAAGGCTTTATGAAAAAAGCACCTGAAAGTGTCGTAGAAGAAGAGCGTGCGAAAGAACGTGACTATGTCGCAAAACGCGAAGCTGTTCAAAAGCGCATTGAAGAGCTGAAAGCATAAGGTTGAAAAGACGGCTCCTAACAAAAAGGAGTCGTCTTTTTTGAAAATTTCGGATGAAATGAGAGATGACATTGTTTACAACCTATCAAGAAGCCATTGAGTGGATTCACAGTAGATTGGCCTTTGGTGTAAAACCGGGTCTTGAAAGAATGAAGTGGCTGATGAACAAACTAAGCCATCCGGAACAACGCATAAAAGCAGTACATGTTGCAGGTACAAACGGAAAAGGTTCAACGATTGCGTTTACTCGTTCCGTTTTACAGGCAGCAGGCTATTCAGTCGGCACCTTCACCTCCCCGTTTATTTTAACTTTCAATGAACGAATCAGCGTGAATGGAGCACCTATACAGGATGAAGAATGGCTGAGTTTGGTCAATAAAATCAAGCCTTTTGTTGATGAGTTAGATCAAACAGAGCTTGGCGCAGCAACAGAGTTTGAAATCATTACCGCATGTGCATTTACTTATTTTGCCGATGTGCAGCAAGTAGACTTTGTCCTATTAGAGACAGGCCTTGGCGGAAGACTTGATTCAACAAATGTTGCTGTCCCTATCTTAACAGCGATTACGTCGATCGGTCATGATCATATGGCGATTTTAGGTGATACACTTGAACAAATTGCATCTGAAAAAGCAGGCATTATCAAAGTGGGTATTCCGATGATCACTGCTGTTCATCAACCGGAAGCACTTGCGGTCATTCAAAACATCGCAAAAGAAAAAAAGGCGGAATGCATTTCATTACAGGATACTTGTACCTTCAGTCATCAGCAGCCAACAGAAACAGGCGAACAATTTACGTTAAGCACACCAAAAAGGCAGTATCCTCAGCTTGAAACAGGGTTAATCGGAACGCATCAACGGCAAAATGCTTCCCTTGCTGTTCTACTCATTGAATGGCTGGAGCAAGAAGGTTATATTAGCGTGACAAAAGAGCAGATATATGAAGGTATTCGGCATGCAGTTTGGGCTGGAAGATTTGAAAAGGTTAAAGATCATCCACCAGTTTATTTAGACGGCGCTCATAATGAAGAAGGAATCGACCGTTTAATTGAAACGGTACAAGCACATTTTTCTAGTAAACAAGTGCATGTCTGTTTTAGTGCTTTAAAAGATAAGCCGTACAAGCAAATGATTCAAAAACTTGAAGCCGTTAGTTCCTCTATCCATTTTGTTTCATTTGATTTTCCAAGAGCTGAATCAGCGGAAAAGCTTTATGCGTGCAGTCAGTTAGAGGCAAAATCGTATGACGATGACCCTCGTGCAGTGCTTGAGTTCATTCAGAAAAAAAGTGATGATCCTTTAGCGGTGATCCTTGTGACAGGCTCCCTTTATTTTATTTCAGATATACGAAATCGTATGATCGGGTAACGAAAAGACGCAAATGGCTTTGATGCCTCCTGCGTCTTTTTCTTTTTATATGTAGAAGAGGGGGAAAATCATATTTTCACTAGATGCTTTAGTGGATAGGGTCATGGTAAAATCCGGTCTATCTTATTCCCGGAAGGAGTTCCACATATGATTGAGAGTTTTTTGTTTCTTGCAGGTATCACGATGGGTTCGTTCTTTCATCTCGTAGGCGAAAGGCTGCCGGTGAAGCGGTCTATTCTCTTCCCGCGTTCTCACTGCACAGCCTGTAAACAGCCGCTATCCCTGCACGACATGATCCCGCTCGTTTCTTATGCTGTATGGAAGGGGTCTTGTAAACATTGCGGCATTCGTCTATCTTGGCTATACCCAATGGTTGAACTGCTGTCAGGCGGTCTTTTTTTACTCATTTATAGGATCGTTGGTTTTTCGTTTGAAGGTCTTTTTCTTGTGATTCTTTGTAGTTTATTCGTGATTGCTGTCGTGAGTGATCTTCTCTATATGAGGGTGCCGAACGAGCTATTTCTCTTCTTTTTCCCTCTTTTCGTCATATACCGCACGCTGGAACCGCTTCTGATCTGGTGGGAAGGGGCGGCTTCTCTCATTTTTTGCATTCTTTTGTTTTCTAGTCTAGATTATTTTAAGCCAAATAGTATGGGCGGAGCTGATATGAAGCTGTTCAGTGTGCTTGCGTTTTGCTTTGGCTTCAAGCCGTTCCTTCTTATGCTTTTTCTCTCATGTATTGCTGGAATGGTTTATGCAAAGGTCTTTTCCTTTCGATTAAACGAGCCATTCCCTTTTGTTCCTTCGATCGCTTTTTCTTTTCTGCTGTATCTCTGTGGTGCCCCTGTCTTGTTTCTATTTGGCTAGTCGAAGGGTTGAAAAAATTGGCGAACACTTTTTTGCCCTGCCGACAAAAGTCTTGTTCTTTTTTTTTCCTGCTATGTTAAAGTGTGAAACAGAAAGAAGGACGGGTTAAATTCGCACTAATTCATTGGACAGAAAGGTCTTTCTTACAAACATGTCAGAAAGCGGGGAATGACAGTGAAAAAGAGGCAGGCAAAAAAACAAGGGCTAAAGGTCAATATTAATGGCAAGGAAGAAATCGTACATGAAGATGATCATCAGCCGCCAAAACAGCAAGAAGATCAAGTGACGTTTTCGAATTGGGAAGAAAAGAGACATTCGGAACAGGAGACAGCGGCTTCTCAGGAAGATTCGTCTAAACCGAAAGAAGAAGATTTCCAGTGGGATGATGCTGCTGATCATATTTATCATTCTGATCCAAAAGTCGTCACACCTTATCAAAAGAAAAAAAGCTCCTTTGATCAGAAGTTCGGTAAAAATCGCGGCCCGTTTAAGAGAGTGATGACAACGATTGTGTTTGCGGTCGTTCTTGGGACAGGCCTTGGGGTGTTTGCGCTTAGTTTAAGTCAAGATGGTACATCAAATCCTTCAGGTGGAGATATCAGTGTCTCGGCATCTGGTTCTGGAAATCAATCATCGATGAAAGCCGGCGGGGATGAGCCGCATGCAGGTACTACAGATGAATCAAAAGAGAACAAAGATGAAAAAAGTGCCTCTGGTAGTTTATCAACCTTTGTTGTACAGGCTGGGAAATTTTCTTCTGAAAAAGGAGCAGATGACTTAGTTGGCAGTTTAAAAGATGCAGGGTATGCAGGGAAAAAGGTTTCCATGGATGATGGATATTATGTCATTGCCGGGCTTGCGACAGAGCAGGGGATGACAAGCGCTGTAGGGAAGAAATTGATTGATCAGCACTTTGAGGCATGGGGAGGAAAGGAGCTCTCATTTCAAGTGCCAGATGAGCTGACTAGTTTAATAGAAAAGGCATCTGTACTATCATCCAAAGTGATTGCAGGCGATGAAGTAGATCAAAAAGAAGTCACGCAGCTAATTTCTGAGCTTGAAAGTGCCAAAACAGAGGACGCACCGGCTAAAAGCGGTTTGCTGAAAGCTGTGCAGCTATTAAATGACCCAACTGCTGAAAACGGCTGGAAATCTCAGCAGGCATTGCTTGATCAATTAAATACGTAAAATCATTTTTTAAGAAACGAAACTAGTCAAAAAATGACTAGTTTTTTTCTTTTGCATCCAACATAATGATGAAGGTACATGAAAAATGAATTTTCGTAAATTGTCGGTAAGATGTACATTTGCTAGGATGAATGGGTATCTTACTTCTTAGGCTAAACCCTGAAAGGATGAACAAACATGAACCAATTGATTCTCGCATCGCAATCACCTAGAAGAAAAGAATTGCTTGATCTAGCAGGGTTTTCTTATGACATTCAAGCAAGTCATTTAAAAGAAGAAATAAATCGAAACCTTTCCCCTGCTGAGAACGTCCAATGGTTGGCAGAACAAAAAGCAAATGATATTCAAAGATTAAATCCCAAAGCTGTGGTCATTGGTGCAGATACAATTGTTGCAATTCACGGTAAATGTCTTGGGAAACCAAAAGACAAGAAAGAAGCGGCTTTTATGCTTCAATTATTATCAGGAAAGACACATCAAGTCTTGACGGGTGTCACGGTTCAGTTAGAGAATAGAAAAGAAACATTTTATGAACAGACAGAAGTGACATTTTGGACGCTGACTCAAAATGAAATAGACCGCTATATCGAGACGGGCGAACCCCTTGATAAAGCGGGAAGCTATGGCATTCAAGGGAAAGGCGCACTGTTTGTTCAAAAAATAGATGGTGATTATTTTTCCGTTGTCGGTCTACCTATTGCGAAAACAGTCAGAGTGCTTGAAACCTTTGGAATCACCCCTTTTTGAAGACAGGAAGGAATTCTAAAAGGAGTGGTCATCCTGAACGATTTCCCTATGCTGCTAAAGCATTTCCCTCATGATGAAAAACCGAGAGAACGATTTATCAAATACGGGCCCAGCAGTTTGTCAAATCATGAACTTGTTGCGATCCTTCTAAGAACAGGCACGAAAAAAGAATCAGTTCTCCAAATTTCCGCAAGACTTTTGCAAACATTTGGCGGTCTTCGCTCTGTAAAAGAAGCCTCAATTGAAGAAATGTCGAAGATTCGAGGAGTTGGAAAGGCGAAGGCGATTTCTCTTTTAGCTGCTTTAGAACTCGGCACTAGATTACACCATCAAACGACGGATAACCGCTATGTGATCCGCACACCAGAAGACGGAGCGAACTTTGTGATGGAAGATATGAGGTTTTTGACACAGGAAAATTTCGTTTGTCTTTATCTTAATACAAAAAATCAAGTTCTTCATAAACATACCGTGTTTATTGGAAGCCTGAATTCATCGATCGTTCACCCGCGTGAAATTTTCAAAGAGGCCTTTAAACGTTCGGCCGCTTCATTTATATGTGTGCACAACCATCCATCTGGAGATCCGACGCCCAGCAGGGAAGATATTGAAGTGACACAGCGACTTTTTGAATGTGGAAAGCTGATTGGAATACAGCTGCTTGATCATCTAGTCATAGGTGATCAAAAATTTGTGAGTTTGAAGGAAAAAGGGTATTTGTAACACTTTTTTTTTCAATGTTTTACGATATAATAGAGTTTATGAGTTTTTCCCTAAAGGGAATTTTGGTTTAAGAAAGGAAGATACATACATATGTTTGGAATTGGTACAAAAGACCTTGGAATAGATCTTGGAACAGCGAATACGCTTGTTTTTATTAAAGGAAAAGGCATTGTTGTAAGAGAACCTTCGGTCGTAGCCTTGGAAACTGATACGAAGTCTATAGTGGCAGTCGGAAATGATGCTAGAAATATGATTGGTCGTACACCTGGTAATGTTGTGGCACTACGCCCGATGAAAGACGGAGTCATTGCAGATTACGAGACGACAGCAACAATGATGAAATATTACATTAATCAAGCATTAAAAGGCAAAGGGCTTTTTGCTCGTAAACCTTACGTGATGGTATGTGTACCATCTGGTATTACAGCTGTAGAAGAGCGTGCAGTCATTGATGCAACAAGACAAGCTGGTGCACGTGACGCATACCCGATTGAAGAGCCTTTTGCTGCGGCGATCGGTGCTAACCTGCCTGTATGGGAGCCAACAGGAAGTATGGTTGTAGACATTGGCGGCGGTACAACAGAGGTAGCCATTATTTCTCTTGGCGGCATTGTGACATCACAATCAATCCGCGTGGCAGGAGATGAAATGGATGATGCCATCAGCAGCTACATCCGTAAAACGTATAACCTGATGATCGGTGATCGTACGTCAGAAGCTATTAAAATGGAAATCGGTTCTGCGCAGCCTGATGTACATGACGAAATGGATATTCGCGGCCGTGACCTTTTAACAGGTCTGCCAAAAACGATCTCGATTACAGCAGATGAGATTGCAAAAGCGCTTCGCGATACAGTGGAAACAATTGTTGATGCGGTGAAAATGACACTTGAAAAAACTCCGCCTGAGCTGGCAGCAGATATTATGGACCGCGGAATCGTTTTAACTGGCGGCGGTGCATTGCTTCGTAATCTTGACAAAGTCATTAGTGATGAAACGAAGATGCCAGTCATTATTGCGGAAGACCCGCTTGACTGTGTGGCAATCGGAACAGGCAAAGCGCTAGAGCATATTCATTTGTTCAAAGGAAAATCAAAAGATAATCGATAATCGGGCGTAAATAAAGAGGTGTAAGACATGCCGCAGTTTTTTATGAATAAAAGATTAATGTTGCTCCTTGTCTGTGTCATCGTACTGGTGGCCATGATTGGTTTTTCAGTGAAAAGCGGCAGAGGTGCTTCATGGCCGGAAAAATTAGTGGGGGATACGACAGGCTTTTTTCAAGGTGTCTTTCATAAACCATCACAATTTATTGCCGGTATTTATGGAAATGTTCAAGACTTAAAGAACACATACGATGAAAACGAACGTCTTCGAAAAAAACTTGATGGACAAACCCAATATGAGGCGAAACTTCAAGAACTAGAAGACGAGAACAAAAAGCTTCGCAAGCAGCTCGGATATGTGAACTCTATTCGTGATTATACGCCAATTCTATCAACGGTTATCGCGAGAAACCCGTCCCTTTGGGATAGCTTTGTGATGATTGATAAAGGAAAAAAACAAGGCGTTGACAAAGATATGGCGGTCACAAATGAGAGTGGTGCGTTAATTGGGAAGATTGAAAGTGATAAGCTCAACAATTTTACTTCGACTGTAAGGTTGCTAAGCTCTACTGACCAAAATAATAGAATTTCAACGAAAATTTTTGCGAAAAAGGGCAAAGAAGAACTCAACGGAATTATTAACGGCTATGACAGTAAGAAAAAAATGCTGACAATGAATATTCTGAAATCTGATGCAGATGGAGATGTCAAAAAAGGAGATCTTGTTGAAACATCTGGAGCAGGGGGCGTATTCCCTCAAGGCTTGACGATTGGTAAGGTAAGTGAAATCGAGCCAGATCATTACGGCCTGACAAAAATCATTTATGTAGAACCAGCGGCTGAACTCAACAATTTAGACCGCGTGATTGTGGTGAATCGCAGCTCAAGTACGGGAGATGCATCTGAATTGACGAAGGAGGAAGGCTCGTGAGACGTGTCCTTCTTGCTTTCGTCATGTTGTTTATCTTCGTATTTGACAGTATTTTTGTCGATCTAGTGAAGCTCCCATTTGTTTCAGACAATCAAATTTTAGCTCCTCATTTCATCTTACTCGCACTTGTATTTATGACGGCTTTTGTGAATCAAAAATATGGTGTGATTTTCGGTTTTATCTTTGGACTTTTATATGATATTTCGTATACGGGCATACTTGGTGTTCATATGTTTGGCTTTGGAGCGCTCTGCTATTTGCTAGCGAAAGCCTTTAAAGTTTTGCAAACGAATATGTTAGTGGTCGTCTTTCTGTCGATTATTGCTGTTTCCGTGATGGAGTTTTATGTGTACGGCGTTCAAGCGACAATTCAACCAGGGATTATGCCGTTTAATACGTATGTCATCGAACGCTTTATTCCAACGATTCTTTTAAATACTGCTGCGTCTCTCATACTTGTTGTGCCGCTTAGGCTCTTTTTCATCAATATGAAACAAGGACTGATCGACGAATAAAAGCAGGAGTTTGTCCAATTACGGCGAAATGAGTATGTTGTTGAGGTGAGCATCTTGAAAACTCAAAAACAGCAATATGTGACGATAAAAGGTACAAAAAATGGATTAACATTACAGTTAAATGATGACTGTTCGTTTGATGACCTTCTTTCTGGCTTGCGAGAGGTTCTTTTACTTGAGCAATATACAGATGGAAGGGAAGGACATAAGGTTAATGTGCATATTAAGCTTGGTTTTCGGTATTTAACAGAGGATCAGGAAATGCGTTTGACTGAAGCAGTCTCTGAAAATGAACATCTCGTCATTCACTCTATTGAAAGTGACGTCATGTCTACTGAAGAGGCGAGACGATTAAAAGCAGAGGCCGAAATTACCTCTGTAGCGAAAATTGTACGCTCTGGACAGGTACTGTATGTTGAAGGAGATCTCTTATTAATAGGAGATGTCAATCCTGGCGGAACGATTCGTGCAGGGGGAAATATTTTTGTGCTCGGTGCTTTAAAAGGTGTGGCGCATGCTGGATGTAATGGGAATAAACAAGCTGTCATTGCGGCATCTCGTATGATTCCAACACAGCTTCGCATCGCACAAGTGTTTAACCGTGCACCAGATCAAAAAGAAGATGGAAACGAAATGGAATGTGCTTATTTAGATATAGATGGCAACATGATCATTGAACGCCTGCAGCAATTGGCTCATATAAGACCTAATCTGACAAGGCTTGAGGGAGGAATGTGAAATTGGGCGAGGCTATTGTGATTACCTCAGGAAAAGGCGGCGTTGGCAAAACAACAACATCTGCAAACTTAGGCACAGCACTAGCAATTCAAGGGAAAAAAGTGTGTCTAGTTGATACCGATATTGGCCTTCGGAATTTAGATGTCGTGATGGGGCTTGAGAACCGCATTATTTATGATCTAGTCGATGTAGTAGAAGGAAGATGTAAAATTCATCAAGCGCTTGTAAAAGATAAGCGTTTCGAGGATCTTTTATATCTTTTACCCGCTGCTCAAACAAGCGATAAAACGGCTGTAGAGCCAGAGCAGATCAAAGAATTAATTCAATCATTGAAACAAGACTTTGATTATGTCGTCATTGATTGCCCTGCTGGAATTGAGCAAGGCTTTAAAAATGCTGTATCTGGTGCAGATAAGGCAATTGTCGTGACGACGCCTGAGATCTCAGCTGTAAGAGATGCCGACCGTATCATCGGCTTGTTAGAACAAGAAGATATCGAACCACCTCGTTTGATCGTCAACCGTATTCGTACACACATGGCGAAAAGTGGCGATTCAATGGATGTGGATGAAGTTGTCCATCACTTATCGATTGATCTTCTTGGCATTGTTGCTGATGATGATGACGTGATTAAGGCTTCAAACAATGGGGAACCGATTGTCATGGATGCTAAAAATAAAGTCTCGATTGCGTATCGTAATATTGCCCGCCGCGTACTAGGCGAATCTGTTCCACTTCAATCATTTGAAGATGAAAACAAAGGAATGTTTGCTAAGCTGAAAGCATTTTTTGGTGTAAGAGCTTAATAAACAGTCAGGTAAGATGAGACCGATTCGATCAGAATCGGTCTTTTTGTTGCATATCAGATGAGGTCGCCACATAAAATGTACAAACTGTTTGTATGTAAAGGGTGATCTCATGAAAAGTGTGGACGAGTACCGAAAGAAAATCGCGCAGCGCCGCAAAACGAAGCAGTCAGCTGCTCCATCTAAGAAGACGACTTTCAAGAAAAAAGAGGATATCCCTCCATGGGTCATGCTGACAGAGGAAGAAAAGCATTCAGGGTCGTCTTCCTTTGAATCGTCGTCTCATCAGCCGAAGAAATATCAGCATCCGCTATTTAACCCCAATGCCTTTGTGCTGAAATGTTTATTATCTGCATCCCTTGTGTTGATTACAGCCATTTCGTTTAAAGGTCAGGCAGGGCCGTTTCAGCAGCTGAAGCCGATCATTACGCAGACCTTTGAGCAAGATTTTCAATTTGCTGCTGCTAATCGCTGGTTTGAGAAAACAGTTGGAAACCCCCTTGCCTTTTTAACGGGCAAAAAGGAAGACCAAAAAGATGTACAAGCGAACCAAGAACTGGCTGTACCTGCTTCTGGAAAAGTGCAGGAATCCTTTACGCAAAACGGAGCAGGTGTCAAAGTCGAAACATCGGCTGAAGCGATTGACAGCATGAAGGAAGGCTATGTAGTAGAAGTGAAAAAGAAAAGTGACACAGGTCTGACAGTGGTCGTGCAGCATGCAGATAACAGCTATAGCTGGTACGGTCAATTAAAGAAAGCCGATGTGGCCTTATACGATTTTGTCGATAAGGGTGAGAAAATTGGCCAGATCTCACTCGATGATCAAGGAAAGGGCACATATTACTTTGCCATTAAGCAGAATGAACAGTTTATCGACCCTATTCAGGTGATGACCTTTGAATAGATGGATGGTCATGCTGACGAAAATTCACATTCATCCGCTGCTGTGGATTGTGATGGCGTTTGCGATTCTCTCTGGTCAAATCAAGCCGCTGCTTTGTCTGCTCATTATCGTCTTTGTCCATGAGCTTGGACATGCAGCGGCTGCTTGCTATTATCATTGGCGCATTCGGCGGATTTTTCTACTCCCGTTTGGCGGAGCGGTAGAAGTAGAAGAGCATGGGAACCGCCCGCTAAAGGAAGAGCTGGCGGTCATTTTATGCGGGCCGCTTCAGCATGTACCGCTCCAGCTTATGGCATGGTTTTTCATGGAAGCTTCTTTTATTTCACACGACATTTTTACGATGTTCACTTTTTATAATATGGCAATTTTCCTTGTGAATCTTTTGCCGATTTGGCCGCTAGATGGCGGAAAATTATTCTTTTTGCTCTTATCAGCATATTACCCTTTCCAACGAGCACATGCTCTTACCATAAAAGGCTCCCTTGTCTTTTTCAGTCTATTGACAGTCGGATTACTTTTGTTTGCGCCGCTTCAATTCAACGGCTGGGTGCTGCTCACTTTTTTAGCCTATTCACTCGTGATGGAGCACCGGCAGCGGCATTATGTCAGGGTCCGCTTTTTACTAGAACGCTATTACGGTAAAAAAGAGCAAAAGGTAGAAAAGCTGATTCCGCTGAGAGCGAGCGCTGAGGAAAAAGTATATGAAGTCATGGCGCGATTTCAAAGAGGCTGTAAGCATCCGATTATTATTGAAAGAGATGGCGTGAAAATGAGCCAGCTTGACGAAAATGAACTGCTTCATGCATATTTTTCAGATCGAAGAACTACCTCCTCCATGGAAGAGCTTCTTTTGCCGTACTAGTGATGAAAATACGTTGACATTCTGCGTCTAATTTGATATATTTTTTAATGTTATGGATATGTAGCACCCGTGCTACAACCGCGCGAAGCAGGTGTAAAGAGCCTAAGGCCCCCTGTATTCGGCGAGTCTGAGTTTATTAGGAGGTGCAGAGATGTACGCAATTATCGAAACTGGTGGTAAACAAGTAAAAGTTGAAGAAGGTCAAACTGTTTATGTTGAAAAACTAGCTGCTGAAGCAGGTGAAACAGTAACTTTTGAAAACGTATTGTTTGTCGGCGGAGACACTGTCAAAGTGGGTAACCCTTCAGTTGCTGGAGCAACAGTAACGGCTAAAGTTGAAAAACAAGGTCGCGGTAAGAAAATTACTGTGTTCAAGTACAAACCGAAGAAAAACAACCACAAGAAACAAGGTCATCGTCAACCTTACACTAAAGTTGTTATCGAAAAAATCAACGCTTAAGGCGTGTGAGTGATATGATCAAAGCAACCATTACTCGGTCGGCAGCAGATGAAAGCATTACGTCTTTTCAGATGACTGGACATGCCGAGTTTGCTGAAAAAGGTCAGGATCTCGTTTGTGCAGGAGTATCTGCTGTTGTTTTCGGCTCAGTCAATTCAATTATTGCACTGACAGGATTGGACCCTCTGCTCGATATTGGTGAGGAAGGTGGCTATTTCTCTTTTGAATTGCCAGCTGATACAGATCCAGTATCCTTTGAAAAAGCCCAGTTGCTTTTAGAAGGCATGGTCGTTTCCTTAGAAACAATTGAACGAGATTATCACGATTATGTGAGAATATCTACAAAAAAATAGGAGGTGAACTTCATGCTTAGATTAGATCTTCAATTTTTCGCATCTAAAAAAGGGGTAGGTTCTACAAAGAACGGACGTGACTCTGAGTCTAAACGTTTAGGCGCTAAACGTGCTGATGGTCAATTCGTAACTGGTGGTTCTATCCTTTATCGTCAACGTGGAACGAAAATCTATCCAGGTGAAAACGTTGGACGCGGAGGCGACGACACTCTTTTCGCTAAAATCGACGGAACAGTTAAATTCGAACGTTTCGGTCGTGACCGTAAAAAAGTGAGCGTATATCCTGCGGCACAATAATTGCTAAAAACTCCGGTCATTGACTGGAGTTTTTTTCACTTTTTACAAGTAGTATCGAAGATGAAAAAGAAGATGCACTCCATCAATATCAAAGAACGTTTGCTGACTTTGCCTCATTTTCTCCTATAGATCAGAAAAAACAACCTTTCCTCACATAACTAGTGTTTTTCTATGCTGTCTTCTCTGTTATAATTCAGGGAGACATAGTGATGATAAGACTCCTAAAAGAGAGACCAAACGATTGGGAGTGCGATAATGGAAGAGATATCAAGTAAACAAAACGAAAAATTAACTCACGTTGCATTAACAAATGAATTGATCTATCTGCTCAGTCGTTCAAGACATGACTGGATGAATAAATTGCAGCTGATCAAGGGCAACTTGACATTAGAAAAATATGACCGTGTGTTTGAAATTATAGAAGAAATGGTCATTGAAGCACAGCATGAATCCAAACTCTCAAATTTAAAAATTCCCCAATTGGCCTATTACTTTCTAACATTTAATTGGGAGTCGCATTTTATCACCCTAGAATATGAAGTGCTTGGTGAAACCCGAGACTTATCAGCATATGAATCGCAGCTGCTATCGGTATCACAGGAGTTGTTTTCGATATTCGATCAATCAGTTTGCCAAAAAACTGAAAATCATTTAACGGTCACGTTCCAAACAGATCATGAAGAGAATGATGTGGTCTTATATTTTGATTTCAAAGGAAAATTAACAAGTTTGGATGCGTTAAATGCGTTTCATGACGCAAACTATCCATGTATGAGTGTAGTTCAATTTCATGTGACAAGTCATGAGTCGATGATTGAGCTTTGTTTGAGGCAAGAATGAGATATGTGATGCAGAGAAACGGAGGAAGTTATGTTTGTAGATCAGGTTAAAGTGTATGTTAAAGGTGGTGACGGCGGAAACGGTATGGTGGCGTTCCGTCGTGAAAAATATGTGCCAAAAGGCGGGCCGGCTGGCGGCGACGGTGGAAATGGCGCAGATGTGGTATTTGAAGTAGACGAAGGACTCAGAACATTGATGGACTTTCGTTATAAGCGTCATTTTAAGGCGGATCGCGGCGAGCACGGAATGAGTAAAAACCAGCATGGCCGAAATGCGGAAGAAATGATTGTCAAAGTTCCGCCCGGTACGGTTGTGACGGATGCAGAGACGGAACAAGTACTCGCTGACTTAACAGAGCATGGACAGCGGGCTGTCATTGCAAAAGGCGGACGTGGTGGACGTGGAAATTCACGTTTCGCAACACCGGCAAACCCTGCACCACAGCTTTCTGAAAATGGCGAGCCGGGTAAAGAACGTGACGTCATCTTAGAATTAAAAGTACTTGCAGATGTTGGACTTGTTGGTTTCCCAAGTGTTGGGAAGTCGACACTGCTTTCAATTGTCTCTTCAGCGAAGCCGAAAATTGCGGATTATCATTTTACAACGCTTGTGCCGAACCTAGGGGTTGTCGAAACAGATGATAATCGAAGCTTCGTCATGGCGGATCTGCCAGGACTGATCGAAGGCGCGCATGAAGGCGTTGGCTTAGGTCATCAATTTTTACGCCACATTGAGCGGACACGTGTCATTGTCCATGTCATTGATATGTCAGCACTTGAAGGACGTGACCCGTACGAAGATTATGTGACGATTAATGAAGAGCTTGAGCAGTACAATATGAGATTGACTGAGCGTCCACAAATCATTGTAGCGAACAAAATGGACATGCCAGATGCAGCTGACAATCTAGCGGCATTTAAAGAAAAATTAACGGATGACTATAAAGTGTTCCCAATTAGTGCGATTACAAGAGAAGGGCTTCGTGAGCTTTTATTTGAAATCGCTAATCAGCTTGAAACAACACCGGAATTCCCGCTTTATAATGAAGAGGAACTGTCTGATAACCGCGTGATGTACAGGTTTGATGAGGGAGATGCACCATTTGAGATCACAAGAGATCCTGACGGTACATTTGTCATAACGGGTAAAGCACTTGAGCGGCTGTTTAAGATGACAGATTTCTCAAGAGATGAGTCCGTGAAACGATTCTCTAGACAGCTGCGCGGAATGGGCGTTGATGATGCCTTGCGTGAGCGTGGTGCACAAGACGGTGACATCATTCGCCTGCTTGAATTTGAATTTGAATTTATTGATTGATCAAAAGGAGGGTCCAGTCCATGGGCTCTCCCGTTTTTAAAAGGGGAGAAAACAGGTGAAAGAAGAAACGTTCTATTTAGTAAGAGAGGATGTCCTTCCAGATGCGATGCGGAAAACGCTTGAAGTCAAAAAGCTTCTCGATCGCAAAAAAGCGGATTCAGTTGCCGATGCTGTTCAACAAGCGGATTTAAGCCGCAGTGCTTTTTATAAATACAGAGATGCTGTTTTTCCATTTTATACGATGGTGAAAGAGCAGATCATCACATTGTTTTTCCACCTTGAGGATCGGTCTGGGGCTCTGTCAAGACTGCTGCAAATTGTGGCTGACTCTGGCTGTAATGTGCTATCCATTCACCAAACGATTCCGCTGCAAGGAAGAGCGAATGTCACCCTATCCATTAGCACGGCTGGTATGGCAGATGATATCAATACAGTCATGAATCAATTAAGAAAACTTGAATTTGTCGAAAAAGTTGAAATTCTAGGTTCTGGGGCGTAAAAGGAGAGATCATAGCAGATGAAGCAATTAACTGTAGGTTATTTTGGACCAGAGGCAACATTTACTCATTTGGCCGTATGCTCTTGCTTTCCAGCAGATGCAGTGCAGCGTGCCTATGCAACGATTCCGCAATGTATGGATGCTGTATCAAAAGGCGAAGTCGATTTGGCGGTCGTTCCACTTGAAAATGCACTCGAAGGATCTGTGAACTTAACGATTGATTATTTAATTCATGAAGAAGCGCTGTCCATTGTTGGTGAAATGACAGCACCGATTCGTCAGCATTTGCTTGTCCACCCATCAAGAGCGGAAAGCTGGGAGACATTAGATGTGATCCAATCACATCCGCATGCAATTGCCCAGTGTCATCAATTTCTGAAAAAGAAGTACCCAGATATTCCGCATCGTCCAGTTGAATCAACAGGTTATGCAGCGAAGTATATCAGTGAGCATCCGGATGAGGCTGCTGGGGCGATTGCCAATGAAATTGCCGCACAAACGTATGGTTTAACAATTGCAAAAAAAGATATTCATGATTATCCGCACAATCATACACGCTTTGTTATTTTACATAAAGATCCTAAAGCATCGTTCCCGATGAATGCTGGGTTCTCATCGAAGCCAAAAACGACCATTGTCGTCAGTCTGCCAAAGGATGACCAATCTGGTGCATTGCATCGCGTGTTATCTGCCTTTTCTTGGCGGAATCTCAACTTGTCAAAAATTGAATCTCGTCCAACAAAAACGGGTCTTGGACACTATTTGTTTATTATAGATATAGAAAAAGAAATGGATGAAGTCCTTGTCCCTGGTGCGATTCAGGAATTAGAAGCGATTGGCTGTGAAGTCAAATTGCTCGGCAGCTATCAAACATATGAACTAACGAATGAAAAATAGTGTCCCTTACAGGACACTATTTCAGCGTGTAGACAAACCCTCGCATTCGGTGTCAGTCCTGCGCGCTGGTACTCACGAATGTCAAATTCGCTCCGTGCCAGTGCTCGTCCTTCCTAGACTTCAAAGGTTTTCTATCACGCTGAAAAGAAGACAAAGGGCTAAAATCAAGTATATTTTAGCCCTTTGTCAACAATCTGAAATAGTGTCCCTTACAGGACACTATTTTTTTTAGTCTTTAATTAAAAAGCCAGCTTCATCAAGCGCTTGGATGGCTTGGTCAAGCTGTTTTTGACTGTAAGAAGTGAGTGTATGTAAATGCACGCCGTCTGTTAGTTCTGACAAGTAGGAGGCGCCCGTGTTAGAAATGTGATGAACGAAATCAGCTACTTGCTTGCGAGTGCTGACGCGAATAGAGGCCGTTAGTTCACCGTAAACAGGATGCTCTATGATCACATCTTTTACCGTCACCCCAAAATCTACGATTAAAGTCAGTTCCTCTTCTGTCCGAACAGGATCATGCTTACAGGCGATGATTTGTTCAATTTCTCTTTCTGGCGTATGCTGAGATGCCATATACACATAGCCTTGACTTGTGGCAATAATGGGTTCGTTTTTTGCTTTCAATAGTGAGATATCTTGCACAATTACTTGTCGAGAGACAGCCGCCTTTTTAGCCAAAAAGCTCCCGGTGAGTGGGGTATCTGTTTCTTTCAGCCACTCTAAAATGGCGTTTCTTCTCTCTTCGCCAATGAGTTTCCTCTCTTGCTCCACGTCTTATGCTCCTTTCTTCTCCTTTTGCAATTGTTCAAATGTATGCAAAAGCTGATTGATGTCCTCTTTTGATGACTTCGATCCAAATGATAGTCGAATGAATTGAAAAGCATCACGATCTGATACGTGCAATGCCTTCACAGCCGGGGAAGGATGATGATAACCAGAAGCACATGCGCTTCCAGTCGATATACAAATCCCATGCCGGTTACATGCTAACATTACATATTGTCCTTCAAACCCTTCAAAAAAACAACCAATAATATGAGGCAGCATAAGGCGATTGCTATTGTTGTGAAGTGTACGAACAGGAAGCTGTCTCATTTTCAGCTGCTGAAGAAAATAATCACGAAGCTGCTCATTTTGCCGCTTTTGCTCATCTAGCTTAAGCATCAATTGCTCGCTCGCAGCAGCAAAAGCACCGATACATGGAACGTTCACTGTTCCAAGGCGGAAGCCATTTTCCTGAACTGCACCTGAATATAAAGGCTTCCAAGGAACTTGAGTGCCCATATAGACAGCACCAGCGCCCTTAGGTGCATACACTTTATGGCTAGAGATGGATACAGCATCAACCCCAAGCTCCTTGATGGACACACGAATCTTTCCGAAAGTTTGCACGGCATCTGTATGAAAAAGAATGTGCCTTTCTTTTAAAATGGGTGCTAATTCAGCGAGCGGCTGGATAATTCCTGTTTCTGAATTAGCATGCTGAATAGATACTAGTCCTGTTTCAGGTAATAATGCATTTTTGAGAATGTCCTGAGTGATGATCCCATCTTGATTCGGTTCAATGATTGTGACTTTCACGCCAAGACGCTCTAAGCTTTTAACCGCATGATGAACAGAAGGATGCTCTACAGAAGTTGTGATGACATGCTGCTTGTGTGCTGGCAGACCATTTGCCATCGATTGAATCGCAAGAAGATTGGATTCCGTTCCGCCGCTTGTAAAGTAGATACCGTCTGGTTCGCCCTCAAGAATGGCAGCGATTGATTGTCTGCTGTAGGTCAGTATGTCATTTGCTCTTCCGCCTGCATCATGAAGACTGCTTGCATTCCCGTAGCAATCTTTACTTAGCTGCTGAAAAACATGCAGTGCCTCCTCCGAAACAGGTGTAGAAGCTGCGTAATCTAAATAAACCAATCCATCCATCTCCTATGTGAAAATTTTTTCTTGTATTTATTGTAGTGTTGTGTAATGATATGTGTCAAGACAGGTGTAAATGACAGGAGGGGCAATGGTGTCATCAATTAAAAAAATCATTGTGGTGGGATCAGGTATTGCAGCACTTTCCTTTGCAAAAACCATTTCAGCAAGCTGCGAAGTCATCATGATGACAAAAAAACAATTTTCCTCTAGCAATTCCATGCTTGCACAAGGAGGGATCGCTGCTGCCTTTTCAGCACAAGATTCTGTTCATCAGCATGTACAAGACACATTAGCTGCCGGCTGTGATCACAATGATGAAATGGCGGTACAAGAGATCGTCAGTCTTGGAAAACATATGGTGGAGCAGCTCGTAGAAGAAGGCTGTCCATTTGATCAAACGGAGACGGGCGTGCCGCAATTAGGTAAAGAGGGGGCACATGCGACTCATCGCATTTTGCATGCAGGAGGAGATCAAACAGGCAAAACCCTCGTTCAGTATTTAAAAAATCAGCTTGGCTCACATATTCATTTATATGAATATCACCATGTCATTGATTTACTCGTTCATGAAGGAACCTGCATAGGTGTGGTATGGAAAGATGAGAAAGGTCACGTACATACCATGACCGCAGATGCCGTTGTCTTATCGACAGGCGGCTGCGGCTCCCTTTATGAAACAAACACAAATGACCCTTCTGTAACAGGAGACGGACTGATGATGGCTTATCGAGCCGGTGCACAATTAACTGATCTCGAATTTGTTCAATTTCATCCTACCCTCTTGACGATCGCTGGAAAAGCAGTCGGTCTCGTTTCAGAGGCAGTCCGAGGAGAGGGAGCCTATTTAGAAGATGAAACAGGCAGGAGAATCATGAAAGGCATTCACCCACAAGCTGATTTAGCGCCTAGAGATATCGTCTCTAGAGCTATTTTTCATGAGCAGCAATTAGGTCATGAGCTGTATCTCAATATCAGCGAAATTCCACATTTCTCAGTTCGTTTTCCAGCAATTGCTGGAATGTGTGAGCGGGCAGGTGTTGATATAGCAAGCGGCAGGCTCCCAGTTTCCCCTGGTATGCATTTTTTAATGGGCGGAATCTGCGTGAATGAATATGGAGAAACGACGGTTCCATCTCTTTTTGCTATCGGAGAAGCGGCCTGTACAGGCTTACACGGAGCGAACCGATTGGCGAGTAATTCTCTCTTGGAAGGTCTCGTTTTAGGAAACAAAGCGGCACGGAGAATTGAAGAAATACCTGAACAGAAAAAAACAATCTCCTCTTTCTCAATTCAAGAAATATGGCCTGTGCCAGCGATTTCAGAGGATCAGTTGAGACAATGGATGACGACATATGCCGCAATTGTAAGAGACGAAAAAGGGCTGAAAACCTTGCTTCAAACATTACAGCAAGTCCCTTATCAGCAAATGAATGTGAAGGATATCACAAGTGAACAGATCGAATTAAGCAATCAATGGACATTAGCGATTTGTCTTGTGAAGTCTGCATTACTTCGTACAGAAAGCAGAGGTGGTCATTATCGAATGGATTATCCAAATCGGAATGATGCATTATGGCGGGGTGTGCAAATTGTCCATGAAAAAGGTCACATTCACATGATGAAAAATGAAAGGATCGGTGCTAAATGGAACGTTTACAGTTAAAACAAATGCTGACTCATTTTTTCGCAGAAGATATTGGTTTTGGAGATGTATCAGCTGATGGCATTTTTGGAGAAAAGAAAGGAACAGCCTATATCATCGCAAAACAATCGGGTGTATTAGCAGGTTCTCAAGTCATTGACATAGGGTACCGCCTGCTGAATGAACAGATTGAGGCTGAGTTGTTTTTTGAAGAAGGTGATTGGATTCATTCAGGGGAAGTGCTGGCGAAATTAAAGGGACCAGTCAGCGACTTATTAAAAGGAGAACGGGTCATTTTAAATGTCTTGCAGCGCATGACAGGTATCGCCACTTTAACACATGAAGCAGTGCAGCGATTAGCGGACCCGTCGATTACAATTTGTGATACGAGAAAAACGACGCCCGGCTTGCGTATGTTAGAGAAATACGCTGTGAAAACAGGTGGGGGAAAGAATCATCGCTTTGGCTTATCAGATGGGGTGATGATCAAAGATAATCATATTGCCGCATGCGGCTCTATTCGTGAAGCTGTAGAGAAAGCAAGAGCATATGCCGGTCATATGGTGAAAATTGAAGTAGAAATTGAATCAGAAATGCAGCTAAAGGAAGCCATTGATGCAAAAGCCGATGTCATCATGTTTGACAACTGCTCTCCGGACGAAGTAAAACGTTTTAAACAAATGACGCCGGAGACAATTCTGACTGAGGCTTCAGGAGGCATCACGCTAGAGACATTGCCAAGTTACAGAGGGACAGGTGTCGACCTTATTTCGCTCGGTTTTCTGACACATTCTGCCCCAGCATTTGATTTTAGTATGAATATGGAATTCAGTCATAAAGGGGGAACCACTCATGTCACTGCTTGATGTACTCGCGAATCAACATGCAGCGATGATGCCAGAAGAATATAAACACCGGTCAGTTGATGAGATGGAGCAGCGTGTGGTAGACATTAAACGTGCCTTTGGATCAAAGCTTTTTATACCAGGGCATCATTATCAAAAGGATGAAGTCATCCAATTTGCTGATGCAACAGGAGATTCATTGCAGCTCGCACAAATAGCTGCAGACAATCAGGAAGCGGAGTACATTGTGTTCTGCGGTGTTCACTTCATGGCTGAAACAGCTGATATGCTGTCAAAAAAAAATCAAAAGGTTCTTTTGCCAGATATGAGAGCTGGCTGTTCAATGGCAGATATGGCGAACATGAAACAAACGGATAGAGCATGGGAGCAGCTGACTGATCTGTTTGGGGAGACGATCCTTCCACTTACGTATGTCAACTCAACAGCTGATATTAAAGCATTTGTTGGCAAACATGGCGGAGCAACTGTGACATCATCAAACGCTAAGAAAATGCTGGAGTGGGCGCTCACACAAAAAGAGCGGATTCTGTTTCTCCCTGATCAGCATTTGGGGCGTAATACGGCCTTTGATTTAGGCATTTCACTTGAAGAAATGGCTGTCTGGGATCAAATAGAAGAAAGGCTCATCACCGATCAGCCGCTTTCCCGCATCAAGATGATTTTATGGAAAGGCCACTGCTCTGTCCATGAGAAATTTACGGTGCAAAATATTGAAGAAACGAGAAAAAGAGACCGGAACATTCAAATCCTTGTCCATCCAGAGTGCACCCATGAGGTCGTCAGGGCTTCTGATCTTGCAGGTTCAACGAAATTTATTATTGATACGATCAAGGAAGCACCAGCAGGAAGCAAATGGGCGATTGGAACAGAGATGAATTTGGTCAAGCGGATCATAGATCAGCATCCAGATAAACAAATTGAATCCCTCAATCCGGATATGTGTCCATGTTTGACGATGAATCGGATCGATCTCCCTCATTTGCTATGGTCACTAGAAAGCATAGAGAAAGGTGATCCGGTCGGTTTGATTCAAGTCAATGAAGACACAACAAAAGACGCTTTACTTGCACTGAATAAAATGCTCGCTATTAAATAATAAATCAGCCCCTCCTATCAGAAAACAAGTTTTTATCATATCGGCTTGTAAATAGGCATAAATTTATGGTGAAACATATTGTACTTCTGACATAACCGTTACGTTCACGTTTTGCATAGGAGGGGAAAACGTTGAAAATTCATATTGTGCAAAAAGGAGACTCCCTTTGGAAAATTTCAAAGAAATATGGAGTCGACTTTCAAGAATTGAAAAAACTAAATTCACAGCTCAGTAACCCAGATTTGATCATGCCGGGTATGAAGATCAAGATTCCATCAAGTGGTGTTCCTGTAAAAACAGATCATCACAAAGCAAAAGAAATGCCAAAATCAAAAGAAATGCCAAAACCAAAAGAACATCCGTATGTGAAAGAAAAGCCAAAAGATGTCGTGCAAGTGCAAGATACGAAGCCGAAAGAAAAGCCAAACGAACCTGTACCTTATGTACCGCCAGTGCCAAAGATCGAGCAGCCAGTTTTTCCGCAAGTCGATGTGAACTATTATCAGACCAATCTCTACCAGCCATTTACGCCTCCTCCCAAAAAAGAACATCATGAGAAAAAAGATCACGTTCATGAAAAGAAAGATCATGTTCATGACAAAAAGGATCATAAAGATCATGTTCATGATGGAAATAAGGGGCATAAAGATAACAAGGACCATTTCCATCATGAAAATAAGGGCTATCAAGATAACAAGGACCATTTCCATCATGAAAATAAAGGTCATTTAAAAGATGAAGTGGCAAAGGGATATGATCCGTTTATTCATATTCCGCATCAAAAGGAGGAGGGAAAAGATATGGAGCACAGCAATTACCCAAACCTTCCTAATCTCCCGCAAATGCCGAATGTAGGAGGCGCAGCGGTAGGGGGAATGGCTGAGAATAAGGAACATCATCACCATCACCAGCATCATGACGCATATGATCCTTATTATGGTCATGGGCATTACATGCCGGCAATGTATCCATATCCGCAGCAAATGGTGCCAGCATCGCCAATTTTACCAGGGTCAGGTCTTTGCTATCCTGTCCAGCCATATTATCACCATCACATGATGCCATATCCGTACCCAGCGCAGCCGTATTATCCTGCGTATCAAGCGCCAGCTTATTACGGAGAACATTATGAACATCATGCAAACGACGGGCATCACTGGCACCACCATATGCATCCAAATGCCAATGCCAACGCCAACGTCAATGCGAACGTGAATCAAGGCTTTTATCCAAATGTTTCAAATGAAGCTTATGGCAAGGAAGACTGCGGATGTGATGATGGCATGAAGCAGCATCAGCCGTGGCCAGGACATTACCCGAATCCTGTACCTTATGGCCAAATGGGAGCTTATCCAGCTCAGCCTTATATGCAGCCATATCCAGGTCAATCTGTTTTTGCAAGACCAGAGGAAGACGAAGAAGAGTAATAACAGAAGGAGCGATCTCAATCGTTCCTTTTTTTGTTTATAACTGACAGCTTGATTTTTTCTCAAACTGTACATGCTAAAACAGAGCCTGTTTCGCGCTCATGAGATTGAATTTGTAGAGGGGGTTTTTCGTTTGAGACAAAAATGGCAAAAAACGATCGCATTAGTGCTTCTTCCTATTGGATTAACGGCATGTGGTACAAATGACAATGCAGGTGTAGATACACGTCATAATCAATCAGGTCAGCCAGTCGGATATCATTCGAATAACCGAGCGGATGACAATCACCAAGATCATCAAGGGCCAGTTTCTGAACTCATGGAGGGAATGAACGGTGGGAATACAACGAATGTTGATTATCGCACCCGTCCTCAAGCAGATGATCGAACGCCTCTCGCAGGTGGAGATGGACGCTACAGTCATGGAGATATGAACTATCATAACCAAATGTCGTTCTCTGGCTACGATAAACAAGAGAACGTGCAGCGTTCAAGAAAAATTGCCAATCGCGTCAATAAAATGAACCACGTTGCAGACTCACAGGTGATGGTAACAGATGAAAACGTGTATATTGCCATTAAATCAGATGGACGTCTGACATCAGAGGGCGTATCACAAGTGGAAGAAGCAGCGACTCGTTATGCGGATGGAAGAGCTGTCCAAGTCATTAAAGATGAGGGGGCTTTCACACGCTTTAGAGATATGAGAAGAACACAATTTGAAACAGGTCAAACAGGCATGACTCGATAGTTAGAGAATAAAAAGGCTAAAGTTCCTCAAGAACTTTAGCCTTTTCTTAAAAATAAACCTTAATGCCTATATAGAATTCGTAAAAGAAATAACAGCCAAACCCAAGTAATAAAATACCAGCAATAATGGATGTCCATTTGATCATCGTTCGATTCATCACTTTTCTTGTTAAGGATACAAGGGTGAGAAGACCGATGTCATGAAGGAGAATCCCTGCCAAAATACCGCCTGATGCCAGCATAAATTCAGATGAATCTGTTTTTGTATATGCATCTGCCAGTACAGCTCCGAATACAGAAACCCAGAACACAAGGTTTCCAGGAGAAACCGCAACAAGCAAGCCGTTTCTGTACGTTTTTGCGAAAGATTTATTGACTTTTTCGCCAGCTAAATGGATGTCTTGATCCGCATGCTTAATGGAATCGTATGCGAGAATCATTAAGAAGATAGCTCCGATCAGCCAGAGCGGGATTTGGACAAATGGCAGTGATAAAAACTGAGCAAATCCAGCATATAAAGCCAAAATAAGCAGGAGATCGATGGTCATGCCGCCTGCTCCTACAGTTAAACCATGAAAGAAGCCGTTTTTTAATCCCTGTTTTGTCATTTCAACCGTGATCGCTCCAACTGGCAGAGCAATTGAGAATCCTACGACGATAAATGTGAGAAATGTTTGCAATCGACTAGAACTTCCTTTGAAAAAGTTTGTATAAAAATTCTCCGTTTAGATTAATTATACATAATAGGAGAAAAGGATCAATGATTATTTCAGTTTTTATTTAAACGTTTGGGATGGATGATGTATATAAAGGTGTATATTAAACTCGCTGTATCTCTTTTGTAGTGGAAAGGAACTATTTTCCTAAAACTTCTTTTTTTCATGGCATCTCTATGCTACACTGTTGTGGAAATAAATAAATGTGACTAGGGGTGCCCGCGGCTGGGCTGAGAGAGAAGTATAAGCTTCTTAACCCTTTGGACCTGATCTGGCTCGTACCAGCGTGGGGAAGTTGAAGATGATACATGTGTCATTTATGGATGACATTCATGTTTATTTCTAACGACGAAACCAGGTTCTTTTCATAGAGCCTGGTTTTTTGCTGGTGCTGATTCCATCCTGTCCGGTGACAAGAAGAGAAGGAGAGAACAGCAAATGAAAGAAAAGGAAAATACTCCAACAACTCAATCGTTATTATCAAGCTTTGATGGCAGCCGAAAGGTGTATGAGAAAGGGTCAAGACCTGACATTTTAGTGCCAAAAAGAGAAATTGCCCTCACGCAAACCGTGACGCAGGCGGGAAACATTCAAAATGAACCGATTCGTGTGTACGATACAAGTGGACCTTACACCGATGAGCGTGCCCATATCGATGTGACAAAGGGGCTTAACCGTCTGAGAGCTGCATGGATCGAAGAAAGAGGGGATATAGAAAGGTATGAAGGACGTCATGTAAAACCTGAAGATAACGGATATCGCTCCAAAGAGAAAGCGTCTCATCAACATGTTCATACTGATTTTCATCATGAGCCGCTTCGCGCAAAAAAAGGTGCCTGTGTAACGCAAATGCATTATGCAAAAAAAGGTATTGTAACGCCTGAAATGGAGTTCATCGCGTTAAGAGAAGAGTTAAGCCCTGAGTTCGTGAGAGAGGAAGTAGCGAGCGGAAGAGCCGTCATTCCAGCGAATATTAACCATCCTGAAAGTGAACCGATGATTATCGGAAGGCATTTTCATGTCAAAATCAATGCGAACATTGGCAATTCAGCTGTGACATCATCAATTGATGAGGAAGTTGAAAAAATGACATGGGCGATCAGATGGGGTGCAGACACCATGATGGATCTGTCTACAGGAAAGGACATTCATACAACGAGGGAATGGATCATACGGAATTGCCCGGTCCCAGTAGGAACTGTTCCCATTTATCAGGCGCTTGAAAAAGTGAATGGCGTAGCAGAAGATTTGACGTGGGACGTGTACAGAGACACGTTAATTGAACAAGCAGAGCAAGGAGTAGACTACTTCACGATTCATGCGGGTGTGCGTTTAAGGTATATTCCGCTGACAGTCGATCGAGTGACTGGTATTGTTTCAAGAGGCGGTGCCATTATGGCAAGGTGGTGTCTTGCTCATCATCAAGAGAATTTCCTTTATACCCACTTCGAAGATATTTGTGAGATTATGAAAACGTATGATATTGCCTTTTCACTTGGAGATGGGCTTAGACCAGGATCAATAGCTGATGCCAATGATGAAGCGCAGTTTGCAGAGCTGG
This sequence comes from Bacillus sp. SIMBA_005, assembly GCF_046535585.1. Classification (NCBI taxonomy): domain Bacteria; kingdom Bacillati; phylum Bacillota; class Bacilli; order Caryophanales; family Bacillaceae; genus Bacillus; species Bacillus sp. SIMBA_005. The sequence continues at coordinate 349,146 of NZ_JAWRWI010000004.1, read as the reverse complement.
AGACGTTAGGTGAATTGACAGAGATCGCTTGGAAACATGATGTTCAGGTGATGATTGAAGGACCTGGACATGTTCCGATGGATAAAATAAAAGAAAATGTGGACAAGCAAATGGAGATTTGCAAAGAGGCACCATTTTATACATTAGGGCCTCTTACAACAGATATTGCTCCGGGATATGATCATATTACATCTGCCATCGGCGCAGCTATGATTGGCTGGTATGGAACAGCGATGCTATGCTATGTGACGCCAAAGGAGCATTTAGGGCTGCCGAACAAAGAAGATGTAAGAGAAGGTGTGATCGCTTATAAAATTGCTGCACACGCTGCTGATCTAGCAAAAGGACATCCTGCTGCTCAAAAGCGCGATGATGCTTTATCGAAAGCAAGGTTTGAATTTAGATGGCGGGACCAATTCAACCTGTCACTTGATCCAGAAAGAGCGATGGCGTTCCATGATGAAACATTGCCTGCTGAAGGCGCTAAGACTGCCCATTTTTGCTCGATGTGCGGACCGAAGTTTTGCAGCATGAAAATTTCCCATGATATTCGCAATCAATCAGAAGAAGTGAAAAAAGAGATGGAGAAGAAGGCGAAGGAGTTTATCAGTCAAGGAAGTCAAATATATTCATCCTAAAAAAGAACCTCGCACGCATGTTGTGCGGGGTTTTATCAGATCGCGGAAAAGGCTTTTCTTAAGAGGTGGAAAAATGCCTTTAATGCAACCCCTATCATGTCCAGACTCGGAATGAGGGCATCTGTTAAATGAAACAAGACTGTTTGTTTTTCTGGTGATGTTCGTTTCTTTTTCCGTTTCATAAAGAAAACCCCCTTTTTAAACAATATACTTCTTTGCAAAGAAGGGGAGATAGAGATGTTGTTTGAATTTAAACAAAATTTAAACTTCTTGTGTTTGAAAGGAAAGAAGGAGGGGAAACGAGTTAAGTAGAGAATGAATGAAAAGAGCCGATCTATTCGGCCAGCTAACAAGAGAGAGTGGAAGGTGATCTTATGATGAAAGTATTTAAGGTAACATTTCATATGAACAATGGGGAAGTGCTTGATTTCGAGCTAAAACGTCCAGCTACCTATGATGTGTATAAGAAAATTGAAGAAGCCAATCATTGGTTTAAGCTGAATAATGAAATCATTAACTTATTAAATGTGAATAGCATCCATGTTGAAACAGATTGACACAGAAAAGCCGCTCGGTAAGAGCGGCTTTCATTATGCAGAAAAATCATTCCGATTATTAAGCTGACCGCGGGACAGCCAGTTCTTTTTATATAAATAAGCAATCACTTCAAGCCATAGACGCGGTGCTTTTTTCGGGAAGAAAGGTTTTTGATAATAAGCGTAAGCGGCTTTTAAGTCATCCCATTGATGGCATGCTTTTGTTTGTGTGAAACGGGCAACGTCGATGACCCTGACCTGTCCTTCCTTCGTTAAGATCAGATTCCTTAGGTGGATATCGGAAGGGTTCAATCCTTTCTCGCGTGCTTCTTCTAGCGCATCATCGACTTGTTCAATCATTTGTTTTTTAATAGGAATCCCTTTTGTGAGGCATTCATAGAATGTATATCCTTTAATATATTCCATTAAAATATACTGATCCCCAGATTCATAAATCTCAGGGTAGTAAGACGAACCAGAGAGTTTTTCATAAATAGCGGCTTCTTTGCGGGCAATATGCTGATAAGAAGGGAAAAAGACTTTTAACGCCATTTTCTTGCCGTTTTTTTTGTATGAAAAGACATAGGCACTTCTTCCTTTGCCGCACAGCTCAAGCTCTGCCGGTTTAAAGGCAAGCTTATGAAGACGTTTATCCTCATGATACTGAATCAATTCGGCTAATTTTTTGACTTCTGACATTGACTTCACCTTCTTTGGTTTCAGTTTATGCGGCTGAAAAACGAATGATGAAAAAACCGAGCATTCGATAAAGCAATGGATTGTATAAAACATACCATTTACGAATGAAGGATACAACGAAAGACTCTTCCCATATATTCATGTCATCCATTTGGTTAATGTTTAGAAAAATGGGTCAAACTACATATGTCATGCATCGATCTCATGTTTTAAAGAGGTGTAAATAGTGAAAGTGAAGATGAAATGTTTCGTTACAGGACTTATCATGACAAGTGTGCTTTTTTTCGCTGCGGATATGGAAGGAAAAGAACACTTGCAAAAGCAGTCAAACTCGATCACCGTGCAGCTTGAAAAAGTCTATCTAGACGGAGATGTGAGTATTGAAAGACACCGTGCATCATTAGAAGACAAAGACACATTCTGGTCGCAGTATAAAGGCTGGACGCTAGTAGAACAGAAAGAGGATTTTGCGCTTTTTAGAAAGCAAATTGATGATATCTCTCCATTAAGCAAAGCAAATGGATATATCGGATTATCAGAGGACGGTGTCATTTCTACATTTCATGGAAGGCCTGACGGCTGGGCGGAGCCCATTCATCTCTTTTTTCAAATTGATACGTCCCGTTTAGAAAGTCATGTGGAGGAGCAGCTTGAGCAAGGCATTCCTTTTCGAACAAAGGATGAATTTGAGCATGTGCTTGAAGTCATGAAGCCTTACCGAAATGAAATATCGTTTTAAAGCGTATAACAGCTTGCTGGTGTGAAGGCCGCAAGCTGTTTTTCGTGGTGTCATCGTAAAAATGGATTGAGCGAACGTATGTTAACTTTTATTGCGGTTTTCTTCTCGATTTATGTTACAATGAAGAACAGTCAAAGAGGTGAAAACGGTGATAGAGTTTGTAAAAGGGACCATTGATTATGTGTGCCCGCAATATGTTGTCATAGAAAACGGCGGAGTAGGATATCAAGTCTATAGCCCAAACCCGTTTATCTATCAAATCAATAAACAAGAAACGATTTATACGTATCATTACATAAAGGAAGACGCTTTTTCGTTATATGGATTTCAAACACGAGAAGAAAAAGCGCTGTTCACAAAACTGTTAAATGTCACAGGGATTGGGCCGAAGGGGGCTCTAGCGATTCTTGCTTCCGGTGATCCTGGCGCTGTCATTTCAGCGATAGAACGTGAAGATGAAGCGTTCCTGATTAAGTTTCCTGGCGTTGGCAAAAAGACAGCTCGCCAAATCATTCTCGATCTAAAAGGAAAGCTAGCTGATGTCGTTCCGGAAATGATTGGCAATCTATTTAATCACGAGGACCATATTCAGGTCGAAACGCAGCAAACGGCATTAGACGAAGCGCTTGAAGCCTTAACTGTTCTCGGATACGGTGATCGTGAAATTAAAAAGGTTCTTCCGTTGTTAAAAGAAGAAAAGAATCTCACAACCGATCAATATGTGAAAAAAGCTTTACAAAAAATGTTGAAATAGGGTGATGTCTCATGGATGAACGGCTCGTCTCAACTGAAGCAGACAACCATGAATCAGCCATTGAGCAAAGTCTGCGGCCTCAGACACTTAGCCAATATATCGGTCAGCAAAAAGTAAAGGATAACCTCAGCGTGTTTATTGAAGCTGCCCGTATGAGGCAGGAAACGCTCGATCACGTCCTTTTATACGGACCGCCAGGACTTGGGAAAACAACGCTTGCGTCGATTATTGCCAATGAAATGAATGTTCAGCTGCGTACGACATCTGGACCAGCAATTGAACGTCCTGGTGATTTGGCGGCGATTTTAACGTCTCTTGAGCCAGGCGATGTGTTGTTTATAGATGAAATTCATCGCTTACAGCGCTCAATTGAGGAAGTGCTTTATCCGGCAATGGAGGATTTTTGTTTAGATATCGTCATTGGCAAAGGAGATACAGCGCGCTCTGTACGGCTTGATTTACCGCCATTTACACTTGTAGGAGCCACGACCCGTGTCGGGCTTTTAACAGCGCCGCTTCGTGACAGGTTTGGGGTACATGCAAGATTGGAATACTATGAGCAAAGAGATTTGGCTCACATTGTCTCAAGAACAGCCGAGCTGTTCGAGATTGGGATCGATCTTCGCTCAGCCGAAGAGATCGCAAGACGTTCCCGCGGTACGCCGAGGGTTGCCAATCGTCTGCTCAGAAGAGTAAGAGATTTTGCGCAGGTGCTTGGGAATCATGCGATTACCGAGGACATTGCGGAAGATGCCCTTGAGCGCCTTCAAGTCGATAAGCTTGGTCTTGATCATATCGATCACAAGCTGCTTTTAAGTATGATCGAAAAATTTAGAGGCGGTCCTGTTGGGCTTGATACAATCTCAGCGACAATAGGAGAAGAATCACATACGATTGAGGATGTGTACGAACCGTATTTACTGCAAATTGGTTTCCTGCAAAGAACACCAAGAGGACGGGTCGTCACAAGAGAAGCGTATGAACATTTTCAAATGGAGGTTCCGATTCGTGACTGAATTCCCTAAAATATTGATGATTTTAGGTGGTGTCCTTTTTGCCGCAGGATTAGTATTTCAATTGGTTGGTAAGCTTCCAGGTGATATTTTTGTGAAAAAAGGAAATGTGACGTTCTTTTTCCCTGTGATCACATGCATTGTCATTAGCATCGTGCTCACGATATTACTGAATATCTTTGGACGGATGAAATAACGTTAACTAGTTAACTACAGAATAGGTGAAGGAAATGAAGTTAGAACTATTTGATTTTGATTTACCAGAAAGATTGATCGCACAAGTACCGCTTGAAAAACGAGACGCATCAAGACTGATGGTCTTAAACAAACAAACGGGTGAGATGACACACGATACATTCTCACAAATCACCGATTATTTTCAAACGGGGGATTGTCTCGTTTTAAATAATACACGCGTTCTGCCGGCACGGTTGTTTGGAATGAAAGAGGATACAGGTGCAAAAGTTGAACTGCTTCTCTTGAAACAAGAGGAAGGCGACAAATGGGAAACACTTGTAAAACCAGCCAAACGGGTGAAAAAAGGAACAGTGATCACATTTGGTGATGGACGGCTTCAAGCAGTATGTACAGAAGAATTAGAACATGGCGGAAGAAAAGTTGAGTTTCAGTATACCGGCATTTTTTATGAAGTACTTGAATCCCTTGGTGAAATGCCGCTGCCTCCTTATATTAAAGAACAGCTTGACGATCGTGAACGCTATCAAACCGTGTATTCGAAAGAAGTCGGCTCCGCTGCTGCTCCAACTGCTGGTCTTCACTTTACAAACGAGCTTCTGGATGCGCTGAAAGCAAAGGGAGTGCACATCGCATTCATTACACTGCACGTGGGGCTTGGTACTTTTCGTCCGGTCAGTGCAGATCGTATTGAAGAACACGAAATGCACGCGGAATTTTACGAAATGAATGAAGAAACAGCGGCAGAGCTTAATCGCGTTCGCAAGGAAGGCGGGCGGATTATTTCAGTGGGGACAACGTCAACGAGAACGCTAGAAACCATTGCAAGTGCGTATGATGGCGAATTCAAAGCGTCAAGCGGCTGGACGTCAATCTTTATTTACCCAGGCTATACATTCAAGGCAATTGATGGCATGATCACGAATTTCCATCTGCCCAAATCCTCGTTAATCATGCTTGTCAGCGCATTAGCTGGGCGAGAGCATGTCTTAAAGGCGTACAATGAGGCTGTAAAAGAGGAATACCGATTCTTCAGTTTTGGCGATGCCATGCTGATTCAATAACATCATACAACAAAGACAGGAGGGCTCATTTTGTCGCAATTACCGATACGTTATGAGTTCATTAAATCATGCAAACAAACAGGTGCACGACTAGGGCGCGTTCATACACCGCACGGCTCCTTTGACACACCTGTATTTATGCCAGTAGGTACACTGGCTACAGTTAAAACGATGGCACCTGAAGAACTAAAGGCGATGGAAGCAGGCATCATCTTAAGCAATACGTACCATCTATGGCTCCGTCCAGGTCATGACATTGTGAAAGAAGCAGGCGGTCTGCACAAATTTATGAACTGGGATCGAGCGATTTTGACCGATTCAGGAGGATTTCAAGTATTCTCTTTGAGTGAGTTTAGAAAAATTGAAGAAGAAGGCGTCCACTTCCGTAATCACTTAAATGGAGATAAGCTGTTCCTTTCTCCTGAGAAGGCTATGGACATCCAAAATGCGCTTGGCTCTGATATTATGATGGCATTTGATGAATGCCCGCCATATCCAGCAGAATACGATTACATGAAACGTTCAGTAGAGCGGACAAGCAGATGGGCAGAACGCTGTCTAGAAGCGCATCAGCGTCCAGAGGATCAAGGGCTGTTTGGAATTATCCAAGGCGGAGAATACGAAGAGCTTCGTAAACAAAGTGCAAAAGATCTCGTGTCACTTGATTTCCCAGGCTACGCCATCGGTGGCTTATCTGTTGGGGAACCAAAAGATGTGATGAACCGTGTACTTGAGTTCACAACGCCATTGTTACCAGCAGACAAACCAAGGTACTTAATGGGTGTCGGCTCGCCAGATTCCTTAATTGACGGTGCCATTCGCGGTGTAGATATGTTTGACTGCGTGCTGCCAACGCGAATTGCCAGAAACGGTACGCTCATGACAAGCGAAGGACGTCTTGTTGTGAAAAATGCAAAATATGAGCGTGATTTCAGACCAATCGATGAAAATTGTGACTGCTACACATGTAAAAACTACACACGCGCTTATATTAGACATTTAATCAAAACAAATGAAACGTTCGGAATTCGATTAACAACTTATCATAATCTTCATTTTCTGTTAAAATTAATGGAGCAAGTGAGAGAAGCTATCCGTGAGGATCGTTTAGGTGATTTTAAAGAAGAGTTTTTTGAGCGTTACGGTTTTAACGAACCGAATGCGAAAAACTTTTAACGCATAAACGAAAAGGCTTTACAATGCATTAGAAAGGGGTGAAATAGAATGGATGGTGGTATGGGTTCAATCATTATGATTGTTGTCATGTTTGCTGTGCTTTACTTCTTATTAATCCGTCCACAGCAAAAGCAACAAAAAGCTGTGCGTCAGATGCAGCAATCTTTATCAAAAGGCGATAAAATCGTCACAATCGGTGGTTTACACGGTGAAATCGACTACATTGATGAATCAAAAGTGGTCATCAAAACTAGCGAGAACAACCGTTTAACTTTCGATCGTCGTGCTATTAGAGAATTAGCTGACAAAGGCTAATCCTCCGATACATAGCCATAAAAAAAAGAGCGATATAGATCCGCTCTTTTTTTATTTGCCTCGAAGATTGACGCCAATCATCCCGCCGAGCATACAAATTCCTAAAAATGCCCCATGATAGATGAACTGCTCTGGTGAAAAGGTTGCTCCAAACCCTAAATATTGAAACAAAAATACAGTGAGAGAAAAGATCAGCGAAGTGATCGCACCAATGAGCCAGCCGCGCTCCTTTGCTTTTCCTCCAGAAATGATCCCTCCTAATAAAAGTGCCACAAAGGACAAAATCATAATCATCCATTTAAACGATGATTCCTGCATACTTGTGAAGGTAAGCATGAGCGATACAAGTAAGCTTGTGACAATCATGACGATAAAAATGGCCATTAAGCCGGATAAAATCCCTTTTCCAATTTGTTTCGTTTCCTGCATGTGATTCGTCTCCTCTCCAATTGACCGAAGCTTGTCTTTTACTAAAATGTATTCAACGCGAAGAAAAAATAGACATGTTTCTCACGATAAAAGCAGAGGCTTTCTTTTCTACATAAATAAAGGGTTTTGACACAAGCTATGTGAGAGAAGGAGGGTTTTCATCACATGCAGGATATCTTGATTATCTCCATGAGAACAATCATTTTATATTTTCTTATATGGTTTATTTTTCGGTTAATGGGCAAGAGAGAAATTGGAGAATTGAGCATTTTAGATCTTGTCATTTTTATGATGATCGCAGAAATTGCAGTTCTCGCTATAGAAGAAGTCGAGGATCATATGTTACATACGGTATGGCCGATTCTGCTGTTAACCTTCATTCAAATTACACTTGCCTACCTCTCATTGAAATTCCAAGGTGTCCGGCGCTTTCTTGACGGCAAACCGGTCCTGCTCATCATCAATGGGAAAATCGACGAAGGTGCGATGAGAAAACAGAGATACAATTTTGATGACCTGCTCATACAATTAAGAGAAAACAACATCGATAGCATTCAGGATGTCTCTTACGCCATTTTAGAGCCATCTGGAAAGCTCGCCGTCGTTGAAAAAGAAAACAAGCGCACACATGCTGCGCTTGAGCTGCCACTTATTGCAGATGGGGTTGTGCAGCATGATCACCTGAAGCAAATTAATCAAAATGAACAATGGTTGAAAGATGAGCTGACCAAAAGGGGCTATCATGATATAGAGCAGATTTCGTACTGCAGCTTTAATCAAAAGACATTTTATATTGATTTGAAAGATGAAGTGATCAAAAAAAGATGAGCTAGAGCAGCTTCCCAATAAACGGGATGCGGCGCAGCTCTTCTTTCTTCACTAGACCGAGACAGATTAATAGAATGACATACAGCGCGCACGTCACAAAAATCAGCATGACTAGCTCAATCGGGGCAGAAAAGAATCCGTTCATTTGAGATTTCAGCCAAAGGCTCACCACCCCAGTGCCGATGATCACAAGAACACATATCCCATATTCCTTCATTGGTAAATGAATAGGCAGTACTTTACCGACAGTTGCCGCATGAAGCAGCGTGACAAGGACGATGCCGATTAATATCGCAAGTGCTGCCCCCATAATGCCAAAGCCCGGCTGTGAAGCAAGAACAAAGATCATTCCTGTTTTCACAACAGCACCTATCAGACTATTCGTCATCGCCGCACCAGCCAAATTGAGTGCTTGCAAGACGGCTTGAAGCGGCCCTTGAAAATAATATAGAAGAAAAAATGGTGCCATGAATTTCACATAAATAGCCGCATGGGATGAACCATACATAAAGAGCGTTAAATCTTCTGCGTAAACGAAAAGAATAATACAGGAAATACCTCCGCTGAGTAGACAAAGACGCATTGCCTGCTTCAGCCGGTATTCGACCGTTTTGCGTTTGTTCTGCTCCATTCCTTCACTGATCGCCGGGACTAATGCCGTGGAGAGTGAATACGTAATGAAGCTTGGCAGTGTCAAAAGAGTCAGCGCAAGACCAGTCAATTCCCCGTACTGTCTTGTCGCCTCAACAGCCGCATATCCAGCAATGGCAAGACTCTGCGCGACAACTATCGGCTCTAAAAACCACGAAATATTGCCGATAAATCGGCTGCCTGTTGTTGGCAGGGCAATACTCATCAGCTGCTTAAACGTGTCCTTACCGTCATGAATCGCCTTGAAAAATCGTTTTCGAATACGAATGGTCTTTTTATAACGAAAGGCAATCAGTAAATAAGCAAGTGAAATCATCTCTCCAATGACAGATGAAATCATCGCACCTGCTGCCGCATATTCAATTCCATACGGAAGAAAAGCTGTTGTACATACGGCTACTAGAGAAATTCTTGCAGCCTGTTCCAGCACTTGAGAAATGGCAAGCGGGCTCATTTGCTGTCTGCCTTGAAAATATCCTCTCAGCACACTAGAAATGGCGATGACTGGGACAACGGGCGTAATGGCAAGCAGTGGATAGACCGTTCTAGGATCTGTCAGCATATTTTCTGCCATGATGGGTGCAAACCATAAAAAGAGCGGCGTGAATATCAAACTGAGTGTCCCTGTTATCGCAAGAGACATGACAAGAATTCGTTTTGTTTTCTGTTTGTCTCCACGAGCTTCTGCTTCTGCGACAAGCTTGCTAATAGCGACAGGCAGTCCGAATTGTGTCAGTGTCACAGCGAGAAAAAAGGTAGGAGCAGCCATCATATAAAGCCCGACTCCTTCTTCACCAATGAACCTTGCAATCACAATTCGATTGACAAAACCCAATATTCTCGTGATAAAACCTGCTAAAATTAAAATAATCGTGCCTTTTAAAAACGTTTGCTTCGTCAAATCAAAGATCACCTGCCTTCTCAAACGACATAGAATCATATACAATAAGATATGCGTGTATATCGTCCAAGCATGACAAGTCTCTCGATAAAAACTGAAAAGGGGGAGCATCCCATTGACACAACATCCGGCTGCAATTTACAAAGACCATTTAAAGCCTTTTCTGTTCAGTAAGCTTGAAGAATTCATCGTTTTGGGCTATAAAGATGTAGATTTAGAGGAATTATGGTCATACTTAGAGAATAAGAAGTGGAAGAAAAAACAAGAGTATCCGATTCATGAAATGGTTGCAGATATTTTATCTGTGAAAATTGGCGAATTTATGAACTATGCAACCGTTCAGTCGTTTAAAACGTCTGCTTTTTTGGACAGTGAAGATGGCAAGAATATGCTAGATGAACTGTTGAAATAAGCCATCTTAATGGATTCAGGTGTTTAAGGAGGAAATACATAATGAAAAAAGGGCGCATTCTTGCGTTTTTCTTAGTGGTTCTGTTAATCGGAACTGGCGTAGGCTTACTAACAAAGCCTGTTGCGAAAGATATGACGCTAGGGCTGGATTTACAGGGTGGATTTGAAGTCCTGTATGATGTACATCCAGTGAAAAAAGAGGACAAGATTACAAATAGTGTCCTCGTCAGTACGGTGGAGGCTTTAAACCGAAGAGCCAATGTGCTAGGTGTAAGTGAGCCGAACATCTCGATTGAAGGCAACAATCGTATCCGTGTGCAGCTTGCGGGGGTAAAAGATCAAAACAGAGCTAGGGAGATTCTTTCCACTGAAGCACAGCTATCCTTCAGAGATACGAATGATAAAGAACTCCTAAACGGGGCTGACCTAGTCGAAAACAGTGCAAAACAAACATTCAGTCAAACGAATGAGCCAATTGTGACGGTTAAACTAAAGGATGCGAAAAAATTTGGTGACGTCACAAGAAAAGTAGCGGCGATGGCGCCGAATAACCAGCTTGTCATTTGGCTTGATTACCACAAAGGAGATTCCTTCAAAAAAGAAGTCTCAAAATCAAACCACAAGTATGTCTCTGCGCCGAATGTGAATCAAGAAATTAACAGCAGTGACGTGCAAATTGAAGGGAAATTTACTGTCCAAGAGGCAAAAGACCTTGCAAGTATTTTAAATGCTGGGGCACTGCCAGTGAAATTAACTGAAAAGTACTCCACATCAGTGAGTGCGCAATTCGGTGAACAGGCATTAAATGAAACTGTCTTTGCAGGGATTGTGGGAATTGCCCTCATTTTCTTATTCATGCTTTTTTATTACCGAATACCTGGTCTTATTGCTGTCATTACGTTATCAACGTATATCTATATTACCTTACAGGTGTTTGACTGGATGGGGGCTGTTCTGACACTTCCTGGAATTGCGGCACTGATTCTTGGAGTAGGGATGGCGGTTGATGCCAACATCATCACATATGAACGAATCAAAGAGGAGCTTAAGCTCGGTAAATCTGTCCGCTCTGCTTTCAGGTCAGGGAACCGCCGATCATTTGCGACCATCTTTGATGCAAACTTAACGAGTATTATTGCAGGGGGCGTCCTTTTCTTCTTCGGGACAAGTTCTGTAAAAGGGTTTGCGACGATGCTGATCCTTTCCATTTTAACAAGCTTTATTACAGCTGTATTCCTATCAAGATTCCTTCTTGGTCTGCTTGTGGAAAGCCGAGCGCTTGATCGCAAGAAAGGCTGGTTTGGTGTTCGTCAAAAAGACATCATCGATATTCATGAAACAACAGAAAATACGGAACCAAAAACACTATTTGATAAATGGGATTTTGTCAGCAAGCGAAAAGGTTTCATGATTTTCTCAGTAGCCATTACCATTGCGGGGATTATCGTCCTTTCAATTTTCAAACTCAATGCGGGTATTGACTTTGCAAGTGGTACAAGAGTAGACATTCAAAGTGACCACAAGCTGTCAACTGCTCAAATCGAGCAAGACTTTCAAAAATTAGATCTGGATACAGATAGTGTTGTGTTATCTGGCCAAAAAGAAAATCAAGCAGCGGCACGATTTGTTGGTGTGCCAAATAAAGAAAAAATTGCAGAAGTGAAAGATTACTTTAAAGATAAGTATGGAACAGAACCGAATGTCAGCACGGTGTCTCCTACTGTAGGAAAAGAACTTGCACGTAATGCTATATATGCCATCATCATTGCTTCGATTGGGATCATTATTTATGTTTCCATTCGTTTTGAATATAAAATGGCCATTGCAGCGATTGCCTCCCTTTTATATGATGCATTCTTCATTGTGGCATTCTTTAGTATCACACGATTAGAGGTAGATGTGACCTTCATTGCGGCGATCCTCACGGTGATCGGGTATTCGATCAATGACACGATCGTGACGTTCGATAGGGTTCGTGAGCAAATGAAGAAACGTAAACCAAAAACGGTAGAAGATCTATCTTACATCGTTAACTTGAGTTTACAGCAAACCTTTACACGATCTATCAATACGGTACTCACTGTCGTAATTGTTGTGATCGCACTGCTTATCTTCGGATCGGCATCGATTACAAACTTCTCCATCGCCTTACTTGTCGGTCTGTTAACAGGGGTGTACTCATCTCTATATATCGCAGCGCAAATTTGGCTCATGTGGAAAGGCCGTGAGATGAAAAAGCCGGCGAAGATTGATACTGAGCAAGATATTTAATTGAGAAAGGCTGCCTTTTTGGCAGTCTTTTTTCTATAGATTTCATGAGAATAAGTCGATTCGAAAAAACATTTCGGGTATCATTGATCTTGAAATAGTCTTTTGCTATAATGACATACGTTTAGATCAGTATAGAAAGCAAGTGCCCGTTTGAGGCATTTGGCTTTATTCATTGGAGGGGCTGTTATGAAGGTTCGGGAAACTGAACTGCCAGGTATCGGTCACAAAGTCGAAATGATCACAAAAAATAATGAAAAGCTTGCCATCATTACACACGATGACGGCAGGAGAGAAATGTATCATTTTCAAGAGGACGATCATGAAGAATCTATTTCTGGTATCTTGCTAAACGATGAAGAAGCAAGACAAATTGCAGCAATCTTAGGCGGCATGGTATATAAGCCGAAAGCGCTTGAAACTGTTGAAGTAGCCATTGATGAACTGATGATTGAATGGTTTAAGATTGAAAAGAATGCACCAGCTATTCAGCAAACCATCGGAGACCTCAATGTCCGCCAAAACTATCAAGTAACAGTCATCGCTATCGTGAGGAAATCACATGAGAAAATGTTAAATCCAGGACCTGAAACGGTCATTGAAGAAGGGGATACCCTTGTTATTTCTGGAGAAAGACAAGAAATAAAGAACCTCATTAAAGAAAAACTCAGCAGCTAATTCATGCCCATGCTGATAGATTTTCTTCCGCTTTTTCTTTCTGGGTTTAAAAAGGACAATGGAAAGGGAAGAATAAAAGAAAAAGCTTGGGGGATATGTAGATGAACAAACAACAATGGACCATCATACTCGCATTTATTTTCGTATTAATTGTCTCAGTATTTGCCGTAATCAATGTGCGGCCAGTGCAAGTTGACTACTTATTTGGATCGGCTGAATGGCCGCTCATCCTTGTCATTATTGGTTCTGTGCTCATGGGCGGACTCATTGTGGCTTTTGCAGGGATTTTCCAAATTGTGAAACTAAAACGTGAACTAAAGGCTTTAAAAGCTGAGCGTGCAGCCGCACCTGCACCTGCTGTTTCGAATAAAAAGATCGACAAAGACGTTCAAAAGAAACCGAATGTGACGCCTTTAAAAGAACAGCCAGCATCATTTGATCGGAAGGAAAAATAATCTTCCAGCACAATTTCATAAAATAAAAATTGAAACCCCTCAGGCCACTCTAGTATAATAGTGTGGTTGAGGGGTGAATTTATGTTATTATCCAAAATGCGCTGGGAATATGAACATCCAAGCGAAGAAAAAGTGAAATCACTCTCTGAAAATCTGAATATTTCAGCGCTGACTGCATCGCTTCTTGTAAAAAGAGGACTCGAAGAAGTAGAAGAAGCGAGGTCTTTTTTATTTGATCAAAAAGCCGAATTTCATGATCCATTTCTATTAAAAGGAATGAAAGAAGCAGTAGAGCGCATCAACAAAGCAATCGAACAGCAGGAATCGATTGTGATCTTCGGAGACTATGATGCGGATGGTGTGACAAGTACGTCTGTGCTTTTACATACATTAAAAGAGTTGTCTGCGAAAGTAGACTTTTATATTCCAGATCGATTTAAAGAAGGCTACGGGCCTAATGAACAGGCTTTTCGATATATCAAAGAGCAAGGCGCATCGCTTGTCATCACCGTCGATACAGGCATTGCAGCTGTAAATGAAGCGCGTATTGCAAAAGAAATAGGGTTAGACTTGATCATTACAGATCACCATGAACCAAGCGAAGAGCTGCCTGAAGCACTTGCGATTGTCCATCCTAAGCAGCCAGGCTGTGAGTATCCCTTTAAAGAACTTGCCGGTGTAGGCGTAGCATTTAAAGTGACTCATGCTCTTCTTGGTAAGCTGCCAGCTCAGCTGTTAGATCTTGCGGCAATTGGGACAATAGCTGATCTTGTGCCGCTTCATGATGAGAATAGATGGCTCGCTAAAAAAGGGCTTATGCAGCTTCGGCAGTCGAATAGACCGGGCCTGAAGGCGTTATTGAAAGAAGCGGGTGCTACTCTTGAAGAAGCAAATGAGGAAACGGTCGGCTTTCAAATTGCGCCAAGGCTGAATGCTGTAGGACGAATTGAACAGGCAGATCCAGCTGTTCATCTTCTCATGACAGAGGAGAAGGATGAAGCAGAAGAACTCGCTCGTTTTGTACAAGAACTGAATAAAGAACGTCAAAAAATTGTGAGTACGATCACAGAAGAAGCCATTCAAATGGTGGAAGAGACAGGTGATGACCAGTCTGCCATTGTTGTAGCGAAAGCTGGCTGGAATCCGGGTGTTGTTGGAATTGTTGCCTCTAAATTGACAGATACATTTTCTCGTCCGGCGATTGTGCTTGGAATAGATGAAGAGACGCAAATGGCAAAAGGTTCAGCACGGAGTATTCCCGGCTTCGATCTATTTTTCCATTTAAGCAAATGCCGCGACATTCTGCCGCATTTCGGCGGGCACCCGATGGCTGCGGGCATGACACTTCGAGCGGATGATGTCCATTTACTAAGGGAAAGATTAAATCAATATGCGAATGAAACGTTGACAGAGGAAGACTTTATTCCGATTCAGCGGGTCGATGCTGTATGCAAGGTAGACGAATTGACGGTTGAAGCGATTGAAGAAGTGGGGATGCTGTCACCATTTGGCATGCAGAATCCAAAGCCATTCATCATGATTGAAGATGCGAGACTTGAAGAAATCCGAACCATTGGAGCAAATCAAAATCATATCAAAATGTCTCTGAAAGATGAAGACAAACTGCTTGACTGTGTCGGTTTTCATCAAGGTCAATTGAAAGAAGAAATTGTCACAGGTAGCCGGATTTCCGTCATTGGTGAAATGTCCATCAATGAATGGAATAACCGGAAGAAACCACAGCTCATGCTAAAAGATGCCCGAGTAGATGAATGGCAGCTGTTTGATTTGCGCGGCAAAAAGGATTGGGAAAAGACAATCTCCACGCTTGACCCCGAAAAATATGTGGTGGTCTGTTTCGACGAAGAAACAAAAGAGGAAGTCAGCATCCCGATTCATCATGTCCATGCAGAAAATGTTTCAACACTCGATGTTGAAGGCAAGTATGTCGTCTTTGCAGATGTCCCTGCAGATGAACACTTGCTAAGGCAGCTGTTAGAAAATCAAAAGCCAGCTAGAGTGTATACAGTTTTCCAAAGAAAAGAAGATCATTTCATGTCCTCTTTCCCTAGTCGTGATCAATTCAAATGGTTTTATGGATTCTTGTTAAAACGAGGAAGTTTCCCTCTCAAGGAACAAGGAATGGAGCTTGCGAAACATAGAGGCTGGACAAAAGATACAATGATTTTTATGACAAAGGTGTTTTTTGAACTCGGTTTTGTTAAAATAGAGAATGGTGTGCTGTCAATAGTACGTGATGCCCCTAAAAAAGATTTAACGGCATCAGCATCCTATACAGCAAAACAACGATTGATGGAACTCGATCAAACACTAACATATTCCTCAGCCAAAGAGCTGAAGGAATGGCTGAATAGCATGATGAGCGAAGTCTCAACTGTGCTTTGACGTACGAGGAGGAAAAGGAAAAGATGGATTTAAAACAATATGTGACAGTTGTACCTGACTACCCAAAGGAAGGTGTACAATTTAAAGATATTACAACGTTAATGGATAAAGGCGAAGTGTACCGTTATGCAACGGATCAAATCGTTGAATACGCGAAGGAAAGAGACATTGATCTTATTGTTGGACCTGAAGCGCGTGGATTCATTATTGGCTGTCCTGTAGCATACGCACTTGGTGTAGGCTTTGCACCGGTTCGTAAAGAAGGAAAGCTTCCTCGTGAAGTCGTTAAAGTCGAATACGGCTTAGAATATGGGAAAGATGTATTAACGATTCATAAAGATGCGATTCGTCCTGGTCAGCGTGTATTGATTACAGATGACTTACTTGCAACTGGTGGAACAATCGAAGCGTCCATTAAGCTTGTAGAGGAATTGGGCGGCGTTGTGGCAGGAATTGCATTCTTGATTGAGCTGACGTACCTGGACGGCAGAAAGAAGCTTGACGGTTACGACATCTTGACGTTAATGCAATACTAATGGAGTTTTACGCAAAAAGCACTCGGTAAGAAGGGTGCTTTTTTCCTATCAAAAATCTTTTAGCGGACTTCTTCTCTTTACATCTATCGAATTTTTCTTGATAATAAACTACAATACAGTTTTCATTTAAAAAGGTGATTCCATGGCGAACGAACAAGTTTTAACGGCGCAGCAGGTCATTGACAAGGCAAGAGAATACCTGTCCGCTGAACATATTCAATTTATAGAGCGAGCATATGAATATGCTGAAAATGCACATAAGGAGCAATACCGGAAATCTGGTGAGCCTTATATTATCCATCCAATTCAAGTGGCGGGGATTCTTGTTGACCTTGAAATGGACCCATCGACCATTGCAGGCGGTTTCCTGCACGATGTTGTCGAGGATACAGATGTGACATTACAGGATTTAAAAGAGCATTTTAACGAAGAAGTTGCGATGCTTGTTGATGGTGTAACAAAGCTCGGGAAGATTAAATATAAATCACAAGAAGAACAGCAGGCCGAAAACCATCGAAAAATGTTTGTGGCAATGGCGCAGGATATACGCGTCATCTTGATTAAACTGGCAGACCGTCTGCACAATATGAGAACGCTCAAACACCTTCCGCAGGAAAAGCAGCGTAGAATTTCAAATGAAACCCTTGAAATCTTTGCACCGCTTGCGCACAGATTAGGGATTTCAAAGATTAAGTGGGAGCTTGAAGATACAGCGCTCCGTTACTTAAATCCGCAGCAATATTACCGGATCGTGAATCTCATGAAGCGTAAACGAGCGGAACGTGAGGAATACTTGGACGAGGTTGTCAATGAAGTAAAAGATCGTGTGTCAGAGGTAAACATCAAGGCTGAATTTTCCGGAAGACCAAAGCATATTTATAGTATTTATCGCAAAATGGTCCTGCAAAATAAGCAGTTTAATGAAATTTATGATCTGCTGGCCGTTCGTATTTTGGTTGACAGCATTAAAGACTGCTATGCCGTGCTTGGGATTATCCATACATGCTGGAAGCCGATGCCAGGCAGGTTTAAGGATTATATTGCAATGCCAAAGCCGAACATGTACCAATCGCTTCATACAACAGTGATTGGGCCAAAAGGTGACCCGCTTGAAGTTCAGATCCGTACAGTGGAAATGCATGAAATCGCAGAGTACGGAATTGCTGCGCACTGGGCATATAAAGAAGGAAAAGAGTCAGCAGAATCAACGGAGGAAGCTGTTTTCCAGAAGAAGCTCTCTTGGTTTAGAGAAATCCTTGAATTCCAAAATGAATCGACAGATGCAGAAGAATTTATGGAATCGTTAAAAATTGATCTCTTCTCTGATATGGTGTTTGTCTTTACACCAAAAGGAGATGTCATTGAACTGCCATCGGGTTCTGTTCCGATTGACTTTTCTTACCGGATTCATTCGGAAATCGGGAACAAAACGATCGGTGCGAAGGTCAACGGAAAGATGGTCACGCTCGATCATAAATTGAAAACAGGTGACATTATTGAAATTCTGACATCAAAGCACAGCTATGGGCCAAGTCAGGATTGGGTCAAACTTGCCCAAACCTCCCAAGCGAAGCACAAGATCAGACAGTTTTTCAAAAAACAGCGCCGTGAAGAAAATGTCGAAAAAGGCCGAGAACTCGTGGAGAAAGAAATCAAAAACCTTGAGTTTGATGTCAAAGACATTCTGACAGCTGAAAACTTGCAAAAAGTGGCTGACAAATTTAATTTTTCAAACGAAGAGGACATGTATGCAGCGGTTGGTTATAACGGAATTACTGCACTCCAAGTCGCCAATCGTTTAACTGAAAAAGAAAGAAAACAAAGAGATCAAGAAGAACAAGAAAAAACGGTTCAAGAAGTGACTGTAGAGCCAAAGACATATCACGGGAAGAAACGAGAAGCAGGTGTAAGAGTCAAAGGGATAGATAACCTGCTTGTCCGCTTATCTAAGTGCTGTAATCCTGTTCCAGGTGATAGCATTGTTGGTTTTATTACGAAAGGCCGAGGCGTATCTGTTCACCGTGATGACTGTCCGAACGTGAAGACAGGAGAAGCGCAGGAACGGTTAATCCCGGTTGAGTGGGAGCATGAACAGCCTGCTCGAAACCGTAAAGAATACAATGTGGAAATTGAAATATTAGGATATGACAGACGCGGCTTACTTAATGAGGTGCTTCAAGCAGTCAACGAAACCAAAACGAACATCTCGTCGGTTTCTGGTAAGTCTGATCGTAACAAAGTGGCGACGATCCATATGGCGATCTTTATCCAAAATATTAACCATTTGCACAAAGTGGTAGAACGCATTAAACAAATCAAAGACATTTACTCTGTTCGCCGATTCATGAATTAGAAAGGAAGTATATCGTCTATGAGGCTTGTTGTGCAGCGTGTGACAAGTGCATCTGTGAAGGTAGAAGAAGAGATCACAGGTGCCATCAATGAAGGATATATGGTACTCGTTGGTGTCACACACGAAGATACAGAAGAAGATGTGCATTATTTAGCTGATAAGCTTGCACATTTACGTATTTTTGAAGATGAAAACGGGAAAATGAATCATTCGTTATTGGATGTAAAAGGAAGCGTGCTGTCTGTATCTCAGTTTACCCTTTATGGTGATACAAGAAAGGGCAGAAGGCCAAATTTTATGAAAGCAGCCAAGCCAGATGCTGCGAACGCCCTTTACGAATGTTTCAATAAAGCCCTTAGAGACAAAGGTATTCATGTAGAAACTGGCCGCTTTGGCGCGATGATGGATGTGTCATTGACCAACTCAGGGCCTGTCACCATCTGGATGGATAGTAAAGAATAGATTCAATTTAGACTGTAGATAGACTCTTGAAGGAGTTTGTTTAGAGTCTTTTTCTTTTGCAATCAAACAAAAAAGAGGCACAGTGGCCTCTTTCTTTTAGCGGAAATATTGTTTTAATCCTTCTGTCATTCCTTCTGTGACTCGTTCTTGGTAAGAGGCGCTATAAATGATGGCTTCCTCCTGAGGATTGCTTAAATAGCCGAGTTCATATAAAAGAGAAGGACGTTTGTTTTCTCTTAACACAAAATAATCTCCGAATTTGACACCCTTATCAGGGATTTGAGAGCGTTTAGCAACTTCTGTATGAACATTTGTCGCTAATTGCTGGTCTTTTGCTGCTTGATAATAATACGCTGTACTTCCTCTGACGCTTGGGTCCATAAAACTATCATAATGAAGACTAATAAATGCATCTGCATTTCTGTAATGAGATGTCGCTACCCTCGATTGAAGGCTGATAAAAGTATCTTCACTTCTTGTTAAATAAACATTTGCTCCAGAAGCCCTTAATTTGCTTGCCAGCAAATTGGCGGTTTTGATGGTAATGTTCTTCTCAAAGGCTCCATCTGCGCCAATCGTGCCGCTGTCTTTTCCGCCATGACCTGGATCAAGAACAATCGTTTTTCCTTTTAAAGAACCAGTTCCTGACGATGAATCCTGCTGTGGTCTTGGTGCCTCGCTGCTATTTTTATTCGTTTGAACGACCCAGCTTGCCACATAACCAGTTCCGCCGTTTGATAATGTCACCTCGTACCAGTCACCTTGCGTGCGAACAATTTGATAGGCAGCGCCTTTTGTGGCTCTTTCTGCAATCTGAGCAGAGGTAGAAGCGCTTTTTCGAATGTTGGTGCCATCGTAGACAATGTACGCTTTCTTTTGGGAAGCCGAAGAAGATGAATTCTTTTCACCCGCCGAACTCGCTCCATTGCTTGTGACGATATAATAGCTTGCTGCCCAGCCTTTCACGCCTTTTGCCTCAATTTCATACCAGCCGTTCTGCTCGCGCAAAATGGTGATCTGTGTGTTGCGGGCAAGTGAAGCGACGACTTGTGCATTAGGTGCCGCCGATTGCCTTACATTTAAGCTTGATACGCCAACTGTGCCTGTCTGTTTAGAGCGAGAGGACTCGCCAGCGCTTGATTGAGAAGCTGTTTGGCCGCCTGACACATAATCAGAGTGAACCCAGCCTACTGCTTGTTTATACGAAATTTTTGTCCATTCGCCGCTTGTCTGCAGCTTTTTAGCGGAAGCGCCTTGCGGGAAAGTTCCGACGACTTGATAGGACGTCCCAGGGCCTGTCCGTATGCGAAGATCGGAGGCTGTCGATGTAATGGAACTGCTCTCTGCTGAGCTTTGATTTTGCGTCTTTGGCTTAGCAGACTTTTGGCCGCCAGATGATGTTGTAATCAGCCATGAGACGACCCAGCCTTTTTGGCCGTTAGATAGCCC
The DNA here is from genome assembly GCF_046535585.1 of Bacillus sp. SIMBA_005. Classification (NCBI taxonomy): domain Bacteria; kingdom Bacillati; phylum Bacillota; class Bacilli; order Caryophanales; family Bacillaceae; genus Bacillus; species Bacillus sp. SIMBA_005. The sequence goes on along the minus strand of NZ_JAWRWI010000004.1, from coordinate 328,190 downwards.
GATCTGCACCCATTCTCCTTGTTTCGTGAGAATGGGATAGCTTTCTCCGCGCTTCACAACAGCTGCGATTCCATAGCTTAAGCCAGGACCTGTTCTCACATTGATTTCATCTGTAGCGACCACAGCTTGATCTGTTTGTGCTGTAGCATGTGTCATGGGCAAAGTACTTGCGATGAGAACAAAACAGGTAAGAAGCATCATGATTTGATTGTGTTTTTTTAGATTCAAAACGGTGTTTTCCCCTCCCTTGTAAAACCGATGAATGTAAATTCGTTATGTAATGGACTAATTCCTTGCAGTTTCCCTAATAAAAATGAATCAATCTGTTTATACTAAATAAAAACGTGATAAAAGGATGTACAAACATGAGATTAAGCAGAAAATTAGGACGAGTGCAATATAATGGACATCGTGATATCGATCGCTGGCAGCACGACGAAATGGATCAACCAGGCTTCCTAGAAGAAACCGCATCTGAATACGGATGTACGTCAAAAGAAGAGCTGGAAAAGAAAAAGAGGCACGGCAAGGGTTGACAGAGTGGCAGCACCGACCTTATTATAATATAAATCAACACACTTGAAAATTTAAAATGTGGAACTGATGATAGAGAATAGTAGGGTAAATTGCGTGAGCAGAGAGGAATCGCCTTAGGCTGAAAGCGAATCCGCATGGCATTTATCACGAAAGAACACTCTGTAGGTTTCCTGCTGAACGCTCTAAAAATGAGTCAATAGGCGGAGAACGTGAATCTGCGTTAAGGATTTGAGCGGGAACATGGCTAGATCATGTTCCAACTAGGGTGGCACCACGGGTATAACTCTCGTCCCTACTATACACATAGTAGAGGCGGGGGTTTTTTATATGTCCACATAAAAAATGAATGATGGTCGTAGGAGGACGAAAAATGAGTTTTAATATTCCAAGAGGCACACAGGATATTTTACCTGAAGAGTCAGAACGCTGGCAGTATGTTGAACAAATTGCAAGAGATACATGTGCAGCCTTTCAATACAAAGAAATCCGCACACCGATTTTTGAGCATACAGAGCTGTTTTCACGGGGAGTAGGCGAATCAACCGATATCGTTCAAAAAGAGATGTATACATTTGAAGATAAAAAGGGACGCAGCATCACCCTTCGTCCAGAGGGAACGGCATCAACCGTACGTTCTTATGTTGAAAATAAATTATTTGCACAGCCGGCGCAGCCGACAAAGCTGTATTACATTGGACCGATGTTCCGCTATGAACGTCCGCAAACGGGAAGATATCGTCAATTTTATCAGTTTGGAATTGAAGCGATAGGTTCAAAGGATCCAGCCATTGATGCAGAAGTGATATCCCTTGCGATGAGTGTTTATGAGAAAGCAGGTCTTTCTAACTTAAAGCTCGTCATTAACAGCCTTGGTGACAAAGAGAGCCGTGCAGACTACCGTGAGGCACTTGTTAAGCACTTTGAACCAAGAATCGATGAATTCTGTCATGACTGTCAAACTCGTTTACATCAAAATCCGCTGCGAATTCTTGATTGTAAAAAGGATCGTGACCACGAATTGATGGCAACAGCTCCATCCATTCAAGATTACTTAAATGATGAATCACGGACTTATTTTGAAAAGGTCAAACAATACTTAACAGATATAGGCGTTGAATATGTCGTCGATCCGAACTTAGTGCGTGGTCTTGATTACTACAATCACACAGCATTTGAGATCATGAGCAATGCTGAAGGCTTTGGTGCAATTACCACATTAGCCGGCGGAGGCCGATATGATGGACTTGTTGAAGGAATTGGCGGTCCTGAATCACCAGGAATCGGTTTTGCTATGAGTATTGAGCGCTTCCTATCAGCAATCGATGCTGAAGGGATTGATCTTCCACTGCAAGCTGGCATTGATCTATACATTGCTGCACTCGGTGATGATGCGAAAGATTACGCTGTTTCATTATTAAATCGTCTGAGAAAAGAAGGCATTTCAAGTGAAATGGACTATACAGGGAAGAAATTAAAAGGACAATTTAAAGCGGCTGATCGATTAAAAGCCAAGTTTATTGCTGTCCTGGGTGAAGATGAGCTCGCGCAGCACATTGTGAATGTAAAAGATACGACAACGGGTGAACAAATTGAAGTGAAGCTTGATGAGCTGATTCAAATGATGAAGGCCCACAAGAAGGCGTAAAGAAGGAGTGGAATGTTTGTGTTTGGTAGAACTTTTTATTGTGGAGAAGTAACAGAAGACCAAATCGGTCAAACCGTTGTATTAAAAGGATGGGTTCAAAAAAGACGTGACCTTGGCGGATTAATCTTTATTGATCTGCGTGACCGTACAGGAATTGTACAAGCTGTTTTCAATCCAGACCTTTCAAAAGAGGCGCTTGAGACAGCAGAATCGATTCGTAATGAATATGTCCTTGATATTAAAGGAACGGTTGTGGCAAGAGAAGAAGCAACAATCAATCCAAATTTAAAAACAGGGAAAATTGAAATACAAGTCGAAACGGTCAGCGTGTTAAATGAAGCAAAGACTCCTCCTTTTGTGATTTCAGATCAAGCGGATGAGGTATCAGAAGATGTGCGCCTTAAATACCGTTACTTAGACCTTCGCCGTCCTGCTATGTTTGAAACGATGAAAATGCGACATGAAGTCACTAGAGCATTCCGCCATTTCCTAGATGACAACGGCTTTCTAGATATTGAAACACCGATTTTAACAAAAAGTACGCCAGAGGGTGCACGTGACTATCTTGTTCCAAGCCGTGTACACGAAGGAGAGTTCTATGCATTGCCTCAGTCCCCGCAATTATTTAAACAATTGCTAATGGTCTCAGGCATGGATCGTTACTATCAAATTGCCCGCTGCTTTAGGGATGAAGACTTGCGTGCTGACCGTCAGCCGGAATTCACACAAGTCGATATCGAAATGTCCTTTATGAGTCAAGAGGATATTATGACGCTGGCTGAAGAGATGATGTCAAAGGTGATGAAAGATGTCAAAGGTGTAGATCTGACATTGCCATTACCTCGTATGACATATGATGAAGCGATGAATTCTTATGGTTCTGATAAACCAGATACACGTTTTGAGATGAAGCTTGTTAACATCTCAGACACGGTAAAAGACTCTGATTTCAAAGTCTTTAGCGGAGCTGTGAAAAATGGTGGAGCTGTGAAAGCCATCAATGTCAAAGGAGCAGCAGCGAACTACTCAAGAAAAGACATTGATGCCCTTGGTGCATTTGCAGCGAACTACGGTGCAAAAGGTCTAGCTTGGCTTAAAGCAGAAGGGGCAGAATTAAAAGGACCGATAGCTAAATTCTTTGACAAAGCAAAGCAAGCAGAATTAAAAGAAGAGCTGCAAGTTGAAGAAGGCGACCTTCTACTTTTTGTTGCAGATAAGACGTCTGTTGTCCATGACGCACTTGGTGCCCTTCGCCTAAAACTCGGTAAAGAGCTTGGGCTCATCGATGAGTCTCTTTTCAACTTCTTATGGGTTGTTGATTGGCCGCTGCTTGAAAAAGATGAAGAAGAAGGCCGCTTCTATGCTGCCCATCATCCTTTCACAATGCCAGTGCGCGACGATCTTGAATTAATTGAGACAAGTCCAGAAGACATGAAAGCACAGGCTTACGATCTTGTCCTAAATGGCTATGAGCTTGGTGGAGGTTCGATTCGTATTTTCGAAAAGGACATTCAAGAAAAAATGTTTAGCTTACTTGGGTTTTCAAAAGAAGAGGCTTATGAACAATTCGGCTTCCTTTTAGATGCTTTTGAGCATGGTGTTCCTCCGCACGGCGGAATCGCACTTGGTCTTGACCGCTTAGTGATGCTGCTTGCCGGCCGCTCTAACTTAAGAGACACGATTGCATTTCCGAAAACAGCAAGTGCGAGCTGCGTGCTAACAGATGCACCAGGTCATGTGAGCGAGGCGCAGCTGGATGAGTTAAGTTTAGCCATTAAAACAAAAGTAAAACAGTAAAATAGACGCATGGATATAGGCATGTAAACGCTTGAAAAAGCGGCATGCCTATGATATGCTTTCTTCAATCAATAAATAAAGTCCTGATACGTACGGTGGTTACCTAGTTTTGACCGAACATTTTTTTATACGGGAGCTTGCCTTTCCTTTCTGCATAAATGCCTCTTTTGAGGACTTATAAAGTCAGGAAGAAAGCACCCACCTGCATGGTGCGGGGTTCAAAACGAAGGAAAAGCTGGCGGCGTTGTCGGGACTTTTTTGTGTTTTTTTCTTTTTCAGAAGGATGACGAAGAAGGTTGAATATGATATGATTCTTTCGATTCATTTTAAATAAAGGTGGAGTGAGGCACTTGTTACATCAGTTTTCAAGAAACGAGCTTGCCATTGGCAAGGAAGGCTTAGATATATTAAAAAACAGTACAGTTGCAGTGCTTGGTGTGGGCGGCGTTGGTTCATTTGCAGTTGAGGCACTCGCTCGTTCAGGCGTTGGCCGTATTGTTCTTGTTGATAAAGATGATATTGATATTACAAATGTAAACCGTCAGCTGCCAGCATTGCTTTCAACAGTTGGACAACCAAAGGTTGACTTAATGCAGGCGAGAATCGCTGATATTAATCCAGAATGTGAAGTTGTTGCGCTCAAGATGTTTTATACAGAGGAAACCTATGAGCAATTTTTTGAATATCCACTTGATTATGTCATCGATGCGTCAGATACGATTCACTATAAAATTCATTTAATGAAAGAGTGTCTAAAACGCAACGTGAACATCATTTCGAGTATGGGAGCTGCAAACAAAACAGATCCGACCCGCTTCAAAATTGATGACATTTCAAAAACACATACCGATCCAATTGCAAAAGTCGTAAGAACGCGTCTGCGCAAAGAAGGGATTCGTAAAGGAATTGAAGTCATTTTCTCTGATGAAAGTCCGATTGTAATTCGCGAAGATGTTAGAAAAGAAGTTGGAAATGATGAAGCGAAGATTCGCAAGGCACAAATGCCGCCATCATCCAATGCCTTCGTCCCGTCTGTTGCAGGACTGATCATGGGTGGTCATGTCATTATGCAGCTTTTGAAAGATATTCCAATTACACGTGTGAAGGATAAATAAACAGCCCACCTGCTATCACGCTGAAAAGAAGACAAAGGGCTAAAATCAAGATCATTTTAGCCCTTTGTCAACAATCTGACAGCCCACCTGCTATAACGCAGGGGGCTTTTTTTATTTTTGGCGTTTTAAATTCTCATATACTTGTTTTAGTGCGCCTTCAAATTTACCTGTTTGCTTCGGTTCATAGTATTGCTTGTTTTTCAGCGGATCAGGTAAGTACTGCTGCTTCACCCAGCCGTTTTCATAATCGTGAGGGTATAAGTAATCCACACCTCTGCCGAGAGCGGTAGCTCCTTTATAGTGAGCATCCTTTAAATGAACAGGGATTTCACCAATTTTCCCTGAACGAATGTCACCTAGTGCCGCATCGATCGCCTTATACGCTGAGTTGGACTTAGGAGAAAGACACAGCTCAATGACTGCGTTGGCCAGCGGAATTCGTGCTTCCGGGAAGCCGACTCTTTCTGCTGTTTGAACAGCGCTTAACACACGAGGGCCTGCCTGCGGACTAGCTAAGCCAATATCTTCGTAAGCCATCACGAGTAATCTCCTTGAAATGCTTTCAAGGTCTCCTGCTTCAATTAGTCTGGCAAGGTAATGTAGCGCCGCATCTGCGTCAGATCCTCTAATGGATTTTTGAAAAGCCGAGAGGACATCATAATGAGCATCACCATTCTTATCATGTGAGAAGCTCTTTTTTTGTAAACATTCTTCTGCTGCGGCAAGAGTGATCATTATATGCCCAGCCCCATCTGCTTTTGTCGATAAGACAGCTAGTTCTAACGCATTTAAAGCAGAGCGTACGTCTCCGCCGCATCCATTGGCAAAATGATTCATCGCTTCATCGTCCACTGTCACCTCATAACCGCCAAGTCCGCGATGTTCATCCTGTAACGCTCTTGTTAGCGCAGCTTTGATTTGCTCCGTTTCAAGCGGTTTCAGCTCAAATATTTGTGTTCGGCTTCGGATGGCGGGGTTGATCGCATGATAGGGGTTAGCCGTCGTTGCACCAATTAAAATGATCATGCCATTTTCTAAATAAGGAAGAAGGAAATCCTGCTTTCCTTTATCAAGCCTGTGAACCTCGTCTAAAATAAGGATGACCTGGCCGCTCATTTTCGCTTCAGCGGCGACAGCTTCCATATCCTTTTTGTTATGAATGACCGCATTCAACGTCCGAAACGCAATGCTTGTACTGCCAGCGATCGCCGTCGCAATCGATGTTTTGCCGATGCCCGGCGGTCCGTATAAAATCATCGAGGATAAATGTTTTGCCTCGACCATTCGTCTAATAATTTGACCTTCTCCAACGAGATGCTCCTGCCCAATGATGTCTTCAATATGACTTGGGCGCATCCGGTACGCTAAAGGTTTCATGATTATCTCTCCTAAAGCAATGTCTTGTTTGTATAGAGTACCGAAATTTCTTCAAATAGAAAAGGGATGCGTCCTCATTTTGAGCTTAGAACCCGCAAATGAAAGTTGGCTAAAAGTATGATATAATTGCTTTTGGTCTATATAAGCGTATATGAAATCAGAAAAATAATTGATGACATAGAAATAGAAAACGCAGAGGTGTTTAACTTGAAAATTTCTACTAAAGGCAGATATGGTCTGACGATCATGATCGAATTAGCCAAAAAACATGGCGAAGGCCCTACATCATTAAAATCAATTGCTCAAAACAATAATTTGTCTGAGCATTATTTAGAGCAGCTTGTATCACCACTTCGCAATGCCCGTCTTGTGAAAAGTATCCGCGGAGCATATGGCGGTTATGTGCTTGCCCATGAGCCAAGCGAGATAACAGCGGGTGATATTATTCGTGTATTAGAAGGACCGATTAGTCCTGTCGAAGTCATCGAAAACGAAGAACCAGCAAAACGTGCACTTTGGATTCGTATTCGTGATGCAGTAAAAGACGTACTAGACAATACAACTCTTGAAGACTTGGCAAGCTATAAAGATGACGAGGATCAAGAGGCGTATATGTTCTATATTTAGATCAGAGGTGTACTGGAAATGGAACGTATCTATTTAGATCATGCAGCGACAACGCCTATGGATCAGCGGATTGTGGACAAGATGATGCCTTACTTTACAGAGTTATTTGGCAATCCCTCTAGTATTCATTCATACGGGCGCGAGGCAAGAAAGTGGCTCGATGAAGCAAGGGAAGTCATTGCAGGAGAATTACACTGTAAACCGCAGGAGATCATCCTCACAAGCGGAGGAACAGAGGCAGACAACTTGGCCATTACAGGTGTGGCGATGGCAAGGCAGCATGAAGGAAAACATATCATCACAGCAAAAACAGAGCATCATGCAGTGCTGCATACATGTGAACGCCTAGAGAAGCTAGGATTTGATGTGACATATTTAGATGTGGATGAAACAGGATTGATTCATCTTGAACAACTAAAGCAAGCACTAAGAGATGATACGATTCTTGTCACCATCATGTACGGCAACAATGAAACAGGTGTGATTCAGCCCATCAAAGACATTGGCGAGCTTTTACACCATCACACTGCACATTTTCATACTGACGCCGTGCAGGCGTTTGGAACAATGCCGATCGATGTAGCAGACCTTCATATTGATCTTTTATCTGCTTCTGGCCATAAGCTAAATGGTCCAATGGGAACTGGCTTTTTATATGTAAACGAAGGCGTGAAACTTTCTCCGCAAATTTTCGGAGGAGAACAAGAAAGAAAACGCCGTGCTGGCACTGAGAATGTGGCAGGGATCGTGGGACTTGCAGAAGCTGTTCAATTAACGAAGCAAAATAGAAGAGAAAAAGCCATGCATTATGGTAAGCTCAAAGAAATCATGCTGCAAGTATTCGAAGAGGAATCACTTTCTTTCTCTATCAATGGGCACCCGAAAGAGACATTGCCTCATATTTTAAATGTTCATTTCCCGGGTGTTTCCATCGAATCGTTACTTGTGAATTTAGATATGGAAGGAATTGCTGTTTCAAGTGGATCTGCATGTACGGCTGGATCCGTCCTTCCTTCGCACGTGTTAAGCGCCATGTATGGCGAAGAAGCAGACAAGCTGACATCCTCAGTCAGAATAAGCTTCGGTCTTGGGAATGAAGAGGAACATGTGAAGCAGGCGGCGCGTAAGATAGCAGCTGTTGTCAAACGCTTAGCCAAATAAACGTTTCTCTTTTGTTCGTGTGTGAAAAATGAAACAGCCAAGCACCTGAAGAACGAAACGCACATGCTGTTTCATTGAAAATGGAGTTGATGAAGATGACAAAAAGACCAGAAGACACAAGAGTTGTGGTCGGTATGTCCGGAGGAGTCGATTCATCAGTTGCCGCTCTTATGCTAAAAGAGCAAGGCTACGATGTAATCGGCATATTTATGAAAAACTGGGATGACACAGATGAAAATGGTGTATGTACAGCAACGGAGGACTATGAGGATGTCATCCGCGTGTGTAACCAAATTGGAATCCCTTATTACGCAGTGAATTTCGAGAAGCAATATTGGGACAAAGTGTTTCAATATTTCCTTGATGAATATAAAGCCGGCAGAACGCCAAACCCAGATGTCATGTGTAACAAAGAAATTAAGTTCAAAGCGTTCCTTGAGCATGCATTGTCACTCGGTGCGGATTATTTAGCAACAGGTCACTATGCGCGCGTCGACAGAACTGGCGATGAAGTCAAAATGCTAAGAGGTCTTGATGCCAACAAAGACCAGACGTATTTCTTAAATCAGCTGACTCAGGAACAGCTTGATAAAGTCATGTTCCCAATCGGTGATTTAGAGAAAAAAAGGGTTCGTGAATTGGCAAAAGAAGCAGAGCTCGCAACAGCAACGAAAAAAGATTCAACGGGTATTTGCTTTATTGGGGAAAGAAACTTTAAAACGTTCCTCAGTCAATATTTGCCTGCACAGCCTGGCGTGATGCAGACGATGGACGGAGAAGTCAAAGGGGAGCACGATGGACTGATGTATTACACGATCGGGCAGCGCCAAGGTCTAGGCATTGGCGGCAGCGGTGATCCTTGGTTTGTCGTTGGAAAAGACTTGGAACAAAATATCCTGTTTGTCGAACAAGGTTTCCACAATCCACTTTTATATTCTGAAAGCATTTCAGCCGTCAATATCAGCTGGACTCGTCCTCATATTGTCGGTGAAAATGGTGAATTAACATGCACAGCTAAATTCAGATACCGTCAAGAAGATCACCATGTGAAGGTCAAAATGACAGGTGAGCAAGAAGCGATGGTCATCTTTGATGAACCTGTTCGTGCTGTGACACCAGGACAAGCGGTTGTCTTTTATGATGGCGATGAATGTCTGGGCGGCGGAACAATTGACGATGTCTTTAAGGACGGCCAAAAACTGTCGTATGTGTAACATGTTTTCAAAACCTCAACGTCGCTGTTGAGGTTTTTTAATGAAAGGATGAGAGAGCGAATGAATCATAACGAAATCGGCATAGAAGCCTTAAATCAGGGAAACATCGAAAAAGCAGCAGAAGCTTTTACGAAAGCCATTGAAGAAAGCCCGAAAGACCCAGTTCCATATATTAACTTTGCGAACTTGCTGTCAAGCATCAATGAATTTGAACGTGCGTTAAATTTCTTTCAAAAAGCAATTGAACTTGATCCCGCTGCAGCTGCAGCCTATTACGGGGCAGGAAATGTATACACATTAAAAGAAGACTTTATAAAAGCAAAAGACTATTTTGAAAAAGCACTAAAAGCGGGCATGGAAAATAGTGATTTGTTTTATATGCTGGGGCAGACGCTCATCAAATTAGAGCAGCCAAAGCTTGCGATGCCTTATCTTCAGCGTGCCATCGAACTGAATGAGGATGATAATGAAGCAAGATTCCAATTTGGCATGTGCTTAGCCAATGAACAATTGCTGGAAGAAGCGGTGACAACCTTTACTGAGGTGATTGCGCGTGATCCCGAGCACGCAGATGCCTTTTATAATTTAGGGGTTGCATATGCATACTTAGAGAAAAAAGACGAAGCACTTGAGATGTTAGGAAAAGCGATTGATGTGCAGCCTGACCATATGCTGGCACTGCATGCGCAAAAGTTAATTCAAGAAGCAGAATAGAGACGGAAGGAGGGAAGACCTGTGCAGGAACATCCAGATCAAATGAAGCTTGAGGACGAACCGTTTTTAAAGGGGACAGTTCAAGCCGTTATTTTCCATAATGAAAGTAATTTTTACTCGGTGTTAAAGGTGAAAGTCATTGAAACATCGGAAAACTTAGAGGAAAAAACAGTATCTGTCACAGGCTACTTCCCAGCACTTCATGAGGAAGAAACTTACACCTTCTATGGCAAAGTCACAAGCCACCCGAAGTTTGGAGAACAGTTTCAGGCAACTCATTTTCAAAAAGAAGTACCTACAACAAAGCAAGGAATTATTCATTATCTCTCAAGTGATTTATTTGAGGGGATAGGCAAAAAGACGGCGGAAGAAATTGTTGGACAGCTTGGCAGTCAGACGCTTCATAAAATTATGCGTGACCCAGCGGTTTTATATGACGTTCCGCGCTTATCAAAAAAGAAGGCAGATAAGCTGGCCGCAGCGCTTCAGGAGCATCAAGGATTGGAAAAAATCATGATCAGCCTGAATCAATACGGCTTTGGCCCGCAGCTCAGCATGAAAATTTATCAAGTGTACGAGAGTGAGACGTTGCAAAAGATTGAAGAAAACCCGTATCAGCTCGTCAAGGATGTCGAAGGGATCGGGTTTATTAAGGCAGATGAACTTGGTGCTAGAACCGGCATCTCAGGAAGTGACCCAGAGCGGATCCGTGCAGCCTTGCTTTATACAGTGGAGACAGCCAGTCTTCAGGACGGTCACACGTACATACAAACAAAGGATTTGATCGTCGAAACCCGCAAGCTACTCAATCAGACAGGCAATGAGTACAAAGTGACGGAAATGGACGTCGCCAATCAGATCATTGCACTTGGCGAAGGGAAAGAGATGATCATTGAAGATGAGCGCTGCTATCATCCGTCCTTATTTTATGCCGAGCAAAGTGTCGCCAAACGTATACAAAAAATCGTCTCCCAAACGGAATATGCAGATCAATTTCCTGAATCAGAATTCCTTCTAGCCCTTGGTGAGCTCGAGGAACGGCTGGGCGTCCAGTATGCGCCGACACAAAAGGAAGCGATTCAAAAGGCACTCATGTCCCCAATGCTGCTTTTAACAGGCGGACCTGGGACTGGGAAAACAACTGTCATTAAAGGGATTGTTGAGCTTTACAGCGACCTTCACGGTGTATCTCTTAATCCGAGTGATTACAAAAAAGATGAATCCTTTCCATTTGTGCTTGCGGCGCCAACTGGACGAGCAGCTAAACGAATGACAGAATCAACAGGGCTTCCAGCTGTGACGATTCACCGGCTGCTTGGTTGGAACGGATCAGAGGGCTTCTCGCATGATGAAGAACAGCCGATTGAAGGAAAGCTTGTCATCATTGATGAATCAAGTATGCTAGATATTTGGCTTGCGAATCACTTGTTTAAAGCCATTCCTGACCATATCCAAGTGATCATGGTGGGAGATGAACATCAGCTTCCGTCTGTCGGACCAGGCCAAGTGTTAAGAGACTTGATTGCATCACAAGCCGTACCAGCTGTTACCCTCACAGATATTTACCGGCAGGCAGACGGCTCCAGCATTGTTGAACTTGCACATGATATGAAAAATGGTGTCCTGCCAAAGGATATTACCGCACGTTCAAAAGACCGTTCCTTCATAAAATGCTCAGCTGATCAAATGAAAGAAGTCATTGAGAAAGTGGTCAGCAATGCTGCTCAAAAAGGCTATTCAGCTAAAGACATTCAGGTGCTTGCGCCCATGTATAAAGGAAAAGCAGGCATTAATGAGCTCAATAAAATGCTGCAGCACATTTTGAATCCTAAAAAACCAAAGGGCAGAGAAATCCCGTTTGGTGATGTGGTGTACCGGACCGGTGATAAAGTGCTTCAGCTTGTGAATCAGCCGGAGAACAATATTTTTAACGGTGATATTGGAGAAATTGTCTCGATTTTTTATGCGAAAGAAAACACGGAAAAAGAAGATATGGCTGTGATCTCCTTTGATGGGAATGAAATCACTTTTACTAAAAAGGATTTTCATCAATTTACACATGCCTATTGCTGCTCCATCCATAAATCACAAGGTAGTGAATTTCCCATTGTTGTACTGCCAGTCTTGAGAAGCTACTACAGAATGCTTCGGCGAAATCTGCTGTACACAGCCATTACACGAAGTAAAAAGTTTTTAATCCTGTGCGGCGAGGAATCAGCACTGGAGTGGGGCGTGAAAAACAATGAGGATTCGCTCAGACAAACGTCCTTAACGATGCGGCTCGTGCAAACAGGAGAGGTCATGGATGCGGAGCTTGCAGCACTTCAAAAAGAACTGCCGTTTAGCGTGCATGATGCAAATATTGGTATGGAGGGAATCACTCCATTTGATTTTATGCATGAATAAAAGGCTTCCAGATGTGGAAGCCTTTATTAGCATGAAAAGAAATTCGCATATTTCGTTCATGGAAGCCATTTCTTCGTATGAGTCTTGAAGCAAACGCACACGATAAGACTGTTCCGCAAAAGGTGGTTGAGCACATTTTGAGAACATGTCGAGAGCTTGAAGGAATGTCAATCTATACTGGTGAAACGTCTCATTCACTTGGTTCCATAAAAGATATTTGCTTATTAGCCGGAGGCAGCTGCGGAGGATATGTGTTAGATGGGAAAAAGAAAGACTGTGCACTCGTTCCATTCTCGGCTGGGGATCAGCTGACAGACAAAGGCTTATATGTGAGCTGCCAGGAGGGAGTAGGCATGGATTCCTCCGCCCCATCCCTCTTATTTTCTAAATTAAAAAAGAAAATGATGCAGTCGCCTGACGGTGAAAATTTAGGCATTTTGGAAGATGTATACTTTTGCACAAATTCGGGCACAATCGTAGCATATGAACTCTCGGACGGCTTCTTTACAGAGCTATCAGGGATTCGAAAACAGCTTCAGGCTGCCGGAACCTTGATCAACGTTCAAAAGGAAGCACTTGTTCTAAACCGAACGTAAAGAGGTGCTGATTATGCTCATTTGCCCAAATTGCAAATGTAAAGACATCGGAAAAATTGGGGTCAATCAATATTATTGCTGGGGCTGTTTTATTGAATTGACGCTGTCAAAAGGCAAAATATCTACACACCAAGTGGAAGAAGACGGAACACTAAGCAGCTTAGATGATCTGTTTAGTGATGATGAACGTTCAATTCAACTATAAGTGTTAAGGGGGAATTTCGAATGGGCAAAATGACTTCTTCACTATTAACGCTTGGTGCAGGCGCACTCGCATATCACTTTGCAAGCCGATATGATATGCCATCAAAGCGGGATATGAAAAAGCTAAGAAAACGCGTTATGAGAATGATGTAAACAAAAAGACATCCGCTAAGTGCTAAAAGCGGATGTCCTTTTTTATGCCTGCCTATATTCTAATCGGCGCGCCAGTAATGATAGGCTGAAATTGACGACAAAATACATCATTGCCGCTAATAGGAAAATGGGCAGTAAGTAAGATTGGCTCTGACCGTTTAATATTTGAGCGTGATGCAGTAGTTCTGGAAGAGCAATGACAACAGCTAGTGACGTATCTTTTAAAAGAGAGATGAATTGACTGACAATTGGCGGCACCATTCGGCGTAAAGCCTGCGGCATAATAATCATTTTTAACGTTTGGATATAAGTTAAACCAGAAGATCTGGCTGCTTCAATCTGCCCCTTATCAATTGATTTTAAACCGCTTCGAATAATTTCTGACAGCATTGCTGATTCAAATACGGTTAAAGCTGCGATAGCCGAGGCTGTAATGCTCAGCTTAATGCCAATTTCGGGCAGTGCAAAATAGGTGAAAAAGATGATCAATAAGAGCGGCAAGTTTCGAATGGTTTCGACGACGACTGCAAGTATCTTTGATAAAACCGGAATTTGAGCGAACCGCAATGTGCCAATGACTAATCCAATGAGAAAGCTCAAAATGATGGAGATAAAAGCCACTTTTAAGGTGACAGCAAATCCTTCAAGTAAAAAGGCGAGATGATCAGGCTGGTAGGCACCTAGAAAATCCATAATGTGTCCTCCTTTCTAGTGGCTTCTTGCTAATCTTTTTTCCAAATAACCAACGCCTAAACTGAGCGGAATCGTTAATAGCAGATAGAACATGGCAACAAAGATGTAGACATCAAATGTCACAAATGTTCTAGAAGCGATGAGGTCTCCTTGATACATGAGGTCAAACCCTGCAATGACTCCTAAAATAGAGGAGTTTTTGACAAGGTTAATAAATTGATTCCCAAGAGGGGGAATGACAATTTTAATCGCTTGCGGCAGAATGATATACCGCATTGTCCCGCTATAGGATAGACCTGAAGCACGGGCTGCTTCCATTTGACCAAGCGGTACAGCTTGTATCCCTGCGCGAATGGCTTCAGCAATAAAGGCAGAAGTATAAATGGCAAGAGCAATTGTGCCAGCGGTGAAGCCATCTGCTACAATACCCAGCACGGGTAACCCAAAGAAGAAGACAAATGTAATCAATAATAACGGAATATTCCGAATAAATTCCACGTAAGCCGTTCCTAACCAGTTGAGCGGCCTGAGTGGCGCAATCCTCATAATGGCAATGAGTGTACCGATCAAAAAGCTTCCAATCAAAGCAATGACACTTGCACCAATGGTATATTTAAAGCCTTCTACATAAAGATTGAAGTTTTCAGTGAGAATGGAAAACCGCAGCAATCAGTTCACTTCCTTCCTGATCAACAGGGGAGCCAATGAGCGGCTCACCCTGAGAAAATCATTCTTAACAAGTCAACCCATTATTCTTTGATCCATTTTTGATGAATCTTGTCATACTCCCCATTGTCTTTTAATGTCTTTAGGGCTTTATTAATGGCCGTTGTTAATTCCTTATCCCCTTTCTTGACAGCAATGCCATAAGGCTCATCTGTAAAGGTGCCGCCGACGACTTCGTAATTTGAGTCCTCATCTGCCATACCAAATAAGATCGCATTATCAGTTGTCAGCACTTGCCCTTGGTTTGATTTTAAAGCTGTAAAAGCTTCCTGATAGTTCTCAAATTCTAATACAGACGCTTCAGGTGCTTTTTCGCGGATATTTTGAGAAGAAGTAGACCCTTTCACTGCAAGCACTTTCGTCCCTTTCTTCAAATCATCAATCGATTGAATGTCGCTTCCTTTTTTCACAAGCAGTGATTGTCCTGCTTCAAAATATACATCTGAGAAATTGACTTCTTTTTTACGCTCTTCGGTAATCGTCATGGTTGCGACGATTGCATGAATATCTCCTTTTTGCAATAGAGGAATTCTCGTTTTTGATGTCACTTCTTTGAATTCTGCTTTTCCTTCATCACCGAGCATTTCCTTTGCGATGGCTTTTGCAATATCGATATCAAACCCCTCAATATCTCCGCTGCTAGGATTTTTTAGACCGAAGAGACGTGTATCATTCTTGACCCCGAATATGATTTTTTTGTCTTTCTGAATGGTTTCTAAAGAGCTTCCTTTTTTTGCATCAGTCGAGCCTTTTTCAGCAGATCCGCAAGCTGCTAATGCGGCAATACAGCAAGTCATAAAGAGTAGTAGGCCAAAGCGTTTCATTTTTTTCATTAAAATCATTCCCCCTAGTGATTTAAAATACGGCTTAGAAAGAGCTGAGCGCGTTTCTCACGCGGTTTCTCATAAAATGCAGCCGGTGTTGATTCTTCAAGAACTCTGCCTTCATCAATAAAGACAATACGGTCAGCCACTTCTCTTGCAAATCCCATCTCATGTGTGACGACAACCATGGTCATTCCTTCTCGTGCGAGCTGCTTCATCACATCTAGTACCTCTCCGATCATCTCTGGGTCAAGAGCTGATGTCGGTTCGTCGAACAGCATGACCTCCGGTTTCATCGCAAGCCCTCTTGCAATGGCAACACGCTGCTGCTGTCCGCCTGAGAGTCTTGAAGGGTAGGCGTCAGCTTTATCAGGAATACCGACTTTATGTAAATAAAATTCGGCTGTTTCCCTCGCTTCTTCCTTGCTCACCTTTTTCACCTTCATTGGCGCAAGCATAATGTTTTCAAGCACCGTTTTATGCGGATAGAGATGAAAATGCTGAAATACCATCCCGATATTTTGCCTGACAAGATTGATATTGGTTTTCGGATGCTGAACAGGCACTTCGTTGACAAGCACCTTTCCCTCATCAATGCTTTCAAGACGATTGATGCATCTGAGCATCGTGCTTTTACCTGATCCTGAAGGACCGATGATCACGACGACCTCACCTTTTTGAATATGTAGGTTAATGTCTTTCAGTACATGGAACTGGCCATAATGCTTATTGACTTCTTCGAATGTGATCATGAAGAACCTCCTCTTGTACATGGTGGAATTCAGTGGAGACATTTTAGTAACTTTGGATGGTGCTGTATGTTTCATGTGTATTCATTTTTAACAAAGTTAGGACAAATTTTATTTACATGGATAATTGCAGAAGATGGTTAAACAATAAGAAAAGAGGTGAAAAAGGTGAAGAAACGTCCGATCCAATTTCTGATATATGCTGCAGGGGTTCTGCTTGTCCTTGCATCCTTGCTCATTTTATTGCAGCTCGACGAGTTATGGATGCCTATTTTTTTGTTGTTAAAGGCAGTTCTGATTCCACTGCTCATTGCTATTTTTATTTCTTATCTGCTTTATCCGATAGTGGAAAAACTGCACTCGAGGGGCTTACCAAGGACTCTAAGTCTCTTATTGATTTATGTCCTGTTTTTTGGCGGGATTGGGCTTGCGGTTTATAAAGGGGCGCCTGTCATGATCAAGCAGTTAAATGAGCTGTCAGAACAAATTCCTGTGCTTGCGGAAACGTATAATGGCGCTTTATCACATATTCATCATCATACAAGCCATTGGCCAGACGGACTTCACGACCGCTTGGACCGCTTAATTGTTCAATCGGAGACATATGCAGCGAACGGCGCAGAGCGGATGATTCTTAGCTGTAAAGTAATACTTGATTACGCATTAGTTGCAGCGCTCATCCCTTTTCTTGTTTTTTATATGGTGAAGGATATGAATACGATGAAGCGGGCTGCATGGTATTTGACGCCGCCCTCATTTCGGAAGAGGGGACATGCGTTTGTAAAGGCAGTTGATGAATCACTTGGTAATTATATTAGAGGACAGCTGCTTGTCTGTTCATTCATTGGGGGTGCAGCAGCCATTGTGCTCTGGCTGTTTCATATCCCGTACCCGCTTGTCCTTGGTATGCTGATTGGCGCAACGAATGTTATTCCGTATTTTGGACCGATTATTGGCGCGATTCCCGCTGTTTTTATTGCGTTTACCATCTCAGTGAAATCGGTTATTATTGTGCTGATTACAGTTGCCGTGCTGCAATTTTTAGAAAGTAACGTCCTCAGCCCGATTATCGTAGGGAGAAGTCTTCATATGCATCCTGTCGTCATTATGCTAGTCTTGCTTGCTGGTGGAGAGTTATTTGGTTTAATAGGCATGATTTTAGCCGTACCAACTGCCGCTATAATCAGGGTGATCATTGTGCAATATATCCTTATGAGGCGAAGCGTTCATTGACAAGAGGAGCCGAGTTGTCTATAATAATTTCGATTCATACTACATACTGAATTCAATGACGGACCCGAGTACGTTAAAAAGCTGTTTCAGAGAGAGGCTTTATTTTGCTGAGAAAAGCCTTATCAGACCTTTAACGGAAGCTAGTCCCGAGTGCAGATAAACACTGCCGCTCTCTTCCGGCGTTATCGGATGTGAAGGTGATAGACGAATTTGTCTATAATCAGGGTGGTACCGCGAGAACATCTCGTCCCTGTGTAAGTCGTTTTGTGCTTGCATAGGGCGGGATGTTTTTTCGTTTGTGTGGAGATTGATGAATGAAAAGGGAGGATTTTTGAATGAAAACTTTAACTTCAGCTCAAGTACGCCAAATGTTTTTAGACTTTTTTAAAGAAAAAGGACATGCTGTAGAACCGAGTGCATCACTCGTACCGCATGATGATCCGACACTTTTGTGGATCAACAGCGGCGTGGCAACATTAAAGAAATACTTTGATGGCCGCGTCGTACCTGACAATCCGCGTATTTGCAACGCGCAAAAATCGATTCGTACAAATGATATTGAAAACGTAGGGAAAACAGCACGTCATCATACGTTCTTTGAAATGCTCGGCAACTTCTCGATTGGAGATTATTTTAAAGAAGAAGCGATCGAATGGGCGTGGGAATTCCTCACAAGTGACGAGTGGATTGGCTTTGACCCGAATTTGTTATCTGTCACTGTCCATCCAGAGGATGAAGAAGCGTATGTTCTATGGAGAGATAAAATCGGTGTACCTGAAGAACGTATTATTCGCCTTGAAGGGAACTTCTGGGATATTGGAGAGGGCCCAAGTGGACCGAATACAGAAATTTTCTATGACCGCGGTGAATCATACGGTAACGATATGAACGATCCAGAATTATATCCTGGCGGAGAAAATGAGCGATATCTAGAAGTGTGGAACCTAGTGTTCTCTGAATTTAACCATAATCCAGATGGGTCATATACGCCGCTTCCGAAGAAAAACATAGATACAGGGATGGGTCTTGAACGAATGGTATCTGTCATTCAAAACGTGCCTACGAACTTTGATACTGATCTATTCATGCCAATTATTCGTGCAGTTGAAACCATTTCTGGAGAAAGCTATGGCGAGACAAAGGAAAAAGATACAGCATTCAAAGTTATTGCTGACCACATTAGAACGGTTGCCTTTGCTGTAAGTGATGGAGCGCTTCCTTCCAATGAAGGGCGCGGGTATGTGCTAAGACGTTTGCTTCGCCGTGCCGTGCGTTATGCAAAAACCATTCACATCCATCGCCCGTTTATGTTTGACCTAGTTCCAGTAGTGGCGGAAATCATGAAGGATTTCTACCCAGATGTACAAGCGAAAGAAGAATTTATTGCAAAAGTCATCAAGAATGAAGAAGAACGCTTCCATGAAACACTGAACGAAGGCTTAGCTATTTTGTCAGAAGTCATCAAAAAAGAAAGAGACAAAGGCAGCACACAGATTTCAGGTGAAGATGTATTTAAGCTGTATGACACGTATGGATTCCCTGTCGAGCTCACAGAAGAATACGCAGAAGATGAAAACATGACAGTGGATCGAGAAGGCTTCCAGGCTGAGATGGAAAAGCAACGTGAACGTGCAAGAAATGCGAGACAAGATGTCGGCAGTATGCAGGTTCAAGGCGGTGCTCTAGGAGATATTAAAGTAGAAAGCACATTTGTTGGCTACGAAAATCTAACGGCAGATGCCCATATTGTCGAATTGCTTCAAAATGGTGAAATTATCACAGAAGCACATGAAGGCGATACAGTACAAATTTTGTTAGATGAAACACCTTTCTATGCGGAAAGCGGCGGACAAGTGGCTGATAAAGGGACATTGAAAAGCGCTGAAGTGATTATCGACATCAAAGACGTGAAAAAGGCGCCAAATGGTCAGCATGTTCATGAGGGTATCGTCGTTAGCGGTACAGCCAAAAAAGGACTTGAAGTCACTGCGGAAGTGGAATCAGCTCTTCGAAAAGGCATTGTGAAAAACCACACAGCGACACATCTTTTGCACCAGGCGCTAAAAGACGTTTTGGGCAGCCATGTGAACCAAGCAGGATCATTGGTGAATGAAAATAGACTTCGCTTTGACTTCTCTCACTTTGGACAAGTCACAAAAGAGGAATTGTCTCAGATAGAAAAAATTGTGAACGAAAAGATCTGGGAAGGCATCTCTGTTGCTATTGACCTGAAGCCGATTGCGGAAGCAAAAGAAATGGGTGCAATGGCGCTCTTCGGCGAGAAGTATGGCGATATTGTCCGAGTTGTCCAAGTAGGCGATTACAGCATCGAGCTATGCGGCGGCTGTCACGTTCAAAATACTGCGGAAATCGGGTTGTTTAAAATTGCCTCTGAATCGGGTATTGGTGCTGGAACACGCCGGATTGAGGCGGTGACTGGTAAAGGGGCATACGAAGAATTAAATGACCAGCTGGCGATTTTAGAGAAGGCAGCGAGTGAGCTGAAGTCAAATACGAAGGATGTACCAAAACGTATCGCTTCATTGCAGGCAGATTTAAAAGAGGTTCAAAGAGA
The DNA here is from genome assembly GCF_046535585.1 of Bacillus sp. SIMBA_005. Taxonomy (NCBI): domain Bacteria; kingdom Bacillati; phylum Bacillota; class Bacilli; order Caryophanales; family Bacillaceae; genus Bacillus; species Bacillus sp. SIMBA_005. The sequence goes on along the minus strand of NZ_JAWRWI010000004.1, from coordinate 307,844 downwards.
AAACGAATCTCTTCTTGCAAAATTAAGCCAGGCTGAAGCAGGCTCTATTTTAGAGAAAGTGACAGAAATCGGCGGAGTGAAAGTGTTAACTGAAAAAGTAAACGCGAAAGACATGAACCATTTAAGAACAATGGTTGATGACTTAAAAGCCAAATTAGGCTCAGCTGTCATTGTGCTCGGAGCCGTTCAAAACGGAAAAGTAAACATTTCAGCAGGAGTGACAAAAGACGTCATCGAAAAAGGTCTGCATGCAGGGAAACTTGTGAAACAGGCAGCTGAAATCTGTGGCGGAGGCGGAGGCGGACGTCCAGACATGGCACAAGCAGGCGGAAAACAACCAGAAAAGCTAGAAGAAGCACTGGCAACTGTCGAAGAATCTGTTAAATCCGTTTTATAATCAGGCGATGTAGTGTAGAATAATGGTATTAGATGAGCGTTTAGAAAAAAGCTTGCTAGTAGAATGTTGGAAGAGAGGTGCAAGAAGCAGTGAGTTCATTTGATAAGACAATGAAGTTTAACTTCTCTGATGATTCAGCTGAAACCAATGTGAATGAAGTGCTCATTACAGTACATGACGCACTCCAAGAAAAAGGATACAACCCGATCAATCAAATTGTCGGATACTTGCTGTCAGGCGACCCTGCTTATATTCCAAGACATCAGGATGCTCGCAACCTAATTCGTAAAATAGAACGAGACGAATTAATTGAGGAATTGGTTAAATCGTACTTAGAGACACATAAAGAGGCGTAAAACATGAGAATTTTAGGCTTAGATTTAGGCACGAAAACCCTTGGTGTTGCGATCAGTGATGAAATGGGCTGGACAGCGCAGGGGATTGAAACAATTAAAATTGATGAAGCAGGCGGAGACTTCGGTCTCAGCCGCCTGTCTGAAATCGTCTCGCAATATGGAACGGATAAAATTGTACTTGGTTTTCCAAAAAATATGAATGGTACGGTCGGTCCTAGAGGTGAAGCCAGCCAATCATTTGCGAAAGTGTTAGAAAACACGTACAATGTTCCTGTTGTGCTTTGGGACGAGCGCCTGTCGACAATGGCAGCGGAAAAAATGCTCATCTCTGCAGATGTGAGCAGACAAAAGCGTAAAAAAGTCATTGATAAAATGGCGGCTGTTATGATCCTGCAAGGGTACTTAGACAGCTTAAATTAAAATGAGGTGAATCAAATGGAACACGGAGAAAAGCAAATTACAATCGTTGATGATAATGGAAATGAACAGCTTTGCGAAGTACTATTTACTTTTGAAAGCGACCATTTTAACAAATCATATGTTCTTTACTACCCAATTTCTGAGCAAGACAATGAAGAAATTGAAATTCATGCATCAAGCTTCACACCGAATGAAAACGGTGAAGATGGCGAGCTAGAGCCTATTGAAACGGATGAAGAGTGGGACATGATTGAAGAAACGTTAAATACGTTCTTAGATCAAGAAGAAGACGAAGAATAGAACGAATAAAAGGCCTGTGAACGGATCTTCGTGATCTTTCTTCACAGGTCTTTTTTTATGGTTTATATGTTAACTTTATTTTATTTCATGTTGACATAATAGACTGTACCTTTTACTCTATTTTTAACAATGAATTGAGTGAGGGGTATGGAAATTGAAAATTCAAGATATGATGCAAATGGCGCTAATGACTGCGGTGATCGGGATGTTAGGATTGATCCCGCCGATTTTACTTACATTTACACCTGTACCCATCACAATGCAAACGGCAGGTCTTTTGCTTGCTGGTGGGCTGTTAAAGCCAAAACAGGCACTGATCAGTTTACTTCTGTTTCTCTTGGTTGTGGCATCAGGCGCACCTCTTTTGTCAGGTGGCAGAGGCGGAATAGGGGTCTTTTTTGGACCAAGCGGTGGATTTTTACTTGCTTATCCAGTGGCTGCCCTCATGATTAGTTTGTGGATCAACCGTCTGAAAAAAGTGACCACTTTGCACCTTTTTATGATCTTTACGGTATGCAGTATCGGAATTTTGTATCTATGCGGCATTCCTTTTCAAGCGATGATGATGGATATCAAGGTCACTCAGGCTGCTCTCCTTAGTCTGATTTATATTCCAGGTGATCTCATCAAAGCGGGCATATGTGCTGTTCTCACGGTGAAAATCATTGCGGCTATGTCATATCGAAAAAGGGATGTGCATAAAGGGAGGCGTGCAGTTTGAACAGTTTGAACAGAATAACGGAAAGCTATGCATCACATGCAGAAATGAACCCAGATCATATCGCCATCATTGATGGACAAGAAAGGATCACTTATCAAGATTGGTATGAGCGTGTCCGGCTATCAGCGCAATGGTTACAACAAACGGCTCATGAGCAAAAAAGAGTTGCCTTTTTATTATCAAATGGTGCTTCTTTTCTCCAAATATTTGCTGGCGCTGCTTGTGCAGGGTGGACAGCTATCCCGCTTGACCCGAGATGGAGCCGTGAGGAATGTGCTAAAAAGCTTTTGTTAAGTGAGGCAGCTCTCCTCATTATCGAGGATCGATATTTAAATAGATTTGAAAAGTACAGCGAAGATTTGCAGGTTCTTTCTTTATCTGAATGCAAGGAAAAAATGAGCCTCATCACACAAGGTCCATCTAACAAATGCGACAGCGAGATCGACCCTATCTTTTATATGGGATTTACGTCAGGATCAACTGGTTCACCTAAAGCATTTATCAGGCGCCAGCAGTCATGGATCAAAAGCTTTCAAACAACAGCCGATACATTTGGAATTACTCATCAAGATCATGTTCTTATAGCTGGTACACTCTTATCCTCTCACTTTTTATATGGTGCCATCAGTACATTATACTTTGGCGGCACAGTGACGATTTTAGAAAAATTTACGCCAGTGAAAGCGAAAAAATCCTTACAGGCAGGAGACATTACTGTGATGTATACTGTCCCTACGATAACAGAATCGTTGCTGGAAATAGACGCTTTTGAGAGAGACAATCCGCTTCTTGTCATATCATCTGGAGCAGATTGGGGCACTCCTTCAAAGAAACAACTCGTGACCAACTATCCGCATGTGACATTTTTTGATTTTTACGGCACATCAGAGTTAAGCTTTGTTTCCTACTTATCTTCAAATGACTTTTTGCAAAAGCCTTCATCTGTCGGACGGCCTTTTTCTCCCATTCAAATTGAAGTGAGGCGAGCTGATCAAACAGTCTGCCAGCCAAATGAGACAGGAAGAATTTATGTGAAGAGCCCGATGTCTTTTGCAGGCTACTTACATGAGGAGAAACAGCCGAAGGAGTGGCTGACAGTTTATGATATGGGCTGGCTGGATGAAGATGGCTATTTGCATATGAGCGGCCGTGAAAATGGCATGATCGTCTATGGAGGGCTGAATATTTTCCCAGAGGAAATTGAGCGTGTGCTAAATGAACTGCCAGAAGTGAAGCGATCGGTTGTAGTTGGCGTTCCTGACCCATATTGGGGTGAAATCCCTGTTGCTATTATTGAACAAGGACAGCACACAAAGAGGATTCGGCAAGTTGTCAAAGAAAAACTGGCGGCCTACAAGGTGCCTAAAAAATGGCTTGTCATGGATCAAATAATTGAAACATCCGGAGGAAAAATAGCACGTGCCAGTATGAAAAAGTGGGCGGAGGGACAATTGTCATGCAAGCAGTAATTGTACAAGCAAAACGGACACCCTTCGGTGATAAAAATGGGATGCTGAAGGATTATCGTCCAGAGCAATTAGCCGCGCCTCTTATTCAGTATTTGTCTAAAGGGATGACGCCGGACGACATCATATTAGGAAATGTTGTAGGAGGCGGCGGGAATATGGCCCGTCTGTCCTCATTAGAAGCAGGGCTTTCTTTCTTGGTACCCGGGATGACGGTTGATAGGCAGTGTGCCTCAGGTCTAGAAGCAATCCGAACAGCTTGCGCCATGGTTCAATCAGGAGAAGGCTCAATGTATATCGCTGGCGGGACTGAGAGCATTTCGAGATCACCAATGAAAGAAAGAGCCCGCTTTTCACCGGAATGGATAGGAGATCCGGCTATGGGAGAAGCAGCAGAGCTGACCGCTACGAGATTCTCTGTGACAAGAAAAGAACAAGATGACTATGCGCAATTAAGCTGGGAAAGAAGTATAGATGCAATCAAACGTGGTACATATTTAGAAGAGATCGTTTCAATTGACGGACTGAGTATAGATGAAGCGGCCGCTAAAATAAGACCGATGGCAAAACTGATCCAGCGGGCAAAGCCTGTATTTTCACCGGGGAAAGGATCTGTAACTGCCGCCAATAGCTGCAAAGAAGCAGATGGTGCAGCAGCGGTCGTTGTGATGGAAAAAGCGCTAGCGGAGGCAAATGGTTTTCAGCCAATGCTGCGATATGCCGGAAGTGCTGTGACGGCGATGCATCCCAATTTTCCAGCTGCTGCACCGATTGATGCGATGAAGAAACTTCTACATCAAGAGAAAATCAAGGCAGAGGATGTTGCACTGTTTGAAATCAATGAAGCTTTTGCTCTGAAAATAGCGATGATTGCTCGTACGCTGGATATTCCTTATGACCGAATCAATAAAAGAGGCGGTGCACTCTGTCTTGGTCATCCATATAGCGCATCAGGGGCTGCGATGATGGTGAGACTGTTTTACGAAGCGCGCGCCTTACCGAATGGAAGCTATGTCATGGCTGCTATTGGGAGTGGCGGCGGCGTTGGTTTAGCCGTATTATGTCAAGTTCTGTCAAGACATGCATGAGCAAGTAATTGCCGAACTCCGTCGAATCATGTACTATAAAAGCTAGATGTGAGGAGGGCCATGCATGTTTTCAGAACAAAAGAAACGACCATTTTTCAAAAGAAAAATGGGGATCGTCCTGTTATCTGTCCTTGCTGTCATCATCATTGCAGCATTATCAGGCTTTTTATATGTTAAATCAGCACTTGGACCGGTCGATCAAAAAAGCAAACAAACGATTAATATTCATATTCCTAATGGGACATCTGTCCGTGAGATTGCGGGCATTTTAAAAGAAAATGGGCTCATTTCGAATGACACGATTTTCACTTATTATGCAAAATACAAAAATGCGTCCGGCTTTAAAGCGGGATACTTTCATTTGAAACAAACGATGGACGCAGACACGCTGATTCAAAAGCTGACATCTGGAGGGACAGACTATGCCTTTCAGCTTGTGATTCCAGAAGGAAAACAGCTGTCTGATATTGCGGCAGTGATTGCAAACCAGACGAATTTTTCAGCGAAAGAAGTGCAAGCGAAGCTGGATGATCCTGCGTTTATTCAAACGCTAATGAAAAAATATCCGAAAACGGTGACATCACAGGTAAATGGCAAACAGGTGAAACATCCGTTAGAAGGTTATTTATTCCCTGCGACGTATCCATTTTATCGTGAGGATGAATCACTCGAAACGATCATTGAAACGATGATTAAACAAACAGATCAATACGTGAGAACGTATGAAAAAGACATGAAAAAGAGAAACATGTCCATACATGATGTGTTAACGATGGCATCACTGATTGAAATGGAAGCAACGGAAAAGACGGATCGCGCAAAAATCTCCAGTGTTTTTTATAACCGGTTGAAAAAGGACATGCCGCTTCAAACCGATCCAACTGTTCTTTATGCACTGGGTGAACATAAATCCCGTGTTTATTACAAAGATCTCAAGGTGAAATCTCCTTATAATACGTATAACAACAAGGGCCTGCCGCCTGGACCTATTGCAAATGCTGGCGAATCTTCATGGAAAGCCGCACTGCATCCAGATAAAACGGATTATGTGTACTTCCTTGCGAAGAAAAATGGAGAAGTCGTCTTTACAAAAACGTTAAATGAGCACAACAAAGCGAAAGCCAAATACATCACAGGCAGCAATTAATGTACATGTGAATCGAAAAAGACTGTAGACAATTCAAGATTGCCTGCAGTTTTTTTCGTTGGAATATCCATTTTATAGGTTCGCAATGTCCACTTCTTTGTGGTAAAATATATCGGGTTGTTTTACTTAGATGAACGAAAGATTGACGAGAAAGAGAGCTGCAACAGGCAGGACTCTTCTTTTTCAGGTCATGAAGGAGCTAGACAAATAATGACTATCGAAGATGATCAAATGAATGATTATATTGAACATTTAATTCACCCAAGTCCTGATGCAATCGCTCAATTAGAGGCATATGCAAAAGAGCATCATGTGCCAATTATGGAAAAGGTGAGCATTGAACTTTTACTGCAGCTGCTGTCGATGAAAAAGCCGAAGAAAATTCTTGAGGTTGGAACAGCAATAGGCTACTCCGCCATTCGAATGGCGACAGCTCTACCAGATGCTGAAATTTTTACGATTGAGCGAAATGCAAAACGCTATGAAGAAGCGACAGGGAACATTGAGGAATTAAAGTTAAAAGAAAGAATACACGTGTTCTTTGGTGATGCCATAGAATCGGCTAAAACAGTCCAAACGATGGCGCCCTATGATGTGATCTTTATTGATGCCGCAAAAGGTCAGTACAAACGTTTTTTTGAGCTGTTTGAACCGATGCTTGCTCATGACGGAATGATTATTACAGACAACGTATTATTTAAAGGTTTAGTGGCAACGAACTATGAAGAAGAAATAGAAGATAAAAGAAAAAAACAATTAATTGGAAAAATTGATCGATACAATCAATGGCTTATGTCAAACCCCGATTTCCAAACGTGTATTATTCCAGTTGGAGACGGGATCGCCATTAGTACTAAAAGAGGTGACCAATCATGAAAAAACCAGAATTGCTTGTGACGCCAAGCAAGGTGTCAGATGTACTGCCATTAATTGAGGCGGGAGCTGATGCATTCTTAATAGGCGAACAAACATACGGTATTCGTCTTGCAGGCGAGTTTTCAAGAGAAGATGTGAAACAGACGGTTGAGCTTGCACATAAGCATCACAAAAAAGTGTATGTGGCGATGAATGCGATTTTTCATAATGATCGTGTGCAGCTGCTTGGAGATTACTTAACCTTTCTCGATGCATTAAACGTAGATGGCGTCGTCTTTGGAGACCCAGCTGTGATCATGGCCGCTAAAGAAACAGGGGTAAGCCTGAATCTCCACTGGAGTACAGAAACGACTGGGACAAACTATTACACTTGTAACTACTGGGGCAGAAAAGGTGCAACGCGTGCTGTTCTTGCCAAAGAACTGAACATGGACAGTGTCATCGACATCAAAGAAAATGCCGAGGTGGAAATCGAAATTCAAGTCCATGGCATGACATGTATGTTCCAATCAAAACGTACGCTCGTTGGCAACTACTTTGAATACCAGGGCAAACAAATGGACGTCGAAGGCAGAAATATGGAGGAAGGATTATTCCTTCATGACCAAGAGCGTCAAAACAAATACCCTATTTTCGAGGATGCAAACGGCACTCATATTATGAGTCCAAATGATGTGTGTATGATTGACGAATTAGAGGAATTTGTTGATGCAGGCATCGACTCATTTAAAATTGATGGAATTTTAAAGTCACTTTCTTATATGACAGAGGTGACGTCTTTATATAGAAAAGCAATTGATTTATTAGCGACTGACAAAGACGCGTATGAAGATCAGAAAGAGGACTGGGTGAAGCGGATTGAAGAGATTCAGCCAGTGAATCGTTCAATTGATACAGGGTTCTTCTTTAAAGAAACGGTTTATTAATATAAGAGGAGGCAGAGGAAATGGCACTATTGAAAGATGGTATTTCTGAAATGATTGACGGGAAACGTGTCATTACAAAAAAACCAGAACTGCTTGCACCAGCAGGAAATTTGGAAAAGCTGAAAATTGCTGTACATTACGGAGCAGACGCTGTCTTTATAGGCGGAAAAGAATTTGGACTTCGTTCAAATGCCGATAACTTTTCAATTGAAGAAATGGCTGAAGGTGTCGCATTTGCAAATAAATATGGTGCACGAATCTATGTGACAACGAATATCTTTGCCCACAACGAAAACATGGACGGGCTGGAGGAATACCTTCAAGGGATTGAAGGCGCTGGAGTAGCGGGCATTATTGTGGCTGACCCGCTGATTATTGAAACGTGTAAACGTGTCGCACCTAAGCTTGAAGTTCATTTAAGCACACAGCAATCTCTTTCGAACTGGAAGGCTGTTCAGTTTTGGAAAGAAGAAGGGCTTGAGCGTGTGGTGCTTGCTCGCGAGACAAGTGCGCTGGAAATTAGAGAAATGAAAGAAAAGGTCGATATTGAAATTGAGACGTTCATTCACGGTGCGATGTGTATTGCTTACTCTGGCCGCTGCGTGCTCAGTAACCATATGACGGCAAGAGATTCTAACCGCGGGGGCTGCTGCCAATCCTGCCGCTGGGATTATGATCTTTATAAACTAGAAGGTTCTGAGGAAGCGCCATTATTTGGAGAGGAAGACGCACCATTTGCGATGAGTCCAAAAGACTTAAAGCTTGTCGAATCCATTCCTCAAATGATTGAAATGGGAATTGACAGCTTGAAAATCGAAGGACGAATGAAATCAATTCATTACGTGGCAACTGTCGTGAGTGTGTATCGCAAAGTCATCGACGCCTATTGTGCGGACCCGGACAATTTTGTCATTGAGCAGGAATGGTTAGATGAATTAGATAAATGTGCAAACCGTGACACAGCACCAGCCTTTTTCGAAGGTGTACCGGGAACGGATGAGCAAATGTTTGGCATTCATGGAAAGAAAACGACTTTTGATTTCGCAGGTCTCGTTCTTCATTATGATGAAAAAGAACAAATCGTCACATTGCAGCAGCGTAACTTCTTTAAAGCAGGGGACGAAGTCGAATTTTTCGGGCCAGAAATTGAGAATTTCACATGCAAAATTGAGACGATTTGGGATGAAAAGGGAAATGAACTAGATGCCGCTCGTCATCCGCTGCAAATCGTCAAATTCAAGCTCAATCAAAAAGTATACCCTAGCAACATGATGAGAAAGGGGAAATAACAGGCACATGAGGAGTAAACCAGTTGTCATTGGAATTGCTGGCGGCTCGGGTTCAGGTAAAACGAGCGTCACCAATTCAATTTATGAAAAATTTAAAGGACATTCCATCCTCATGCTTCAGCAAGATTTATATTACAAAAATCAAAGTCATATGCCATTTGAAGAGCGCCTGCTTACGAACTATGATCATCCGCTCGCATTCGACAATGACCTGATGTTTGAGCATTTGGAACAGCTCTTAAGGTACGAATCCATTGAAAAACCAATATATGATTTCAAGCTCAACACACGTTCAGAAGAGACTGTCCATGTTGAACCAAAGGATGTTATCATCGTTGAAGGCATTTTTGCACTAGAAGACGAACGCCTAAGAGATTTAATGGATATTAAACTGTATGTTGATACAGATGCAGATCTGCGCATCATTCGCCGCATTTTACGCGATACGAAAGAAAGAGGCCGTTCAATCGATTCTGTCATTGAACAGTATGTATCTGTTGTCAGACCGATGCATAATCAATTCATTGAACCGACTAAGCGGTACGCCGATATCATCATCCCAGAAGGCGGCCAAAATCATGTGGCGATCGACTTAATGGTCACAAAAATTCAAACCATTCTTCAAAACCGAGCAGAGTAAATGGTGGAGAAGAAAAAGACCTTTACATTGTAAAGGTCTTTTCAACATCATATTAATAAACAGTCACGAAAACTTGTCCTAAGACAGATGATCCTTTATAAAGAGTGATAGTGGCTTTACCAGTTGAATGAGCGGTCACTAGTCCACTAGAGCTAACAGAAGCTACACTCTGGTTATCTGTCCAATAACGTGTAGCTGCAGAATCATAGACAGAGTAGCGCTCACCAACTCTTAAAGGTAAACTGTAATTTTGAATCGAAATCACATCTAAAGTTTGAAATCCAGAAGAACTGCTATTGACTGTGACATCCGCTGTTTCTTTGGCCGAAGCCATGCCCATTAGTGAAAAAGATAATGTAGAGATGGATAGAACAGAAACAATTGTTTTCTTCATGTTCATTTAAAACACTCCCTAGCATGTATTTGGTCTTGCATTGATAGAATTCAACAAAAACCAAATATTTCCTTGTTAATATTTGTTAATTATGTGTGAACTTTTATTAAAGCAGCATTCTCAGAAAGAATCTTAAGGGTTTGATATGATAATAAAACAATGAAGAAAAGAAGAGATGGAGAAATCACTACCACATAGCGAAAGAATGAAGTTAAAAAAGTATATTAAAAAAACGACAAACAAATCATCACAAATTTTCAAACAATTCTTGATCAAAAAGCAATTTTGTAATAATATAGCATAGACATATCGTACACTGACCATATTATGTATTGGAAGATGGAGAATGGATAAGCTATTCTTCTACATATGATCGAAATGGCGAACGAGGTACAGGAGCTTCCTGTGCCTTTCCATAGTTTGTGCGATGGAGATAGATCATCTTTGGACCACTGATAATGGTTCTGTCTGAAAAAAAGGCATAATAGTTGCATCTAAAAGGGACGCCATGTAAGATGGACTTTTACAAATATGGGACAGAAGGAATGAGGGCCTGAAAAAGTCCTCATTCTTGTATATTTCAGTCGTCACTCACGTGCAGAAAATATGTATGATGAGGATTAATAGAAGGAGTGAATGATTCATGGCACAAGAGAAAGTATTTCCAATGACAGAAGAAGGAAAACTTAAGTTAGAAGAAGAGCTTGAATATTTGAAAACGGTTAAACGTAAAGAGGTTGTAGAGCGTATTAAAATTGCGAGAAGCTTTGGAGACCTCTCTGAGAACTCGGAATATGATTCTGCTAAAGAAGAGCAAGCGTTTGTAGAAGGGCGTATCACTACGCTTGATAATATGATTCGCAATGCCAAAATTATCGAAGATGAAGGAAACTCAAATATTGTCTCACTTGGTAAAACAGTCACTTTTGTTGAATTACCAGACGGAGAAGAAGAGTCTTACACCATCGTTGGAAGTGCAGAAGCTGATCCGTTCGAAGGAAAGATTTCAAACGATTCACCAATTGCAAAAAGCCTGTTAGGCAAACAAGTAGACGACAAAGTAACCGTTCAAACACCTGGCGGAGAAATGTTCGTCCAAATTGTAAAAATTTCATAATAACGTTTATACGATAAACACCTCGTCCACAATAGGGACGAGGTGTTTTTATGCGCAAAAAACGTAGAATTCAATGGACAGGTGCTATTATTTTTATGCTGCTGCTCGGTCTTCTCATGAGACTGGCAGAAATTCAATTGTTTTTCACAGAATCCTTTTCAAAGCTTGATATCAATTTAATACAAGAAAGTGTCAAACAGCGTACAGAAGAAGTGGTCATTTCAGATGGCCGCGGTGAATTTTTAGATCGAAACGGCGAGGCGCTTCTCACAAAAGAACAGCCTGCGGTGATCTTATTTCCTTTCCTGCAATATGATCTTCCTCATTTAAAACAAACCGCCTCTATTCTTGAGATGGAAGAAGATGCACTCAAAAAACAGCTGACAGAAACCAAAAAACCTCTGATTCTCAAAGATGACATCACGAAAAAAAAGCTGAAAGACATCAATGATATGAAATATTCAGGTGTGTACGGCGTATATATGAAAGAGAAGGACAAAAAAAGACTTGTCCTCCACACATTGGGCTTCACGAGTGAGAATCCAGAATTGCTCAGAGAGCGTTATCCTGATAAAAAAGAGCTTTCCATCCGTACAGAAATCGGTACTTTTGGGCTGGAAAGCACCTTTGACGAATTTCTATTACCTGAGCAAGACACAAAATTGTTATATCATGTGGACGGAAGAGGAAACCCTTTGTTTGGGATGGACGTCAAATATACAGCAGAGGCTCATTCGTTTTATCCTCTTCAAGTTCAAACAACAATTGATGAAAACATGCAAGCTGAAATGGAGAAGGTTTTGAAAGACAAAGGCGTCGAAAAGGGCGGTGCTGTTCTGCTCGACATTGAAAGCAGCAGTGTGCTGGCGATGGCAAGTACGCCAAACGTCACAAGCAAAAACCGGCATGAAGCAAGAAATTACATGCTGACTGCCATGGCACCAGGCTCTGTTTTTAAAACCGCTGTCCTTGCCGCAGCAATTGAAAAAAACCTCGACCAGCCACAAACGATGTATGACTGTCGAAAGAATTTATATGGAGAGCCAGAAGGAACGCAGGAAGTGCTCAATCTGTCTGAGAGCTTTTCGCAGAGCTGTAATTATACCTTTGCAACACTTGCTGGCAAGCTGATCCAAACAGATGATCAAATCATCGAAAAGACGGCTGCAAAGCTTGGACTCATTGATCGAGCTGGCTGGGAAGGGGATGTTTATCATAAGCAGCATTTCAAACAGTTTGATCGTGAAGAAACCGGCAATGTGTGGGGGGATAAAAGAGACAAGCATGTCAAAAAAGCCATTGCTCAAACCGCAATAGGGCAAAAAAATGTCAAAACGACTCCTTTGCAAATGGCCAATATGATGGCGTCGATTGCAAGAGGCGGAGAACGAAAAGAAGTGAAAATCGCTGAAAAAGTGCTGTATCAAAACGGAACAACGATGCTAACCTTTCAAAACAAACGACCAGAAGGAGGCAGTATTGACCGCTATACAGCTCAAAAGCTGCAAAAGTACTTAAGGCAGGTGGTGACGTCTGACAAAGGAACAGGAAGAAGGTTTCAAGACCTTCCATTCGATGTGGCAGGGAAATCAGGCACTGCCCAAACCGGCAGTAAAGATCAAAAGGGGAATCCGCTTTATCATAAATGGTTTGCTGGATACTTTCCGGTGGAAAAACCAAAATACGCACTAGTCGTTGTTCACCTTGACGAGGCAAGTGGCCAGGCTAAGACAAATGATGCGTTTTATGATATTGTAAAAAAGGTCAACGAAATTGAAAAGAAACAGACATAGAACATCCCTTCATGTCATGTTAGAATAGTAACGACTTAGGGAACAGAGGCAAAGGAGTGCAGAGATTTTGAGTAGAAATTCTCGATTTGAACATCGTGATAAGCGCAGAAAGGCGAATATGGTGCTTAACATATTAATTGGTATCGTTGTGGTGCTTATTTTGGTGGTCGCAACGAGTTTGTTAATTTTTAATAAACCGAAAGACACAGATGTAGCGGATGCACCTTCTAAAACGGCGCCTGCAACAAGTGAAAATAAACAAAAATCAGATGAAGATGTGAAAGATCAAAAGAAAGACACATCCGATGATTCAGATGCAAAAAAAGATGACTCATCTGATCAAGACAACGATACGAAGAAGTCAGATGATGAAAAAGAGCCTCATAAAGATGCGTTAAAAGACGCCAAAGAAACAGATGGCGGCTCAACGAGTGACGTAGACAAAACTTACGAAAGCGATGACTGGGAGCCTGTTGGAACAGAGCAATCCGGTTCACATACAGCAACTTATGATTCTAACTCAAAAGACTGGAAAGAAATGATGAAAGCCATGTCCTATGCAACGGGAATTTCAGAAGATCAAATGACAGTTCTTTGGTTAGGAAATAACGGAGGTCCTCAAGACGCAAAGGGAACCATCCGTGATAAATCAACAGGCGAACGCTACCGCGTGGAAATCACATGGGTAGATGAAAAAGGCTGGAAACCTGTAAAGGTTGAGAAATTAAAATAAACATGAAAAAAAGATAGCAGTCATGCTATCTTTTTTTAGATATTCGCCTTAAAATGAACAACCGCTGTATACAAAATCCGGTCATCGATCACAGTCGTTTGATGACTGACAGAATGAACGGTCAGCAGAATTGCCTGATTATGTTCAATTTGTTTTTGGATCTTTTGTTCAAGTTCTTTTAAAGACGATGCTTCAAAGAATTCAATTTTATCCTTTAGAAAATCCAACTGAAAATCCATTTGATCCACCTCACCATACTCTTCATTCATCTTAATCTCTCTCCTCTAAAAGAGCAAATATTTTTCGACCCCTACCAGTATTTTTTAGTAGGAAAGAAACTGAAGATGTGGTAGGATAGGAACTGTTCGACGGATTAAAGCATACTATACGCATAGGAATAAATAGATAAAGTGGAGGGAAAGAAAATGGGACGTGAGTTTCTTTCTTTATTTGATCATTGGGCTGACTCTTATGATGACACGGTAAGTGGTCATGATGAGCAGTATGAAGAAGTGTTTCGCCGGTATCCGGTTATTTTAAAAGAAATAGTTCGCCGTGCAGGTCAAGATGTTCTTGAGTTTGGAAGCGGCACGGGGAATCTAACAGCGGCACTGCTCGCAGCTGATAAGAACGTATTTGGCGTTGAGCCATCAGACGCTATGAAGAAAGCGGCTCTTCAAAAGGGAATACCCGATGTGTTTCATGATGGGGATTTTTTATCATTTCCAGCGCCGCCATTTGAGCCGGATACAATTGTCAGTTCATATGCTTTCCACCATTTAACGGACGAAGAAAAAAAACAAGCCATTCACACCTATAGCAACATCCTTCACTCAGATGGTAAAATAGTCTTTGCTGATACAATGTTTCAAAATCAAGCAGCACATCAAGCTGAAATCGACAAAGCGAAAGCGGCAGGATTCGATCAGCTTGCTGAGGATTTAGAAACGGAATATTATCCATCCATCGATGTGCTAAAGCAAATCTTTGAAGAAGAAGGTTTTAGTACGTCCTTTCATCAAATGAATGATTTTGTTTGGATCGTAGAAGCGAAGAAAAGGGAATGAAAGGATGTTTTTGATTTGAAAATCGCAGTCATAGGTGCAATGGAAGAAGAAGTGACGATATTAAGAGATCAACTAAAGAATGCTACACAAGAAAACATCGCTGGGTGTGAATTCACAACAGGTGTTTATGAAGATAAAGAAGTGATTTTATTAAAATCAGGGATTGGAAAAGTGAATGCAGCGGTCAGCACAACACTTCTGCTTGACCGCTTTCAGCCGGATTATGTGATCAATACAGGATCAGCTGGCGGTTTCCATCACACATTAAATGTAGGGGATATTGTCATCTCTACTGATGTAAGGCATCATGATGTGGATGTCACGATCTTTGATTACGAATACGGACAAGTACCAGGGTTGCCAGCTGCTTTTACTGCAGACGAAAAGCTTGTGAAACTGGCTGAGGAGTCGGCTTTAGAGATCGATCATATTCAAGTGGCAAAAGGAACGATTGCAACCGGAGATTCATTTATGAATGATCCGGATCGTGTAGCGTTTGTGAGAGAGAAGTTTCCAGAGTTATATGCGGTGGAAATGGAAGCTGCAGCTGTTGCACAAGTTTGCCAGCTCTTTGGAACGCCATTTGTTGTTGTTCGAGCGCTATCTGATATTGCAGGGAAAGAATCCAATGTTTCCTTTGATCGATTTCTTGAGCAAGCAGCGATTCACTCAACCGACCTTGTCTTGCGTATGATAAAGCAAACTCAATAAAAGAAGGGGATTCCCCCTTCTTTTCCATACAAAGGAAGGGAATTATATGGCTGTCATAAAGGATATTACAGAATTAATTGGCCGCACACCGCTTTTAAAACTGTCAGGGGTTGGCATCCCGGAAGGTGTAGAGGTATATGCAAAGCTTGAAATGATGAATCCGGGTGGAAGTATTAAAGACCGTTTAGGTGATATGCTCATAAGAGAAGCATTGGCATCTGGTAAATTGCGCCCTGGCGGAACCATCATTGAAGCAACTGCTGGAAACACAGGCATTGGGCTTGCCCTTAGTGCAAGAAAGCATCAATTGCGTACCATTTTTTGCGTACCAGAACATTTTAGTCAAGAAAAACAACAGCTCATGAAGGCGCTCGGTGCAGAGATCATTCATACACCAAGAAAAGAGGGCATGAAGGGTGCGATTGATCGAGCCCTTGAACTAGAGGCAAGCCTTGGCAATGCCTATTGCGTTTTACAATTTAAAAACCAAGTAAATCCATTGACTTACTATAAAACGCTTGGTCCAGAGTTATGGTCCGACTTGCAAGGAAACATCGATATATTCGTTTCAGGAGCGGGTTCTGGCGGAACTTTTCAAGGGTGTGCTGCCTATTTAAAAGAGCAGCATCCGGCGTTAAAAACAGTTGTTGTCGAACCTGAAGGATCGATTTTAAATGGAGGAGATCCGGGTCCGCATAGAACGGAAGGAATCGGTCTTGAATTTATCCCAGATTATATGGAATCTGCTTTATTCGATGAGATATATACCGTCAGTGATGATGATGCTTTCCAAATGGTGAAAGAAGCTGCTGAAAAAGAAGGCGTTCTCATCGGGAGTTCTTCGGGTGCAGCGTTATTTGCCGCTTTAGAAGAAGCGAAGAAGGCAGCACCTGGGACAGTCATCGTCACCATTTTTCCTGACAGCAGTGAACGGTATTTAAGTAAAGGTATTTATGAGGGAGGAAAATAAGATGAAACCAAAAACAATGATGATACACAGCGGAACAACTGGTGATGAAAAAACAGGCGCTGTGTCTGTACCTATATACCAAGTGAGCACCTATAAGCAGCCGAAAGCAGGCGAGCATACAGGATATGAATATTCAAGAACAGCGAATCCAACAAGAACGGCACTAGAAACCGTCATTCGTGACCTTGAAGGAGGAGCAAACGGCTACGCATTTGGTTCAGGAATGGCTGCCATTACGGCAGTGATGATGCTGTTTAACAGCGGAGATCATATTATCCTGACAGATGACGTATACGGCGGAACGTACCGCGTCATCACAAAGGTACTCAATCGTATTGGTATTCAAGCGACCTTTGTTGACACAAGTGATCCTGAAGCAGTGAAAAAGGCGATTTTACCTGAAACAAAAGCGGTTTACATTGAATCACCAACCAATCCTTTACTCAAAATGACTGATCTCAAAGCGATCGGCCAATTGACAAAAGAAGCCAACATCTTAATGATTGTTGATAATACATTTTTCACACCTTATTTCCAAAGGCCGATTGAATATGGGGCGGACATTGTCCTGCATAGTGCCACTAAATATTTAGGCGGCCACAGCGATGTCGTAGGCGGGCTTGTTGTAACAGCGACAGAAGAGCTTGGAGAAGAACTGCATTTTGTTCAAAATTCTACAGGTGGAATTCTTGGACCGCAGGATTCATGGCTTCTCATGAGAGGAATCAAAACGCTGGGACTAAGAATGGAAGCACATCAGCAAAATGCACAGAAAATCGCTGAGTTTTTAGAACAACATCCAGCAGTGACACGTGTTTATTACCCAGGTCTTGATGCTCATCCTGGACATGAACTTGCAAAAACGCAAGCATCAGGCTACGGCGGCATGATCTCTTTTGATATTGGAAAAGAAGAACATGTCGATGTCTTTTTAGGTCAGCTTAAGCTGTTTACGATCGCAGAAAGCCTTGGAGCGGTTGAAAGCTTAATCTCTGTTCCTGCTCGAATGACTCATGCGTCCATTCCAAAAGACCGCCGCGAGGAGCTTGGCATCACTGATGGGTTAATTCGTATATCCGCCGGGATTGAAGATGTGGATGATTTACTGAATGATATGAAGCAGGGACTAAATGCACTAGTGAATGGATAGATTTACATGCCACTACCTTTCTTTTACTATGTTAAGCTATCAATAGACATGTTAAACAGGAAGGTGATTCAAGTGAAGAAAAAGTGGAGTGGTTTAGTGACAGATTACAAGCAGTACGCTTTTATTTTGCTTGCTGTCAGCACCTTTTTATATATTGGTACGATCATACCAAACCAACACATCGAAGCATCTCCAAAAATGCTGATGATGGGAATTGATTGTGTTTTCTTATTAGCAGCTTTTCTTTGTGTGAGACGCGCGATCTTTTTTCAAAAGAAACTGCAAGAACTAGATGAAGATTAATTCGAAAAGTCTCCTCATATACGTGAGGAGGCTTTTTTTGATTGTATTGGACAATCGGACAAGAATCACTGTAGAAATTTAGTCAAACACACAAAATTCATCTATTTTACTAAAAACAGGTTTACAAAATGGTGCTTGCTGGATATACTAACAAAGTAATTAAAAACGTAAAGGAGGCTGAAGAATATGTTATTCGTATCTACTTGTGATCAATTCAACAACAATTTCATCATGTCATCAGCCTGTGGAAGAGCTCGTGTCCTTCCTTTACCTTATACGGTGCACACGCTTCAAAACTGTTAAAGTAAACGAGGATTTTACGTATCATCCATTGCAGGTTGGAAGACACTGTCTTTTGATCTGCATTTTTGTGCCCGCAGGTCAACTGACAAAGAAGATCTGTGGGCTATTTCGCGTGCTGCGAACTGAAGGGAGGTGAGCGTATATGACAATCCATTTATTTTTTATCACATTAACGATCCGACGAAAATACAAAGACATTGAAACGGTTCTTTATGAACAACAAGTCGAAACATTTTATGAAGAAATGAAGCAGAAACAACTAAAGTATATGAACTAAAACACGAAAAGAAAAATTTGAAAAGGAGGAGATTGACATGTTTATGATGCTTGCAATGCTTGATTGTTATACGATGGAGAAGGACCAGGTTTAGACACGCTCCACATTGATCATCTGCACATATGATATCCGTAAAAGGAGATTGTGAGGTGATCAACGAATGTCGATGTCACCATATATGAGGTTTCCGTCAGTGGGGCACGGATATACATCCATTCCGCATTCCTTAAAGCATGGATACGGTAATCCGTACCGAATGCAAAGAGAGCAAGAGGAAATGCTCAGACAATATATGTATCAGTACCGAGCTTATTGGTATTAAAGAAAAGGAGCAGGAAACGTTATCGTTTCCTGCTCCTTTTACATTAGCAAATCCAGCTTGCACCGATGATGATCAACAAAATGAACAGTACAACAAGCAATGCGAATCCGCCTGCAAAGCCGCCACCGTAACCACCGCAGCCTCCAGCATAACCTCCACCAAAGCCCATAATCTAGCACCACCTTTATCTAATCAAGATACATTCATAAAATATGCAGCTCATGCAGAAAACGAAATCAATCTAAGCACAATTAATGAAAACGCCTATGCAGATGAAAATTTTTTTAAGTTCTGCGAAACATTTTCTGAAAAGGTGCCGTCTAATCAATAACAAATAATTAGGACTAGGTCTTAAACTTTGTTAGGCGTGAGCCGATATGAAAAGTAAGAAAATTCGTAAATAGTTTTATTTACTGGTGCAAAGCAGGTGTTAACATTGATTCAAAGCTGGATTGGAAAACAAATGAGGGAACCAAAAGGCTTGTTCTCAAAATGGGTTGCCCGCTATATGGAAAAAAATCATCATAATATCAATGAATGGACGATTCAACTCTTAAATATACAAGAAAATGACCGGATTTTAGAAATTGGTACTGGAAGAGGCATGACATTATCGAAGGTAGCAGAGAAACTTGATCGCGGTAAAGTATATGGAGTGGATGCCTCTCGTCATATGATCAAATATGCAAAAAGAAAACATAAGAAGCTTGTGGAACAGGATAAAGCCGTCTTGACTCTTGGTAAAGCCGAGCATTTACCGTTTGAAGATAGATCTTTCAATAAATTATTTACGGTGCAGACCATTTATTACTTGAAGGATATTGAGCAAGTCATGAAGGAAGTGTACCGTGTTCTTCAAGTGGATGGAGAAGTATTCTTATCTTTCCAACAGCAGGAACTGATGAAGGAACAAAAGCGGTCACATTCTTTTTCATCGTATAGTGAACAAGAGATTAGCCGACTATTTTCAGCGTATCACTTTAGAGAAGTTTCGGTTTATCACTATGATACATACATCTGTATCAAAGCGTTAAAATGATGAAAATATTTCCCAGGTAATGAACAAGCATTCAAAAAGAGGCTCTTCGTGAGAGGAGCTTCTTTGCGTGTAATTGAATCATGTTTGAACGAATAAAAAAAGTCTCTTCACCGAAGAGACTTTTGTATATGATGTAGGCGCCAGCCAGGTGTGTAAGGAATGATAGTATATATAAGGAATTTGTTTGTCGATTAAGGATACCTGTCTGGCTTATTCCTTATATCGACACCGTTCTTCAAAAGTTTAGCTTTTTTTTCAATATTTTCTTTTTTTATTTGACTGGAAAATACATTTTTCTCTCCGTGATAGACATTTTTCGCTTTTTTTAATCAATTGTGCCATTTGAAGCAGGGAATTGCTTCAGAAGTAGAGAAAATTGTAGAGACTTCATTTTTAAACAAAAAGGGAGGAATGAAAAAATGTCGGGAAACAAAGGTGTCGTTTATAAAGGAGCAGGAAATGTAGCAGTTGAGGATATTGGATACCCTGATTTGATTTTAAGAGATGGCCCGGGTGTACCGAAAGCCAATGTGGGGCGCAAATGTGAGCATGGCGTCATTTTAAAAGTAGTGACGACGAATATTTGCGGAAGTGACCAGCACATGGTGAGAGGTCGTACGACTGCGCCTGCAGGACTCGTCCTTGGTCATGAAATTACAGGTGAAGTCGTTGAGGTAGGACGAGATGTGGAGTTTATTCAAAAAGGAGACCTTGTGTCCGTTCCCTTTAATATTGCTTGTGGACGATGCGTCATGTGTAAGGAACAAAAAACCCATGTGTGCTTAAATGTAAACCCGGACCGTCCCGGCTCTGCCTATGGGTATGTTGATATGGGCGGATGGGTTGGCGGCCAATCCGAGTACGTCATGGTACCATATGCAGATTTTCAGCTGCTGAAATTTCCAGACAAAGATCAAGCGATGGAAAAAATACTTGATCTGACGATGCTTTCCGATATTTTCCCGACAGGTTTTCACGGTGCGTATTCGGCTGGAGTAAAGCCTGGTTCAACTGTATATATTGCCGGTGCAGGGCCAGTAGGTCTTGCCGCAGCGCATTCCGCTCAGCTCCTTGGCGCTTCTACGGTCATTGTCGGTGATTTGAATGAACAAAGGCTGGAGCAGGCCAGAAGCTTTGGCTGCGAGACGATCAATTTACGAAAACATGATCGAATCGGTGAACAAATCACCAATATCTTAGGAGAGCCAGAAGTAGACTGTGCCGTCGATTGTGTCGGCTTTGAAGCTTCAGGTCATGGAGATCAAGGAGAAGCACCTGCAACCGTTTTAAATACAATTATGGATATTACCAAAGTTGGTGGTAAACTTGGAATCCCAGGGCTTTACGTCACAGAAGACCCAGGTGCAGTGGATGCTGATGCAAAAGTTGGATCACTGAAAGTGCGAATTGGACTCGGCTGGGCAAAAGCCCATACCTTTGTGACAGGCCAAACCCCTGTTATGCAATATCACCGCAGCCTAATGAAATCCATTTTAAGCGGACGAGCACAAATCGCCAAAGCAGTGAATGCAACCGTCATTAACCTTGATCAAGCCCCTCAAGGATACAGTGACTTTGATTCAGGTGTAGCGAAGAAATTTGTCATTGACCCGCATGGGATGATTTCTAAATAATGATTCAATGTAAATAATCGAAAAAACTTACGGGAGAGTATATCCTGTAAGTTTTTTTGTGTAAATAGTCTTTTAAGATTCAGAGGTTTCCATTCTAAATATAAGAAACAAAACATACACAGCCACTGATTAGCTTTGTTTAGTTATTTAGAATGATCAAATCTCTTCAGTAAGTGTTATAACAGCCTTCTTTTATTTAATCTAGAGTTAATCCCTGCTAGCCGTTCATGAGTATATAATCCTCTGTTAAATCAATAAATGCCTTTAAAGCAGGGGACATCCATTTGTTTTTATGCCAAAACAGTTGAATTTTCGTTGAGAAACAAGGTTCCATCCAATTGATTTTGATGATATTGCCTTCTGAAACTTCTCTTTTCACAGAAATTTCAGGAAGTACAGCGATTCCTAAGCCTGCCATTACACATTTTTTTATGGCTTCTACATCTGCTAATTCTAGTTTACTTCGCGGTTTTGCTCCCGCCTGTGTTAATGAATGTTCAAAGGCGTAGCGATAATCACAGTCTTCCGTTAACAACAATCTTTGCTCGTTCAAATCAATTGGATATACTTTTTGTTTTTTGCTCAAAGGATTTGTTGGGCAGCATACAATGGCCATCGGTTCATCTTTTAATTCTTTTACAAGTAAATGCGAGGATACTACAGGATTCATGGATAATAAGGCGACATCAATTTGTCCTTCTAGTAATAGATTTAAAACATCTTTTTCCGCTATTCCTGGGCGAAAGATCAGTTCGACTTTTGGATACTTTGTTTGAAAGTCCGTTAAAATGTGAGGAAGCCGGTAGGTGCATTGTGTTTCAGATGCACATATTCTCAAAATGCCGCTTGGCTCATTCATCCCGCCAACAGCCTCTAATGCTTCCCCTGTTAAACCTAAAATTTTATCCGTATATTGTTGAAATTGTTTGCCAGCTTCTGTTAAGATCACCCTTTTTCCAAGCCTTTCAAATAGAGGGGTTCCTAGCTCTTCTTCCAATGCCACAATATTTGCTGTGATGCTAGATTGAGCATAACCAAGCATTTGTGCAGTTTTTGTAAAGTTTAATACTTTTGATGCTGTTTGGAACATCATTAGTTGTTTGATCTCCAACTTCAAGCCTCCCTAAATCGGATGCACCGATTGATATCATCAGAAAACCTCTATAGATTGATCATAACATTTTTACTATCATAAAAGTAAGCGCTTGCAAGTTGTGTTATTTCAAATATTCAGATTCACAAAGGGGAGATGGCTTTGTTTGAAGTAATTGTCAATTCAGTGAATGACTTTTTATGGACATATATTTTAGTGGTTATGTTATTAGGGATAGGAATCTACTTTACGGTGAGAATGAAATTCATGCAAATTGTTTTACTAAAAGAGGTCTTTCGTTCTATTTTTGAAAAATCTCCCAAAATAAAAGAGAATAGGCATGAAATTTCCTCTATGCAAGCTTTTTTTATTGGAGCTGCTACAAGAATTGGTACTGGAAATATGGCAGGCGTTGCGATTGCTATCACTGTTGGTGGTCCTGGAGCTATTTTCTGGATGTGGTTTGCAGCTGTTTTAGGAGGAGCCTCTGCATTTGTCGAAAGTACACTGGCTCAAATTTATAAGGTGAGAACAAGTGACGGTTTTAAAGGAGGTCCTGGTTACTATATTCAAAAGCAATTCGGATTGAAATGGCCAAGCAGGATTTTTGCTTTTTCTATCATTCTTAGTTTCGGCTTAATTTTTAATGCAGTACAAACGAATACAATTACAAATGCCTTTCAGTATTCATTTGGTATTAGTCCGATTGGCATGGGTCTATTTGTCACCATTTTAACGGCTTTCATCATTTTTGGTGGAGTCAAGCGAATTGCTAACGTCACTCAAATCGTTGTTCCAGTGATGTCAGTGTTTTATATTATCTTAGCATTCTATGTGATTGTCACAAATATCACTGATGTACCCGCAGCATTAGCAAGTATTATGAAGAGTGCATTTGGATTAGAGCAAATCGTTGGGGGCGGGATTGGTGCTGCGATAATGAACGGTGTCAAACGTGGGCTTTTTTCAAATGAAGCAGGAATGGGAAGTGCCCCAAACGCCGCTGCTGCCGCCAATGTTTCGCATCCAGTAAAACAAGGATTTGTTCAATTATTAGGTGTATTTTTTGACACATTAGTTGTTTGCAGCTGTACAGCCTTTATTATTATGCTATCGACAGTAGAAACAACGGGTGAATTATCTGGTATCGAAATTACCCAAGCTGCGATGGCACAGCATTTTGGATCTTGGGCGAGTATCTTCTTAGCATTTGCTATATTTACTTTTGCTTTTAGTTCTATTGTAGGTGGCTACTATTATGGTGAAGCCAATATCGGTTTTATTCATAACAGTGCAACAGCGTTATTGGTGTACCGAATCATGGTATTAATGATGATGATGTTTGGCGCTGTTGCCAACTTACAAATCGTTTGGACTTTGGCGGATTTGTCAATGGCCATCATGGCAATCGTCAATTTGATTGCAATAGCTATCCTAGGAAAATATGCTTTTGCCGCTTTGGATGATTACATGCAACAAAGGCTGTTAGGCAAAAATCCTGTCTTTTATGCATCTAGCATTCCAGGTTTAAAAGAAATAGAGTGGTGGGGAGCAGAAAAACAAACGGCTCACTCAACAAATTTACATGAAGGAGTAGAAAAATCATGATGAATTTTGAATATCATTGCCAAACAAACATAATGATGGGGATTGGTCAGTCAAAAGAAATTGGATCTATAGTAGAGGATCTTGTACTGCCGGGTGCCACAGTGATGATTGTGACAGATTCTGGTGTGAGAAATGCAGGGCTAGTTCAGCCTATTGAAGCGTATTTGCAGGAAGCCGGTTATTCTGTTTTTATATTTGATCAAGTATCTCCAAACCCTAGAGATAATGAATGTCTAGCTGGTGCAGAGCTCTTTAGAAAAGAACAAGCTTCAGCGGTCATTGCGATTGGTGGCGGAAGTCCAATGGATACGGCGAAAGCGATTGCTTTATTAGGGCCAAATGGCGGCATTCCTGAAGATTATATATTAGGGAAGAAGGCGTATGCTAATCTATCTCCATTAATTTGTATCCCAACAACGGCCGGTACTGGTTCTGAGGTGACCCGTTCATCTGTCATTACGTTAGCTGCTTCCCATAAAAAAATCACATTAAAACATGCCTTGCTTCGGCCAACCATTGCGATTTTAGATCCGGCTCTTACATTGACGGTGCCAAAAAGCATAACAGCCGCAACAGGTGTAGATGCATTGGTACATGCTATTGAAGGCTATTCATGTAAAGTAACAAATCCAATTTCGAAAGCAATGGGTGCAAGTGCAATGGAGACAATTGTGAAATACTTACCCAAGGCATACGAGAATGGATCTGATCTAGAAGCGAGATATAAAATGCAGGAAGGTAGTTTACTAGCTGGCTTATGCTTCGGTTCAGCCGATGTCGCAGCCGTTCATTGCTTAGCAGAAGCACTTGGCAGTCTTTATGATACACCTCATGGAATCGCAAACGCGGTATTTTTGCCTTATGTCATGCAATTCAATGCAGTTGAAAACAAGGTACTGCACGCAGAGCTTGCCAAAATAATGAGCTTTGCAGATAAAACAGATTCAGATGATGTGGCGATTCAAAAATTAATTGATGGCATGTATACTTTCACAAAAAATTTAGGTATTCCAGCACTAAAAGATCTATCTTATGTAAAAGAAAAGGATTTTGAAAAAATGGCTGAATTAGCAGAACAAAACGGCTCTACATCAAGCAATGTTCGGACTGTTACGAAAGCCGACTACTTGGACATTTTAAAGGCTGCTTTTGATCAATGAATTCCAAAGAAACACCCTCCTATGACACGATCACTTGGAGGGTGTTCTTTTATGTTTCATGTGGCTAGGTATCGCTTATATAAGAGTGGTATGATAGACGACAACATCTGATAGAGAAAGGATTGGATAAACGATGAACTTTCACAATAAAACGGTCGTCATCACAGGTGCAGCCAATGGAATTGGTGAAATGATCGCATGGGGCTATGCAAAAGAAGGAGCGCGAGTGGTGCTTGCAGATATAGATGAAGAGAAGGGGAAGCGCTTGGAGGAAGAGCTGAAAAAAGAATCGTTAGAAGCTTATTTTAAGAAAACAGATGTGACGCAAGATAAGGATATTCAACACTTAATGTCGTTTGCGGCGGAGCGCTGTAAAACGATTGATATTCTCATTAATAATGCTGGTGTCATGTGCACAGTATCGCCTTATGAATTAACGGTCGATGATTGGGATCGTGTGTTACAGACGAACCTAAGAGGAACTTTTTTATGTGCAAGAGAAGCAGCACGTTATATAAAAGAGAATCCAAAAGGCGGTTTTATTGTGAACATTTCATCCACCCGAGCGACCATGTCAGAGCCAAATACAGAAGCATATGCTGCATCAAAAGGCGGAATATCGGCGCTGACTCATGCCTTAGCGGCTTCTTTTAGTCTGGATCATATCACGGTGAATAGCATTTCACCTGGATGGATTGAAACGAAGGATGAGGAGAATCTTCGAGAGATCGACCACAAGCAGCATCTTTCCAATCGAGTGGGCACGCCAAAGGATATTGTGAAGGCTTGCTTTTATTTAACCGATGAGGAGAATCAATTTGTGACCGGCACAGATTTAGTCGTTGATGGCGGCATGACCAGAAAGATGATCTATGCTGATTAACTCGAAAAAAACATTGACGCTTTGATCAAGGCGCAGTACAATATGTAACAATTCAGCTGAAGATCGTGATGAAATAAAGACATGGCGCTCATAGAGAAGAGTACATCATGAGCCGTCCCGCACAGAGAACTCCGTGAAGCTGAGAAGGAGCCGGGCAGCATGATGGAACCAAACCTCTTAGCTCTGCACCGGATTCCTTCGGATGGTGGTGCAGCGACATTCTCCCGTTAGAGAGATGGGTTCATGATGACCTGCTAAGGTTCATCTGGCAACAGATGAATAAACTGAGGTGGCAACGCGGAGTAAATCCCGTCCTCAAGACAGAAATGTCTTGGGGGCGGGATTTTTTTATGACAAATAGGGGGGGAAGTGATGAAAAAACATTGGCGGGATATGAGTTTGCTGCTTGGAGCTATCGGAATTGCGAACATAGGAGAATGGATTTATATGATTGCTCTCCATCTGCTCATTTTTCAAGAAACGGGCTCTGTGCTGGCTGTAACGGCTGTCTATATGATGAGACCAGCTGCTTCTCTTTTGACAAACAGCTGGTCTGGCAGTTTGATTGACAGGCTGAATCAGCGGAAAGTGATGATCAGCTTAGATATCAGCCGGGCTATCTTGATCGCATGTATACCCTTTGCGTTATTTTCAGGACATCTGCTAACCCTGTATGTAATGGTGTTCCTCATTCAAATGGCACAAGCGATGTTTCATCCAGCTTCGATGGTCTATATGACAGCATTGATCCCAGCAGATAACCGAAAAAGGTTTAATGCCATTCGCTCATTATTACAATCGGGTGGATTTTTACTTGGACCCGCTGCAGCAGGTCTGCTTTTTTTAATAGGTACACCTGTTCTTTCCATTTATATAAATGCGATCTGCCTGTTGGTATCTTCTCTGTTCACGATGTGTTTACCGAATCTGCTCAAACAAGATGCTGTCCAAAAGGGTTTTACCTTTTCAATGTTAAAAGAGGATGCGAAGCTTGTTCTTCGGTTTAGTTTGACATCACGCCAAATGATGGCGGTGTATTTATTATTTAGTGCCGCTATCACGGTACTTCCTACTGCCATTGACTCTCTTGAAACAGCCTTTGCAAAAGAAGTGCTGCTGCTAACTGATACACAATATGGTCTTCTTGTTAGTATAGCTGGGGCAGGCATTATCGCAGGCGCAAGTCTCAATTCGGTCATTGTGGAGAAGCTGCCTGTTTCGATCATGCTCGGGATGGGCAGTTTGTTTGTGGCATGTGGCTATCTCATTTATGCTTTTTCCAGCACATTGTTTGCAGCCGCTGTTGGATTTTTTATACTAGCATTCTTTTTAGCATTTGCGAACACAGGTTTTATGACTTTCTATCAAACGAATATCCCGGTAGAGGTGATGGGGAGGGTAGCCAGTTTTTATGCTTTGGTGGAAGCCATTCTGACGATCATGATGACAGGTTTCGCTGGTGGACTTGCACATGTTTTATCAATCAGAACCTCCGTTGTCATCGGTAGTCTATGTATGCTTCTTGTCTGTTTATTGCTATGTTTTGTCATCTTTCGTCCATTGACTGGCAAAAAGATAGTGCATCCTACTTAGAAAATTAAAAAAATTATGTTATGATTATTTAAGTAAGTTAATGAAATTGATGAGAAAAGGAGTCTTACACATGAAAGCACTACGCTGGCACGATCAAAAGGACATTCGACTAGAGGAAATTGATGAACCAAAAGTTGCTCCAGGAAAAGTGAAACTTAAAGTAAAATGGTGCGGCATTTGTGGTAGTGATTTACATGAATATCTAGGAGGACCTATCTTCATTCCAGTGAATGAACCTCATCCACTGACAAAAGAAAAAGCCCCTATTACACTGGGACATGAATTTTCTGGTGAGGTTGTTGAAGTAGGAGAAGACGTCAGCAATTACAAAGTAGGCGACCGAGTGGTTGTTGAGCCTATTTTTGCAACTCACGGACATCAAGGTGCTTACAACTTAGATGAAAACATGGGCTTTTTAGGACTTGCCGGAGGCGGCGGTGGATTCTCTGAATATGTATCTGTCGATGAAGAATTACTTCATTTATTACCAGACGAAATTTCATATGAGCAAGGGGCACTTGTAGAGCCTTCAGCAGTTGCTTTATATGCGGTTCGTTCTAGTAAAGTACAAGCTGGTGATACAGCGGCAGTGTTTGGCTGCGGACCAATTGGCTTGCTTGTTATTGAAGCATTAAAAGCAGCTGGTGCTACTGATATTTACGCAGTAGAATTATCTAAAGAACGCCAAGAAAAAGCGAAAGAGCTTGGAGCGATCATTGTTGATCCTTCTCAATATGAAGATGTGGTTCAAGAAATTGCACGCCGTACAAACGGTGGCGTCGATGTTTCTTTTGAAGTGACAGGTGTACCTGTTGTATTGAAACAAGCAATCCAATCAACTAGAATTTCAGGTGAAACAGTCATTGTGAGTATTTGGGAAAAAGGCGCAGAAATTCTGCCAAATGACATTGTCATTAAAGAACGTACAGTCAAAGGAATTATCGGCTACAGAGACGTATTCCCATCTGTATTAAACTTAATGAGAAAAGGCTATTTCTCTGCTGATACGCTCGTCACAAAGAAAATCAAGTTGGACGATGTGATTGAAGAGGGTTTCCATGCATTAATCAATGAAAAAGATCAAGTGAAAATTCTAGTGAGTGCTGAATAAGTAGGATGATAAAGAGAATGGCAGAGGCCATTCTCTTTTTTTATGCACATGATTGCTCCTTTTCATAAAGAGGCCTGCAGTTGAATAGTGATAAATGAAAAGATGTTTTTGATAAGGGAGATGACATCATGTTTTATCACATCAAAGAACTGCAATATGAAGCAAAGCCCTCAAAGCCTGATCCAGTTTATGCAAAAAAATTGCAGGAGGTATTAGGCGGTCAATATGGTGAGATCAGTGTCATGATGCAATATTTATTTCAAGGCTTTAATTGTCGAGCAGATCAAAAATACAGAGATTTATTGTTTGACATAGGGACAGAGGAAATTGGTCATGTGGAAATGCTGGCGACGATGATCGCTCGTTTACTAGATAAAGCACCTGTTAAAGAACAAGAACAGGCGTATGAAAGTGATCCAGCACTTGCAGCTGTTATGGGCGGAATGAATCCTCAGCATGCAATTGTTGCCGGTTTAGGAGCCATGGCAGCGGATAGTCAAGGATATCCGTGGAATGCTAAGTATATCATTGCAAGCGGAAATTTAATGGCTGATTTTAGAGCCAATTTAAATGCAGAATCACAAGGGAGACTTCAGGTCACAAGGCTCTACGAAATGACCGATGATCGAGGCGTGAAGGATATGCTTTCTTTTCTTATTGCTCGAGATACATATCATCAAAATATGTGGATTGCGGCGATTCAAGAATTAGAAGAACGAGAAGGGGATGTCGTCGTACCAACCACCTTCCCGCGCTCACTAGAAAAACAGCAAGTATCCTATGATCTGTTTAACTTCTCAAGAGGGGAAGCAAGTAAGGAAGGCAGATGGGCACATGGCCGAAGCATGGATGGAAAAGGGGAGTTTAGATATATTTCTGCACCAGTCGTGTTTGGTTCTGCACCAAAACTAAAACCCGCACCAAAGGAACTGTTTAACACACCAAAAAAAGGCGAATAAAAAAAGTCGGTCAGGATTTGAGCCTGACCGGCTTTTTTAACGTCCGAGAGATCTTCCGTACACACTGACACGTTTCTCTAACAAGGCAAAAGCGAGTTCAAAGAAAATGCTCAGCAGCCAATAGATCATAGCAGAGACGAGATACGTTTCTAAAAACTGATAGCCGTCGTTCGCAATGATTCGGGAAATCCCCATGATTTCAAGTACTCCAATCGTAAACGAAAGAGAGGTGGCTTTTAATAGCTGAATGAGCTGATTGCCTAAGTTCGGCAGGGCTACCACAAATGCCTGCGGCAAAATAATGCGCATCATCGCTTGGCGTGTTGTCATCCCCACAATTTTTGCTGCTTCAAGCTGCCCTTTGTCTACCGCAAGAAGTGCACTCCGAACAACCTCTGTTAAATGGGCAGCTGAATGGAGGCTGAATGTCATAAGAGCAACAGCTAATGGGGAGACCATGTCTGGATGAAAGGTCAGCCCGAATGTACCGCTCACTTTGGTTAGAACAAAAGGAAGTCCATAAAAGAAAGCGAACAACTGAACAATAAGAGGCGTTCCTCTAAAAAAGGAGACATAGAGCGTCACAAGCTGTCTGAGTAAAGGAATGCGGAAGAGACGAATGAAAGCAAAAACAGATCCAATCATCAGACTTACAGCCATGGAAACGAGTGCAATCAATAAGGTAAAAGGAACGCCTTTTAAAATGTGAGGTACTTGGTCAATCGCAAATGGAATATCGATGGTTTGCATCAAATCGCCTCCTTAACGTGACAGGCTGGTGCGGCCTTTTACAAATTTCCTTTCAAGCAGCATGGTGATCAGTTCAATACTCATGCAAATAAGCCAATACACAATCGCAATGATCACATACACCTCAAACATACCGATTCCGTAGTTATTTCCCAAAATGATCTTTACCTGTCCCATCATATCAATGAGTCCGATTGTAAAGGCAATTGCTGTGTCTTTCACGAGATCAATGGTGTAATTTCCGAGGTTCGGCAGTGCAATGAGAAAGGCCTGCGGGATAATGATCCTGATCAATGCCTGTGTATCTGTCATCCCAACAATGTAGGCGGCCTCCAGCTGATCCTTCCCGACAGATGAATACGCACTGCGAAAAACTTCAGATAAATAAGCGCCCGTATGTAAAGAAAACGTCATCATCACAAATAACACACGATCCCAATGATTGATTTGAATCCCTGCCACAAGCAAAAGCTGAGGCAGTCCAAAATAAATCAAGAAAAGCTGAACAATTAAAGGCGTACTCCGTGTAAAAGATAAATAAATAACAGCCAATTGCTTCAGCACTGGGATTTGCTTGATACGAATACATGCAAATAGCAAGCCGATGATGATGGCAAAAAACAATGACACGATAATCATGAGAAAAGTAAGTGGCAGGCGTTCAATCACCTGTAAAAAAATGCCCAGCCAATCTCCAGCTGTAAACGTCATGACGCTTCCTTCCTTTCTTCATTTTGATCGCCTTGCTCTGAGATGTCATCAATATCTTGAAAGAAATCAACCCCAAACCACTTTTTCGCCAGTTTAGGCAGTGTTCCATCATCAATCATCTCTTGTGTGATCCGGTCCAAATCTTTTGCAAGCTTCTTCTCGCTTGGCTGTAAGACAAGATAGATAGGCTCCTTTGACACAATGCCTCCAACTTTGACCTTTAGATTTAAATGCTTTTGAATGGTATCAAAGGTTGAAATGTTCATAAATGCTGCATCTGACCGTCCGCTTTCAACGCGCTTTAAGTTAAGCTCATTTGAAGGGCTCTCAATAGTCGTCAGCGGAATATCCGGATCATGTTCTTTATTATATTGATTTAAAATCGAACGCAAGCCTCCGCTAGGGCTGACAGGAGCCAGCTTTTTAGATGTCATATCATCAAGCGATCGAATCTCCTTGTCTGATTCATTCACAATTAAACCTGTCATCGAATAGCCATACGGAACCTTAGGGTAAAGGAAACGCTTTTCACGTTCGGGATTACTAAAAAACCAATTAGCCGCCATTTCAAACTTCCCTGCGCCTACACCAATTAAATTGGATTCTTCCTCGCCAAAAATGTAATCAAAATGTACGTGAGGAAGCCTCTTTTCCACTTCATTTAAATAATCAATGTTATAGCCAATTGGTTCGTTTCGGTCATTTGTTGCTAAAAAGGGTGGATTGACCTCTGCACTTAGTGCGACTTTTACAATTTTTCTACCATCATCTGTCGTGGTTTTCACACTGCTGCAGCCCATCAGAAAGAGAAGAAACAGAAGGACACCGGACATCATGAATGCTGTTCTTTGCTTCATTTGTCTTTCTCCGATTCTTGCCACATGCCGCGATGTATTCTTGATAAAAATTGTTTCGTTCGTTCATGTTGTGGCTTCAATAGGACGTCTTCCGGTGAGCCTTTTTCAACGATTTCGCCATCTGCCATAAAGATCACCGTATCCGCCACGTCCTTTGCAAAAGAAATTTCATGCGTCACAATGACCATTGTCATCCCTTGGCTCGCAATATCTTTGATCATTTCAAGAATTTCTCCTACCATCTCTGGGTCCAGTGCCGACGTAGGTTCATCAAACAAAAGCACTGAAGGATTCATCGCAAGAGCGCGGGCTATGCCAATTCGCTGCTGCTGACCACCAGATAATTCACTCGGAAATGCATCCTTTTTATGAAGCAGTCCAATCCGCGTTAAAAATTGCTCTCCGATCTTTTCTGCTTCTTTTTTAGACATGTTTTGAGACACGATCAACCCTTCTGTAATATTTTCAAGTGCTCGTTTATTCTGAAACAAGTGATAATGCTGAAACACCATGGAAGATTGCTGTCTGAGTTTTAGCAGATCTTTTTTATGATATCGTTCAAATTGAATCGTGGCTTCACCAACTGTCAGCTCTCCTTTGTCTGGAATATCAAGGCTGTTTAAGCTGCGGAGAAGTGTAGTTTTTCCTGATCCGCTCGGTCCAATAATGGCGACCACTTCACCTTCTTGTACGGTGAAATCAATGCCTTTTAACACATGGGTCTGCCCATAAGATTTATGTAGATTAGTAGCTGAAATCATAAAAGCATCACGTTCCTTTGACATATGTACTTAATATTGATAAAATTTAACACATTAAATCCTATAAGTAAAGTGTGTTTTATTTATTCCGATTGGAAAAATCAGATATGATAGATTGTGAGAAACAGAGGAGTTGGATACGTTTTGTCTAAAGCATTATTTGTTGATACAGATTTTCAAAAAACATGGCTCAATCAGCTGGAATCTCTTCGTGAAACGTTCGAACAAACGGCAAAAGAACATGATGAAGGCGCTTATTTTCCTGAAAAGAATATTGAATTATTAGTAGAGATGGGCTATACGACGTTGTCTCTTCCTGCTGAATACGGAGGCGGAGGTCAATCTGTGAAGGATATGGTTCTGTTTCAAGAGACGCTCGGCAGTATGGACGGAGCGACTGCCTTATCTATCGGCTGGCACCAAGGGGTTGTAGGCGAAATCTACGAAAAGAAACAATGGAATGAGCAGCAGCTGCAATTCTTTGCGGAAGAAGTGAAAAAGGGCGCCCTTGTCAACCGTGCCGTGAGCGAGGCGCAGACAGGCAGTCCAACAAGAGGCGGGAAGCCTGGGACAACAGCCACTAGATCGGGTAATGAGTGGCTCATCAATGGACGTAAAATTTTCACAACGATGTCACCAGCACTTACATACTTTTTAGTCGGCGTATGGATTGAAGAAAAAGAGGCAATGGGCTTCTTCTTAATTCATCGCGAGACAGAAGGTGTTTCAATAGAAGAAACGTGGAATGTTGTGGGGATGAGAGGAACTGAAAGTCATGATTTAATCTTAGATCAGGTGAAGGTTTCAGATGACATGCTTGTTGAGGTGCAAAAAGGGCCGCGCGGTGGTACGCTAAATCCTTGGATTGCACATATTCCATCCTGCTATTTAGGCATTGCGCAAGCAGCAAGAGATTATGCTGTTCAATATGCCATCACCCATTCACCGAACAGCATCAACGGCACAATTAGTGACCTGCCAAATGTCCAAACACTGATTGGTGAAATCGACTTACTATTAAAGCAAGCACGCCACGTCATCTACTCAACGACCACATTGTATGAAAAGCCAGAAAAAAGAGAGCTGTTAATTAATGAATTTGGTGCTGTGAAACATACCGTTGTTAATCATAGTTTGCAAGTTGTCGATAAAGCTATGCGTTTAGTCGGTGCGAAAAGCTTAAGCCTAGACTGTCCACTGCAGCGCTACTATCGAGATATTCGTGCCGGGCTCCATAACCCGCCAATGGACGATATGACAATATCAAAAATGGCGAAACAGGCCATTCAAGAGAAAAAAGAGAGCTAATATACAGCAAAAAGCCGGATATAAACCGGCTTTTTTTATTTGAAAGAAAAGAGGACAAGCGTACCTTATATCCCATCGCATAAGCATGCTACAATCATGGAAATCATGAGAAAAGGAGCGATTGTTTTGAAGAAAAAGTATATAAAATGGCTGTTTTCTGGCATCATGCTGATGGCACTTTGTATCAGCCAGCCTTCATCGACTGAAGCAAGATCATCATCATGGTCAGTAGATGAATTCTTTAAAAATCGGGAAGGCACGTTTGTGATTCAAGAAGTAAAAGAAAAGTCCCCTTGGGTGTATAACAAAAAAAGAGCGAAAGAGCGCTTTGCACCTCAATCGACATTTAAGGTAGCAAATGCCTTAATCGGACTTCAAACAGGCACAGTGAGAGATGAATACGACATCAAATATTGGGATGGTGTAAAAAGAGAGATTGACAGCTGGAATAGAGATCATACATTAGGATCTGGGATGAGAGATTCAGTCGTCTGGTACTATCAAGCCATGGCGCGTGACATTGGAGAAGAACGCATGAATCATTGGGTGAAGGCCATTCATTATGGGAACAAAGACATATCTGGCGGAATCGATCAATTTTGGTTAAGCAGTACCCTGCGAATTTCTCCTATCGAACAAGTTCGTTTTCTCAAACAGCTATATGAAGAGACTCTTCCATTTGACTTAAAGAACATGAGAACAGTCAAACGAATGATGGTACAAGAAGAAGAGAAACACGCCACCCTATACGGAAAAACAGGCTCGGGATCAGGCATCGGCTGGTACGTAGGCTTTATCAAACATGAAAATAAAACCTACATTTTCGCCACAAATATCGAAGGCACCGGCATAGAAGCAAAAGACATCACCTATCGCATTTTGAAAAAATATCATTTGATGGAAGCATCCGTTTAGGGTGCTTTTTTATGTGTGAAAAAGGGGGTATATAGATAAGTTGATGATATATGGATTAGTTTGAAAGAATGATATGTTTATAGAAATATATTGAAGTATCATTTCAAATGTATTATTATATATGGCGTAATGTTACAAATATTACAAATATATGATAAGGAGATTAATATGAACCTAAAAAGAAAAGTAAATTGGAAAAGAAATATTGCAGCTCTTCTATCCTTTGTGATGCTTATATCAATGTTACCTTCTGACATTTTTGCAGAAGAACATGTAGAAAATACAAAACCAAGTCATAACAGCTTAGAAACATTCGACAATTCAAAAGTCCTAGAAATGGCAGGAATTGACGAAGAGGAAATTGGAAAAGACGGAGAAGTTCTTTCAGAAAGAACAGAAAACAGCAAGCTTTTTTATGAAGGAGAGGGTGTATTTACACAAGAGGTTTATCCTGATCCTATTCATATTAAAGAGGCTCCAGATGCTGAGTGGGAGGACATCTCTCCAGAATTAAAGACGATCTCGAAAAAAGAAATAGAAACAGAAAATGCGAAATTAGAAACTACTTTTCAAAAGCAAATGAAACAAGGACTATATGCGACATTTGAACACAAGAAGCATCAAATTGAATTTTCAATTTTAAAAGCTTCAGGGAAAAACAAATCAGAAATCAATTCCAAAGATACCTCTGCACAATTTAAAGAGAACACCAACGAGCTTACATATGAAGAGGTATTTCCAAATATAGATTTACGATCATTCACCTTTAATGAAAACATCAAGGAAGATATTGTACTCAATCAATATGATGGCTACAATTCATTTACATTTAAAATAAAGACAGATCTAACTGGGGAAATTGAGGAAGACGGTTCTATTACATTTTACGATCAGAAAAAACGGACCATTTTTCAAGTCCCGAAACCGTTTATGACTGATTCTAATTTAGATGAAAAGTCAGGTGAAGTGGCTCGCTCAGAAGATGTGAGCTTTAAATTAGAAAAAGAAGACGATGGCTATTTACTTCATGTGACAGCAGATGAAAAATGGCTCAAAGATCCTGAACGAGTTTATCCTGTGTCTATCGATCCTTCGACTTCTTTATCTGTATCAGCAGACACATTTATCATGAGTAAGTACCCAACAACAAATTATTCATCCTCTACGCAAAAATGGGACGCTAAACTTAAAAGTTATGTACTCAAAACAGGTTATTACGATAAAACAACTGGTACAAACTATGCGTTCATGAAGTTTAACTCATTCAAACCGATTCAACATATGAATGTAACGAAAGCGACGCTCAAAACGTATGTTGCTCATTCATATTACGGGACGAAGGCTACTGGTCTTTGGCTGGATACAGTGAATGCCAACTATGATCATACAAAACTAACGTGGAACAATAAACCAAGCTCCAAAAACATCGGCAAAGCCAATGTATATAAAGGACAATGGGCGAGCTATGATGTGACTTCAACCATCAAAGCTTGGAATAGCGGAACAGCTAACTATGGTTTTAAATTACATGCAAATGGAAATGGGCAAGACCATTGGAAAAAAATAATCTCATCAACAAACTCTACCAATAAACCAGTCATTGAAGTAACGTATACCATTCCACAGGCAAATGCACCAACTGTAAAAGGTTTTAGTAATGGAAATGGTACAGGCTACTTCAATTTAAGTTGGAAAAAGGTAACTGGTGCAAAAGGCTACAAAGTGTGGTTATACAACGGAAAAGAGTATGAAGCCATTTCAGTTGGAAATGTGGCATCATGGAGTACAAAAGGAAAAAATATATGGCCGACAGCAAGCGAGATTGCAGCTAAGAAATATAAACTTCATTTAGATGGAAAAGGGGGGACAGAATTAGCAGTTGATCCTTCCCCGGTTTACAAAAACTCAGGTGGTAATTATGCGACAAGCAAAAATTATTGGGTAGCTGTAAGTGCGATTTTTGACCAAGGTGAAGGCGCAATGTCAGCAAAAGTAAAACCTGTCGTGCCGAATGTGGCTAGAGCGAAAGCACCTAGTACAAAAGGATTCAATAATAATAACGCAACAGGTTACTTTGATCTTTCTTGGACTTCAGTTTCCGGTGCGACCGGTTATAAAATACAAATGTTTAATGGGAAAAGCTATGAGACATTGGATCTTGGGAATCAAACATCATGGTCAACTAAAGGGAAAAAAGTATGGCCGACAGTTGCTGAGATTAAAGCAGGTAAATTTGCATTGCACCTCCAAGATGGAAAAGGGGCTGAGCTTCCAATTCATCCTGGTGCGACTTATAAAAATGCTGGAGGAGATGCGGCTCAAAAACATTATTCCTTCAGAGTGATTGCCTACAATAAAGATGGAGAAGCTATTGCTTCACCGCCATCTGGACCAACTTTACCTGATCTATCTAGACCGAAAGCTTTATCTGGGTATGCTTATACGAATACGAAAGAGAGCCAAACAGGTTATATCAATTTACATTGGGACAAAGTAAAAAATGCAAAAGGATATAAAATTAACATCTATAATGGTAAGGCATATCAATCATTTGATGTTGGTGATGTCGATCATTGGACAACACAAAATAAGAATATTTGGCCGACTCCTACTGAAGTTAAAAGTGGGAAATATGTGCTTCATACAGATGGTAAAGGCGGGGAATTAGCGCTAGACCCATCACCAGTTTATGAAAATGCGAATGGAAATTATAAAGGACGCAAGAACTACTCCTTTACCCTTTCCGCCTACGATGCAAATGGAGAAACCATTCCGACACCAGCCTTTAACCCGACATTCCATGAAGGTGCCGAATTCCTTGGGACAGAGGATTACTGGTCGATTATTGATATACCAGACGGCCAGCTGAATGGTGCAACTGGTAATGTGATTGTCAGTGAAGAAGAAATGTCGATTGATGGAAGAGGACCGGGACTTGGAATTGGTCGCACGTACAACAGTTTAGATGTAGCTGACCATCTGTTTGGTCAAGGGTGGTACGCAGATGTAGAAACTAGTATCACGCCAACAAAAGAAGGTGCCATCTATCTTGATGAGGATGCCACAACCCATGTTTTTACAAAAAAAGCAGATGGTACGTATCAACCACCAACAGGTATTTTCCTTGAATTAACGGAATCAAAAGATGAATACATGTTAAAAACGAAGGATCAAACCTTTGCGCACTTTAGTAAAAACGGTGGGAAAATCACCAAGGTTGTAGATGGACATAAAAATACAACGACATACAAATATAACGAAAACAATCAGCTCACATCAATGGAAGATGCATCTGGCCGAAAAATAACAATGGAATATGATGAAGATGGTCATATCATCTCGGTTCAAGGACCAAAAGGAAAAAAGCTTTCATATGAGTATGATGCAGGCTTACTAGTGAAAGTCATTGATTCAGATGGAACGAGTATCTCATATGAATACGACAAAGAAGGCAAATTGATTAAACAATTCTCTCAAAACAGCACAGAAGATCAGCCTGTTTTTACAGAATACCAATATGAAAATCACCGTTTAGTTAAGGCAATCAATGCAAAAAAAGAAACCTTTGAGTATGCATATGATATGTCTAAAAAGACACTCATGCTGACGCAGCCAAACGGCCGGAAAATACAGTATACGTATAATGAAGCAGCCAACCCGATTCAAGTTGTAGATGATGCGGAAGGGCTTAAAATTACTACTAAAACGAAATATGAAGGCAACCAAATTGTAGAAGAAACTGATCCCAATGATGTAGAAAAAGGAAAAGCTACAGAAAGCTATTCGTATGACAAAAATGGCAACGTCATTCAGGCGAAAGATGCTTACGGGACAGAAACCTATGAGTATAACAAAAACAATGATCTTACTAAAGTAAAAGATACAGAAGGAGATATTACAGATATCGCCTATGATGGATTAGATGCTGTATCTGAAACGGATCAAAGTGGAAATATGTCTTCAGCAAGTATTTATGATTCGTACGGGAATTTGGTACAAACGAGTAAAGAACTTGCTGCAGGTGCGAGTATATTGAAAAATGGCAGTTTTGAAGATACGCTAACTGGCTGGAAGCTTACAGCATCTAAGGATGATGGGAAATTAGCGCAAACAGCTGGGAAAAGTGGTCCGTTATCTGGCGGCAGAGTATTAGAGGTCAGTTCACAGTCGACAACTGAAGGAACAGAACTTGGCTATTCTTCTGCTACTCAAGAAGTGAGGCTAGAGCCAAATACGACGTATACACTGAGTGGAAAAATCAAGACAGAGCTAACGAAAGCAAGAGCATTTTTTAACATTGATTTAAGAGATACAAACAACAAACGAATTCAATGGATCAGCAACAGCTACAGCACATTATCAGGCAAAAACGATTGGACAAAACGCCAAGTCACGTTTACGACGCCATCTCATGCAGGTAAAGCTGTGATCTATATGGAAGTGGATCATCGAGATAAGGCTGGAAAAGGAAAAGCCTGGTTCGATGAAATTCAGTTAGAAAAAGGCGAAGTTTCATCAAGTTATAATCCAGTCAAAAATAATTCCTTTACGGATAAAACAACAAGCTGGAGCGGAACAGGTGGTTCATTAGATAATGAAGAAGGCTTTAACGATGACGTTTCGTTAAAAATGACAAGAACCTCTTCAACTCAAGCAAATGCCATCTATAAACAATCTGTACCGATTGAACAAAGTGCGAATGATCAATCTGTGTATGTCACATTGACTGGGATGTCTAAGGCTGAAAATGTCAAAGCCTCAAATGAAAATGACTACTCACTTCAAGCGTCCGTTACGTATACAGATGGCACAACAGGAACGTTTAATGCGAAATTCCCAACCGGTACACAGGAATGGAACCGAGCAGCGGTTGTCATACCAAAAACAAAACCATTGAAAAAAGTCGATGTACAGATCGTTTTCCAAAAAAGTGCGACGGGAACGGCTTGGTTTGATGATATCCGTCTAGTAGAAGGAAGTCTTTTAACGAAAACCACTTACGACGAAAAAGGGAACTATGCTGTTAAAGAGGAGGATGAGCTTGGTTACTCATCTCAATCTGCCTACGATGAAACAGGCAAAAAACTTTCTGAAACAGATGCGAAAGGCGAAAAAACAACATTCGAATATGACCAGGCTGATCAGCTGAAGAAAATCACTTTATCTAACGGGACATCCATTGTGAGAACGTATGATAAAGAGGGCAATGAACAGTCGAAAACCATTCGTGCAGAGTCAGATCAGACGTATCAATTCGAATACGACCTAATGGGCAAATTGACAAAAACCATTGATCCATTAGGGAATGTGTTGAAAAGTGAATATGATGCGAATAGCAACTTAATCAAAACCATTTCTGCAAATGGACATGAAGTGTCTCTCACGTATGATGGAACAGACCGAGTGAAATCCAAGTCATACAATGGGACAGAAAAATATAACTTTAGCTATGATAAAAACGGAAACGAAACAACGGTTGTTAACAAAGAACAAAACACAACCAAAAACAGAACGTTCGACCAACAAAACCGCATCACAAAGTTAACAGAGCGTGGCAGCAGCCAAACTTGGACGTATCCAGCCAATTCAGATAAACTGAAATTCTTTGAATGGACACACGGAAATCAAAAAGGAACGAACCAATTCAATTACAATAAGCTTGATCAAATGACGCAGATGAAGGATTCGAGTTCTACGTATTCGTTTGATTATGATGAAAATGGAAATGTTCAGTCCTTTATTACAGGTAACGGCAGTGGTGCTAGCTTTGCTTATGATGAGCGCAATTTAATTAATGATTTGCACATTGGAACAAGCCAAGGGGTAACGATCTTAAACGAAGCTTACGAATATGATCAAAATGGAAACAGAATAACGGTTGATCAAGGAAGCAACGGGAAGATTCGTTATGAATATGGAAAATTAGATCAATTGATCAAAGAAACTCATCCAGATGGCATGGTCATTGGGTACACATATGATGGGTTTGGAAACAGAAAAACCGTCACGACTGAAAAAAATGGCACTAAAAAAACAATCAATGCATCATTCAACATCATGCACCAACTGACAAAGGTAAATGATGAGACTTTAACTTATGACAAAAATGGCAACCGAACGTCTGACGGGCAATTCCTTTATAAATGGGATGCAGAAGATAACATAACGGCCATCACGAAAAAAGGGGAAGACAAGCCATTTGTCACTTACAAATATGATGAGCGTGGATATAGAATTCAAAAAACAGTGAATGGAAAAGTCACCAATTACTTTTATGACGGTGATAGTCTGAATGTTTTATACGAAACAGATGGAGACAACGAAGTCACAAAAACATACACATACGGTGAGAGTGGACAACTCCTTGCATTCACGCAAAATGGAAACAAATATTTCTATCACTACAATGCACACGGTGATGTCATGGCCATCACAAATAGTGCAGGAAAAATCGTTGCTGAGTACGAATACGATACATGGGGCGTTCCAACAAAAGTAAAAGAAAATGAAGAAGTAAAAGGAAACCCATATCGCTATGCTGGTTACCGCTTCGACGAAGAAACAGGACTTTACTATCTAATCGCCCGCTACTATGAACCGAGAAACGGAGTATTCCTATCACTAGATCCAGACCCAGGAAGCGATGGAGATGCACTAGATCAAAACGGATATACCTATGGAAACAACAACCCAGTCATGAATGTGGACCCGGATGGTCATTGGGTATGGTTTGTTGTCAATGCAGGATTTGCGGTATATGATGGATACAAAGCACATAAGTCAGGAAAAGATTGGAAGGGTGTGGCGGTTGCAGCCGCATCAGGATTTTTGGGTGGTGGAAAGTTAAAGGGTGCGAAAAAGGCTCTGAGATTTTCGAAGAAAGTCAATGGAAATAGCAAAAGGTCTAAGAAAATAAACCATGGTTACAAAATAGTCGATACTAAGACAGGTAAATTAGCTAAAATAGGAATTAGTAGTGGTAAGTTAAATAAAAATGGAACATCAAGAAGGGCGAACTCTCAAGCGAATAGATGGAATAAAGCTGCTGGTTATAAAAGGTATAAACCATATGTTGTAAAACGAAATTTAAAGGGAAGAAAAAGGGCGCTTGAATGGGAACGAGGTAGAGTATTAGCTGTTAAGAAAGCAAGTAAAGGAAAAAGAATGAGTAAACATTCAAGGCCATGGTGATTAAAATCTTATTAGGAGGCTTATAAGAAGTGTATTTGAAAAATATACAATTAATGTCAGATGATGATCATGGAATTTTAGCTAGCCAATCCCTTTGTATTACGGAAATGTTCTTATACGAATTAGAAAAGAAATTTCAAACGAAAGATTGTGAGGCTATTGTTTTGATTTGTGGATCTTTCACAGACTACCAATTAATTAGTACTTCAAAAGATGAACCTGACATCTTATTTTTAAAAAATACGTACGAGCTGGAAGTACCCTTCCGTTACAGTGAATTTGAAAATGCAACCAATAAGAAAAAAATCTTAGCTGATACTTTGGAAAAAGCGTTGCTATATCTGTGTGAATTAAAAAAATGGGATAGTCAGCTAGTCAAAGCTACATTTAAGAAAATGAAAGAGAAGGAATATAAAGCGGAGATTAAAGGGAAAGCAAAACTAAGTCCCGATAAAAAAAAGAAAGCTTACCCACTTATCGAATTAGATTTAAAGCAGTTTACTCTTTATCTGGTAGTTGAAGACAAAAAAAGAAATATCTTAGATAAAAAGTTAATTGCTGAAACCGATACCTACTTAGAAGAAATTTCGTATCATATGCGAGAGCTTAAATGGCTAACGGATAATGAAGTGGCACTTTTCAAACGTGCACATAAAACAGTTTATACAAGTATACGATTATAGGGAAGACCGTGCAGTAGTCGAGGGGAAAATTCAGGGTGTTATTGTGAAAAAATACAAATAGTATTATTGGAAATGTGCCTTATATTATGATATTCAATATAAGGCACATTTTTAGTTAATCAAAAATTGAAAGACTGATTATCTTAAAAGCATTGAGAGAAAGGTGTAAAGATCCATGAACATCAGCCAAGATAAAAAAGGCTTAATCAATGATTTGAAGCAGCGTTATCAATACTTATTAGATTCTGCTTATCCAGATGATATCATCTCTTTTGAAGAAGAAACTGGGATGTCCTCAGATGAT
The DNA here is from genome assembly GCF_046535585.1 of Bacillus sp. SIMBA_005. Lineage (NCBI taxonomy): Bacteria > Bacillati > Bacillota > Bacilli > Caryophanales > Bacillaceae > Bacillus > Bacillus sp. SIMBA_005. The sequence continues at coordinate 264,518 of NZ_JAWRWI010000004.1, read as the reverse complement.
TTTTATTTATTTTTTTCACTTGTTGCAGGCAGCTTGAGTCTTGTGATCGATCATAAACGAATACCGAAAAAACAGTTAAACGTGCTGCGTCAGTCATTTGAAGAGCAATATCCCCAAATCAAAACATGTCAACATATCTTTGATTCATATCCTTTATTGCATTCCTATGTTCAATACCATGAAGAAACAAGAAAACGAATCATTGCACTGATACAATAACCTCTTGGAGGCCAACTATGATAGAGTTTTTAGATGGAAAAATCCAGAAACAAATCCCTGATTTCAATATCAATCATCTAGTGCAAATCAATGAATTTCACTACATTAAAGAGTATAATGAACATAACGACTTGATCTATTGTATTGACGTGCACAACCCATTTGAATCTGTGATTCAAGCCGACATACATCTAAAATTCACCAATCTACCTTCTGTTTAAATCAAAGGTTTGTACTTAACAGACGATTCTAGTTTTTATTGGACATTCAGTCTTCCCCATCCCAACACAGAAAGGTGCAATGACATTGAATCGAATCATGAAATGGCTCTTATTTGCGGCGGTCATCGCTGGATTATTGGTATGCGCATTCTTTGTGTTCCGTTTCAACCAGCCTAAGCCGACGACGAACATCCATTATGCAGACACACAAAATAAACAGCAAACACTGGATATGTATATGCCAAAGGGAAAAGATGAAGACAAAAAGAAGAAGCATCCAGTCATGATCTATCTCCATGGCGGCGGCTGGACAGGCGGCGATAAGAATAGAGTCGCTTCAAAGGCTGATTATTTTACGGGTCAAGGGTATGTGTTTGTTTCAATGAATTACAGGCTTCACCCCGATGCCAACTTCGAGCAGATGGCAGATGATACGGCGAATGCTATTAAGTGGGTCAAGGATCATGCAGATGAATATCAAATCGATTCGTCAAAAATCAATGTCATGGGACACTCAGCGGGCGGTCATTTGACAGCATTGGTTGCTACAGATTCGACTTACTTAAAACGTGTGGGGCTGTCGCCAAAAACGATCAATTCTATCGTGATTTTAGATGGACCGTTAAACATCAATCAATTTATACAAGCCATTCCATCGTACAAAAAAGTCTTTGGCAAACAAGAGGAAAACTGGACAAAGGCATCACCGGTCACTTATATGAATCAAACGAATGTACCGCCTGTTTATTTGGTCACAGGATGGGAAAATCCTGAGGTGTACCGATTTGCAGAAAAACTGAATCATGAGAAAGGCTCACGGTTTGTGTTTCGGGTTCATTCGCTGAGCCACAGTGATTTAAATAAATGGTTTGGATCTGACAGAGCGCCAAAAGAAGCGCAAGATATGACAAAGGCTGTGATGGCTTTCGTCAAAAAACAAAATCAATAACAAAGACTGTATGCTAGGCAATCCATTTTGCCGCAGTATATGATAAAGGGTAAATGGTTTGTAATGATAGGAGTGAATGTTGTTGTCATCACGTATGGAAAATAAAGTGTTCAATTGCGAAAAAGAGCTGACGCTGAATATTATCGGCGGTAAGTGGAAAATGCTGATTTTATGGCACCTTGGCAGAGAAGGGACAAAACGGTTTGGTGAGTTAAAGTCGTTAATGCCTGGAATTACGCAAAGAATGCTTGTCAATCAGCTAAGAGAATTAGAGGAAGATCACATTGTGCACCGGGAGGTTTATCCTGTCGTTCCGCCAAAGGTTGAGTATTCTCTCACAGAACTAGGGGAAAGCTTAATGCCAATTTTAGAGGCGATGTATGATTGGGGAAAACAGTATCTCGACAGCAATTTTTTAAAGGATGATAAATAGAAAGATGACCGATGTAGACAAAGAGCTAAAATCACTTTATTTTAGCTCTTTGTCTTCTTTTCAGCGTGACTTGAAAACCTTTGCAGTCTAGGGAGGCCGAGTACCGGAGCGGCATCAGAACACAGACATGACACCGAATGCGAGGGTTTGTGCGCTCGCTGACATACTGGCCGAAAAGACAGTGTCTTTTTTGTAACCATATGCGAAAAAGTATAGTATGTAAAAAAAAAGTGCGTACTTGGATTGCTTCCATCCTGTTGTTATACTCATTTCATCGTGCAAGAAGCCCTATCCACGGAGCTCTTGAAGATGAGATGAAAAAATAGGAGTGAACGTTCATGAAATTACAATTAGCATTAGATTTAGTGAATATACCAGAAGCGATTGAGCTGATTAAAGAAGTAGAAGGATCGATCGATGTAGTCGAAATTGGAACACCTGTTGTGATCAACGAAGGCTTGCGTGCCGTTAAAGAAGTCAAACAGGCATTTCCAAACTTACGTGTACTCGCCGATCTGAAAATAATGGATGCGGCCGGTTATGAAGTGCAGCAGGCATCTGAAGCTGGAGCAGATATCGTGACCATTCTTGCAGCGGCAGAAGATATGTCCATTCAAGGAGCCGTGAAAGAAGCGAAAGCAAGAGGGAAACAGATTTTAGTGGATATGATTGGTATCAAAGATATCGCCGGCCGGGCAAAAGAGCTGGATGAACTTGGAGTCGATTATATTTGTGTGCACACGGGCTATGATCTGCAAGCGGTTGGTCAAAACTCATTTGCTGACCTTATGACCATTAAACAAGTCGTCAAACAAGCGAAAACAGCCATTGCAGGCGGAATTAAGCTTGATACGTTACCTGAAGTCGTGAAATTAAATCCTGATTTAATCATTGTCGGCGGTGGTATCGCAAGCCAGGACAATAAAGCAGAAGTGGCCGCACAAATGAAGCAGCTGATCGCACAATCATGAAAACCAGTGACTATGTGAAAGCCATTTTAAATGAGCTTTCTGAGCACTCGCCCGCTATTCAAGACGAACAAGCAGAGCGGCTTGTCTCAAGCATTTTAACTGCAAGAAAGGTCTTTGTGGCAGGGGCTGGCAGGTCTGGTTTGATGGGAAAATCATTTGCCATGAGACTCACGCATATTGGCGTCAAGGCGTATGTGATCGGTGAAACCAATACACCTTCCTTTACAGAAGAAGATCTCTTGATTGTCGGGAGCGGCTCTGGCCGTACAGAGACCTTGCTTGTCCTTGCAAAAAAGGCAAAAGCAATTGGTGGAAAAGTGGCAGCTTTTACGCTTTCGGCTCAGTCACCTCTAGCTGATCTATCGGATGAAGTCATCTTACTGTCAGGTGCGCCGAAGGATCAACAGGAAGGAAGCCATCATACCATTCAGCCAATGGGCTCGCTATTTGAGCAGTCGCTTCTTCTGACATACGATGCGGTTATTTTGCGGTTAATGGAAATGAAAAAGCTCGACACACAGACAATGTACGGTCACCATGCCAATTTAGAATAGTCATTTTCAAAGCCTCTCCTTTCTTAAAAGGAGAGGCTTTTTCATTTCAATCAAGATCAGAATCTTGACATAACCGATTTGGTGTAACTATAATTGTTACATCGTCAAAGAAAAAGCGTAAACACGAAAGGAAGATGAACATGAAAGTACAAATCTGGTCAGATATCGCCTGTCCTTTTTGTTATATAGGAAAAAAACAACTAGAAACAGCGCTTGAACAATTCCCTCAAAAGGAACAGGTAGAAATCGAGTTTAAAAGCTTTGAGCTTGATCCACATGCACCTGCTGAGGTCAATTATGATGTCCATGATATGCTCGTCAAAAAATATGGGATGAGCCGCAGCCAGGCCGTGGCGATGAATGAGCAGGTGAAGCAGGCCGGCAAAGAGAAAGGAATCGATTTTCAATTTGATCCACTCGTGTTGACAAACACCTTTGATGCCCATCGATTGGCGCAATATGCTGGTCAAATGGGGAAAGGTGATTTCGTCATGACTGAGCTGTTTCAAGCATACTTTACAGATGGAAAGCATGTTGGTGATCGTCAAACCCTTTTAGACATTGCAGAAAAAGCAGGTCTTGATTTGCAGGAAGTACAGCAAATTTTAGGCGGTGAAGAGTTTGCCGATCATGTCCGAAAAGACGAACAAGAAGCGAGACAGCTTGGTGTCAATGCTGTTCCGTTTTTCTTGATCAATGACAAGTATTCAGTGGCAGGTGCACAGCCAGCCGATACATTCCTGCGTGCACTTGAAACGGCTTGGACAGAAGAAGCAGCCCAAGCTGATAAAGCGGCTTCTAATTCATTTGAAGCGGCATGTGCAGATGGTGTATGCGCAGTGCCTACTCCTAAAGAAGAGATCTAATCATATAAAAAATGAGCCTCTTGCGGCAAGGGCTCATTTTTTTCTTGCATGCATTTGTTTGATCGTTTCTCCTGGAACCAATTCAGGTTCATAAAAGGTTTGATGAGGGAGATTCTTCTTCCCCTGCACTTTTTTAATCATCCAGTCTGCTGCATCCCGGCCCATTTGCTCCTGAGGGTGCGTCAGTGTTGTCAGCTTCACATGGGCATTTTTCTGGGCAATATATGAATTATCCTGTCCAATAATGGAGAGATCCTCTGGAATGGACAGCCCGATGTCACTGCATACATTGGCAACCTCTAATCCGACCTCATCGTTATAGCAAACAAGGGCAGTCAGCTCGTGCTGATGCTTTAATAAGAAAGTTTTAATATCATCCCCCAAATGCTGCTTCGATTCTGTATCGAAAAAGAGGACGTGCTCAGGCAGAAAATTAAGCTTCGCTTCACCGAGCGCTTGAATATAGCCTTTCATTCGGTACTTTCCCTGTAAATCATCTGTTTTTGAAATGAGCCCAATTTGCTGATGCCCCGAGGTAATCAGCTCTTTTGTGGCTAAATAACTGGACTTCACATCATCCAAGCAGAGAAAAGGAACCTCTAACTGCTCATAATAGGCATTAATCATAATGAGCGGTACATCCTGTTCTTTAAAAGATAGGTAGTACGAGATGTTCGGATTATATAAATTACTTTTCGTTGGCTCGACAATGAGTCCGTCCACACCAAAGGACAGCATCATTTCTAGCGCTTTTTTCTCCTGTTCTACATCATTATTTGTACTCGCCAGTAACAAAGAATAGTTCTCTTCGTTTAATCGGCTTTCAATGCCTCGAATGATGGAAGGGAAAATGTAATCGGATATGTATGTCGTGATAACCCCAATCGTTTTCATATGCGCATGTCCCGCAGGCTTTGTTTGATATTGATTGGTCACAAATGTGCCTGAACCCTTCTCACTTCGCAAAAAACCTTCGCTCGACAATTCTAAGATGGCCTTTCGAACTGTATGCCTGCTCACTTGATACGTCTCCTGCAGGCTTGATTCAGTTGGAATACGTTCCCCGATCCGGTAATCTCCTGTAAGTATTTTGCTTTTTATATCATCGATAATGATCTGGTACTTCTTTTTCATCGTTTCACTTCTTTCTCAGTTGATCATCTACTCGGATTGAGAAGAAATTGTATGGACATATTTTAACATGGTTGTCGAATCAAAAACAGGCGCTTTCCCTTTCTGACGTCCCAGCTTTAGAAAAGTGCAGGTTTTTGTCGTATTGTGTATGTACAACTATATTTATTATTGACATATGTACGTACAAATATTATATTGTGAATGTGCACAGAGAATCAATGAATCTAGAAAATTAAAATTGAAACCGCTATCAATCATGGGGGTGAACGCAGAATGAATCATGAAGAGACGACCAAAGCCTTAAAAGAAGGACGTACATCTTTAGGGATTGAATTTGGTTCAACACGAATTAAAGCCATTTTAATAGATGAAGCGTTTCAGCCAATTGCCCAAGGTGCATTTGAATGGGAAAGTTCTCTTCAGGAAGGTATTTGGACGTACAACTTAATTGATATCATTACAGGTCTTCAAGTAGCGTACCGAGAGATGAAAGAGCAAGTCGAGCAAAGGTATGGCGTGACCATTCAAACCATTGGCTCAATTGGGGTATCAGCGATGATGCATGGCTATGTGGCATGTGATCATACAGGAGAGGTCCTCGTTCCGTTCCGCACATGGCGGAATGCAACAACCATAGAGGCGAGTCAAAAACTGACGGATGTTTTCCAATTCCATATTCCAGAAAGATGGAGCATTGCCCATTTGTATCAAGCCATATTAGAAGAGGAAAAACATCTTTCCCGTTTAGAATATATGACCACCCTATCAGGATACATTCACTGGCTGTTAACAGGAAAGCAGGCCATTGGCATTGGGGATGCGTCAGGTATGTTCCCAATTGACGAACATACGAAAGATTACAATGAAGAAATGCTCCATCAATTTGAAGACTTGATCGCAGAAAAAGGCTATCCGTGGAAGCTTCGTCATCTTCTGCCGCGTGTTTATTTAGCAGGTGAGGAGGCTGGCGTGTTAACGGCAGCAGGAGCAGCCATTTTAGATCAAGGCAAACATTTGCGGCCAGGCATTCCATTTTGCCCCCCGGAAGGTGACGCCGGAACGGGAATGGTGGCAACAAACAGTGTAGAAAAACGGACAGGGAACATTTCAGTTGGGACATCTGTGTTTGCCATGATTGTGCTAGAGCAGGAGCTAAAGGGTGTGTATCCAGAAGTGGATATGGTCACAACGCCAGACGGACTGCCAGTCGCAATGGTTCATGCGAACAACTGTACAAGTGACTTAAATGCTTGGATGAATATCTTTAGAGAGGCATTTGACGCATTGGGTATGCAAGTAGCATCAGAAAAGGTGTACGAAGCTTTATTGCAGCAGGCGTTAGAAGCAGATCCAGATGGCGGCGGACTCTTAAGCTATGGCTATTATTCTGGTGAAAATATTACAAGACTGCCAGAAGGAAGACCTCTTTTTGTCAGATCAGCTGAAAGCCGCTTTAATCTGGCTAACTTCATGCGTACCCATCTTTTTTCTGCTTTTGGCGCAATGAAAATAGGGATGGATCGCTTAAAAGAACAAGAACATGTTGTGATTGATCGTTTATTAGCACATGGAGGGTTATTTAAAACACCGCTCGTTGGTCAAAAAATGGTGGCGGCAGCGCTTAATACACCTGTATCAGTCGTTTCCACTGCGGGTGAAGGCGGTGCGTTTGGAATGGCTGTCCTCGCTTCCTATATGCTCCATCATCAAAAGCAAACATTGGCTGAATTTCTCACGCATCAAGTGTTTGCCCATACATCAGAAGAACTGATAGAACCCGATCCGCTTGATGTCAAAGGTTTTGGCGAATTTTTAAAGCGCTATCAAGACGGCCTTCCGATTGAAGAGGCGGCAGTAGCACATCTGATGCCAAAGAAAGGAGTGACAACCGTATGCTAGAACGCTTAAAAGAAGAAGTATACGAAGCCAATTTAGATTTACCAAAATACGGACTTGTGAAATTCACATGGGGCAATGTCAGCGCGTGTGATCGTGACAGCGGTCTATTTGTTATTAAGCCTAGCGGGATAGCGTATGACCAATTATCAGCGAAAGACATGGTTGTGGTCGATTTTGACGGTGAAGTAGTGGAAGGGAAATACAGTCCTTCATCAGATACAGCAACACATGCTGTCCTTTACAAACACTTTGAGGAAATTGGCGGTATTTCACATAGCCATTCCATGTGGGCAACTGTTTGGGCGCAGGCAGGTCTCGATTTACAGGCAATGGGCACAACACATGCCGATACATTTTACGGCGCTGTTCCGTGTGCTCGATTTCTGACAGAAGAAGAAGTCAATCGCGGTTATGAGGTAGAAACGGGCCGGCTGATCATCGAAACGTTTGAGAAAAGAAACCTAGATGTGATGGCGGTGCCGGGTGTTTTGCTTCAAGGCCACGGCCCATTTACGTGGGGGAAAGATGCAAAAAGTGCGGTCACAAACAGTGTGATTTTAGATGAAGTCGCCAAAATGAATTTGTTCGCAAAGCAATTAAATGAATACGCGGAGCCTCTTCCGCAGCGAATTTTAGATAAACATTACTTAAGAAAACACGGCGAACATGCGTATTACGGACAAAAACCTTCAAGATAAAGAAAAGAGGGATATCTATGTTAACAAGTCAACATAAAGAATGCTGGTTTATTGTCGGATCACAGCATTTATACGGAGATGAAGCACTGCAGAAAGTAAAAGCAGATGCACAAAAGATGACGGATGCCTTAAATGAGAGCGGTTTACTTCCTTATCCAGTAATCTTGCAGGAGCTAGCTGTCAGCGCGGATCAAATCACAAAGCTGATGAAAGAGGTCAATTATCGTGATGAGGTTGTCGGCGTCATGACGTGGATGCATACATTTTCACCGGCAAAAATGTGGATACGCGGGACCAATCTTTTGCAGAAGCCTCTTTTGCATCTTGTCACACAGTATTATGAAAAGATTCCGTGGGACACGATCGACATGGACTATATGAATCTTCATCAATCGGCACATGGAGACAGAGAATATGGCTATATCAATGCACGTCTAAATAAACAAAATCAAATTGTTGCCGGTCATTGGTCTAAGCCGGATGTGCAGCAGCAAATCGCTGATTGGATGGACGTGGCAGCTGCCTATCATGAAAGCTTTCAGATTAAAGTGGCTAGGTTTGGTGACAACATGCGCCACGTGGCTGTCACAGAAGGTGATAAAATCGAAGCCCAGATTCAGTTAGGATGGACGGTTGATTACTTTGGTATAGGCGATCTCGTCAAATATGTGAATGCAGTAGAAGAAGCAGAGGTAGATGCATTATTTGCGGAGTATTTATCGCAATATGATGTGGATTATGGGACGTATTCAGTTGAAGAATGGGAAAAAAGTGTGAAGGTGCAAGCGCGCTATGAAATCGCTATCAAACGCTTTTTAGATGAAGGCGGGTACAATGCCTTTACGACAAACTTTGAAGATTTACATGGAATGAAACAGCTGCCAGGACTTGCGGTACAGCGGCTAATGGCAAAGGGATATGGCTTTGCGGGGGAAGGCGATTGGAAAACGGCTGCGCTGGACCGGTTATTAAAAGTGATGAGTCATCATCAATCCACTGGTTTTATGGAGGACTACACGTATGAAATGACCTCTGGACAGGAAGCAGTGCTGCAATCTCATATGTTAGAAGTAGATCCGGCGCTCGCCCATACGAAACCTGTCATTGTCGTATCTCCGCTTGGAATTGGAAACAGGGAGGATCCAGCTCGTCTTGTGTTTGATGGCAAAGCAGGGGAAGGTGTTGTTGTTTCTATTGCTGACTTTGGGACTCATTTCAAATGGCTCATACAAGAAGTCGAAGCCTTTGAGCCGGAGGAAGCAGCACCTCATTTACCGGTTGCACGTGTGCTCTGGAAAATCAAGCCGAATTTTCAGGATGGCGTCAAAGCGTGGATTAAGCAAGGCGGGGGTCATCATACAGTCGTATCCCTCAATTTAACGGTTGATCAAATTGTTCATTTTGCAAAGCTTGTGAGTGCAGAATATGTGGTTTTATAGAAGGGTGAAAGGTCTTCTACTGATTACAGTAGAAGCACGGGATGAAATGAAAGCGGTTAATTAAGTGAGGGGGTCATCCACTTGGAGAAAAAAGTGTCAAGCAAATTTATCTTCTTTTTCGGGTCCTTTGCAGGCATCTTATTCGGATATGATATTGGGATTATTGCAGGGGCAGAAGGGCATATTCAGCAAGAATTTCAGCTCAGTCCATTATGGCTTGGAATTGTCGTTTCTTCATTAATGGGCGGGGCGATCATCGGCTCCATTTTAAGCGGTCTCTTAGGGGATAAATTTGGCCGCAGAAAGCTTATTTTGGTCTCATCTGTTATCTTTTTTGTCGGAGCGATTGGATCAGCTATCGCACCAGAAGAGATTTCATTAACCATTGCACGTATCTTTTTAGGAACAGCCGTTGGTACAGCCTCATCTTTGGTGCCGGCATACATGTCTGAAATTGCTCCTGCTAAAATCCGCGGGAAATTGTCCGGGCTCAATCAGCTCATGATCGTGAGTGGACTACTGCTGAGCTATATTGTCGCATTTGTGTTTGAACCTATTCCAGACAGCTGGCGCTGGATGCTCGGTAGTGCCGCTTTATTTGCCATCGTGCTTTATATTGGTATGCTGAAGCTTCCTGAATCTCCGAGATATTTAATTAAACACGGAATGGCTCATAAAGCACGGGAAGTATTAGGATCACTGCGCTCTTCTCATGAGGAAATCGAAGCAGAGATGCAGGAAATTTTAGAAGTCGCAAAAGAAGAACGCTCTGGTATTCGCGAGTTGTTTCAAAAGAAATTTAGAATGGCTCTTTTCATCGGGGTTGGGATGGCGACCCTTCAGCAAATTCAAGGGGCGAACTCTATTGTGTATTATGCAACGAGTATTGCTCGAAATGTAGGGCTTGCACCTCAGGTTGCTGCAGGTTTTACCGTCATTGTCGGTGTCATTTTTGTCGTCACCACCGTAATCTTTTTACAATTTGTCGACCGGTTCGACCGCCGAACGATTCTCACCGTAGGGGGAACGGGCATGGCCCTTTCTTTCTTTGCACCAGCCGCATTAGGTGCGCTTGGCGTTAGTGAAGGGATTTTAAACTGGGTGACCTTAATTTCACTTTGCTGCTTTATCTTGTGCTATGCCTTCTCATGGGCACCGATCACGTGGATCATCATCGGCGAAATTTTCCCGCTTTCTGTCAGAGGTATCGGCGCAGGTATTTCATCTGCCTTTAACTGGACGGGATCGTTAGCCGTTGGACTCGTGTTCCCTATCTTGGCAGACAAATTCAGCTTCGGGGTCATTTTCTCCTCATTTGGTGTCATCTGCTTAATCGGACTATTGTTCACCCGCTTTGTACTAGTGGAAACAAAAGGAAGAAGCCTAGAACAAATCGAAACCGATATGGCAGCACGAGTATAAAGAAAACCCTCTATCCCATGTGGATAGAGGGTTTTTTACTCAAGCGTCTGTTTTAGCTCATCTGGCAATAAATCAATCAATTGATCATAAGAAGATAAATCCAGCACTTCAAGCAGTGCATAGTATTTCGCATAAACCTCACTCAGCTGATCAGGATGATTCGTTTCATATCGATTCAAATGCATTTGAGTCAGTTCAAGTGCAATGTCTAGCTTGTTTCGTTCGATTGGTTGTGTCGTATTGATCATATCGTTCACCTCGTGTTTGATGATGAGTGGGAAGGCTATGGGGACCATTTCTTCTACCACAATATATCATTTGTATAATATGTTAAGATTACCCTTTTGTAAAGAGAGAGAAAACGAGATGAATAGCGGAATTTTTAAAAAATAGACAAGCATCTAATCACGAATGGCGTCTCTTACATACGATAGAGTGTAAGTGAAAGACAAATTGAAGGGGTGTTGAGATGAGCCGGAATCGATTAGATGATTTTTTCTTTGGACCTCGCAGAGGAAACCATGGAGGAGATGAAACGGTTGTTTTCCCCACACGTCAAATTGTCAACACAAGAACGAATGAACAAACCATCAGAAAAATTCATCCAACGCATATCACAAACGTCAACAAAAACATCAAAAGAATTGAAAACTACTATCCTGTCACTGAGTCGACTCATAACGAGTATATCGTGAAAGAATACGATTGCGGCAGTGATATCAAAAACCCTTGCTGCCGTCCAGTGAAACGCTGTAAGTGGTAATGGAGGGGGCATCCTTTTAGGGGATGCCTTTTTATTTTCAGGAGAAACATTTTGATCAAAATCTCCTTTCAAGATAAAATTGGACGTATTAATCATTCTGTTGGGGGCGATGTTCTGAATATTCGATTGTTAACACCAGATGATGCTGAAGAATATGCCGCATTGAGACTAGAAGCACTGCGATTACATCCTGAGGGCTTTGCGATGAGTTATGAAGAAGAGCAAATCGGTACAATAGAAAAATACGCAGCTCGTTTTGCTTCTGTACAATTGATGTGGACCTTTGGCGCCTTTGATCAAGGGAAGCTTGTGGGCATGGTCACGCTCATCCAAGAAAATTTGCAGAAATTAAAGCACCGAGCGAATGTAGCAGCGATGTATGTAACGGCGGGTGCCCGCGGAAAAGGAGTAGGCAAGGCCTTGATGACAGAAGTTCTTTCATTCGCCGGAGAAAGACATGACATTGAGCAAATGTATTTATCAGTCGTGACGACCAATCACTCAGCCAAACGCCTGTATCGCTCTATTGGATTTGAGTCATACGCACTTGAAGAAAAAGCACTAAAATGGCCTGATCATACATATGCAGATGAGGAAAAAATGGTTTTATTTTTAGCATAATCTGGAGGGGATAAAAGTGGATCAACAGACGATGCGCATTATGTTAGCAGCAGGACCAAATAGTGAGCTCGAATCTTTTGCGCTGCGTGCAGCACTTGAAAACTTCGGTGTGAAAGTCGATATGCAATGGATCGGAAGACCAAATGACCTGATCAATGTGTTATCTGGAAAAAATAGAGGAGAAATCGATTATATTCTTCTATCATTTCATGGGGAAGAAGGAGCTTTTCTCATGCCGGAATTAGGGGAAGATGTATATGAAGATGGGGAGCCTAGAGGAGCTGCTTTTGGAGTGGATGAAATCAAGCGATATGCTTCGTTAGAAGGGGTTCACGTTATTTCTACAGGCTGCACACTAGGTGAGAAAAAACTAGCAGATGCCTTTTTAGAAGCTGGTGCCATGTCCTATGTAGCGCCGGATGATTACATTGATGGGAATGCGGCATTCATCTTTGTATTGACTATGCTTTATGAGCGATTAAACAATACAAAGACGCTTAGAGCGGCTTTTGATCGAGCGAGTTCGATTGATGAAGAAACGAAATTATTTCAACTATATATGCAAAAATAATGTTAGGGCTGAGAAATCAAGCCCTTTTTCTATTCCTCTTTTAAAATGTGTCTAAAATGTGACGAGTTTGTTTTTTGAAAACTAAATGGGGTTCACGCAAAGTCTATCCTACAAACACACGTCATTAAGGCATGACGCCATCACGAGAGGGGAATTATTGTGTCAATGAAATGGAAGATTAGTCTCGTCCTATGCGGACTTGCAATCATCATCGGAATTGCTGCGTTTTTTCATAATCAGCAGGCAAGCGGGACGGAGAAGAAGAAAGTAGAACAAGATGCGAGCTATAAAGAAGTGGAAATAGTCACCCTCGTGAATGACGGGAGATACATGAGATATGCTGTCAACTATCCGGTCTTTCATCAAGAAAAGCTAGATCAAGAGATGAAAAGATTTGCTGAAACAGCGCTAGATAAATTCAAAACATCATTCAGTGAAGCAAACGATGTCGATGAAGATCATCGATACGAATTAAACATAGATTACGAGATTACTCATTATGCCAAGCAAACCGCTGCGATCAAATTCAATACTTATGAATTAAAAGGCGGAGTAAAGGGCGAACATGAATCAAAGATATTCAATTTTGATTTCAAGAAACAGCATTTTTTATCAATAGATGATCTATTTTTATCAAAGAAAGAAGATCTGCAAAAACTGTCTCAAATGACATTTGATGAATTAAAAAAAGATCGCTCTCTTGCTGAAAATGAGCATTTGCTCAAACATGGAACGTCTCCTGCAGCAGAGCATTATCAGTATTTTGCCATCAAAGATCGTTTTATAGAATTCTACTTTCCAGCAGGGCAAATCGCACCAAGCGAACAAGGACCTCAAGTGCTGGCGATTAAAAAAACGCTGCTTAAAGGACTGTTAAAGCCCGAATACATTCATAAAGAAAAGAACAAAAATGAGAAAAAAGAACCGATCTCAAAAAGAAAGCTCGTCAAACTGCCAAAACAAGCAACATTCAACCCAAATCAAAAAGCCATTGCCCTGACATTTGATGATGGACCAAATCCATCCACGACCTCAAAAATTTTAAAAGCCTTAAAAGAAAACAAAGGACATGCGACATTTTTTGTATTAGGAAACAGGGTTCAATATTACCCTGATATGCTAGGTGAAATCAGAAAGGGTGGGAATGAAATCGGAAATCATTCCTATAGCCATCCTTTACTCACAAGACTTCCATTAAAACAAGCCGTCAAACAAGTGGAAGAGACCCAGCAAATCATTGAAAAAGCGGGCGGTTTCACACCGACTCACTTTAGACCGCCATATGGAGGAACAAACGGGCAAATTAACGCGGCTGTCAACATGAAAGTCACGCTTTGGGACGTAGATCCTGAAGACTGGAAATATCGCAACAGCGAGTATGTTGCCAACTACATTCTCACACATGCATCTAGCGGAGAAACCGTCTTAATGCACGACATCTACGACACCTCGGCAAACGCAGCTGTCACGATTATCAAGGAATTAACCAAACAAGGATATCAATTATTGACAGTGTCAGAGCTTGAGCAGTGGAAGGAAGCGCGGGCGAAGAAAGGTGAATTGAATACGTAATGATCATGCGAATCTTAGTGGATTCGCATTTTTTTATGAAAATAAAGGAAATGATGTTAAAGTTGTAGAAAGGGAGGGCTTCGAATGGTATTGATGAGGTTGATCAGCCTATATATGCTGACAGCGTTTTGTTTGGGTTTTATCGTCAACTATGTACCTGGTTTGATGCTGCCCATTTATATTCTTGCGATGATCGGGCTCATTTTATGTCTCGTTCATATTGCGCTGCATTATATTCGTCGAATCAGATATATGTTGCTTCACGAGAAACGGTAAGAATAATGGCTTACTCTAAAAAACCTCTCTCTAAAAGAGTGAGGTTTTTATTTTTTCGGTTTTTGATGTTCTAACAGTTGTATAATTTTCTCGTTTGATTCTTTCATTTGTCTTAATAAAGAAACGATATTCCCTGTAAACCCAATGAGGACAATAAGTAAAATGATGATGATCCACATGCTGTGGCCTCCAATCTGTTCACGAAAGCTGTTTGCTTTCTTATCCATTCTCTTGTATCAAGGATACCGTATAATGAATGTATTGAAATGAACAGTTCGTGCTATTTATTGGATAATTGATGAGAAAAGAGAATGATTGAGGGGGATTCATTTGAAAAGAGTAGACGTAGTATCAGCTATTATGAATGATGAGGCAGAAAATATTTTAATGGTCAAAAACGTAAAGGGATATTGGGGACTTCCTGGTGGTGCTGTAGAAAAAGGCGAACACCTGCATCAAGCCGTGATCCGTGAGGTGAAAGAAGAGACAGGGTATATTTGCAAAGTGAATGAACTTCATTCGGTTCGAGAAGCATTCTTTCAAGACAAAAAGCATCATGCACTGATGATCACCTTCTTTGCTGAAATCACCGGAGGACAAATGAGTATTCTCGATTCGGATCATGATATTGAAGAAGTAAAATGGGTCAGCAAGCAAACTTTTCAAAAGCTAAACCCAAAGCTATATCACTTGCTGAAATTAAACGAAGAACCACAAGCTTTTTATCAATTTGAAGGAAATAGAACAGTTGGTTAACAAGTTGATATAGGTATGAAGGAGAGATATAGATGTTTTTATACTACGGCCCCACAGGAGCTTCAGTAGCAAATCCAGGAGAAGAATTCATGAAAAGGATTTTCTTTCAGGAGGGTGAAGAATATTGGGAACAAGGTAACGGAGAATCTTCCATTGAGATAGAAGAAGATTGGGAAAGTGAAAGTCTAGTTTTCTTTTATACGGAACCGTATGGTTTCTTGATCATGAGGTATCCAAATTTTTTGGTTCCTTTTAAAAAGGGAGAAAAAATTGAAACGATCGAGCATTTGGTCGCAGGAACCTCATTGTATGTGCCGTCGTGCAGCTATGTCGATCGTAATTAAGCGTATCAAATCGTTCATCATTTTTTGACGACAAAAACAGTTCCTGACTTTGTTGAATGGGTTGAGTTGAGGGATATTGATTTTCAGAAGGATATGAAAAGTTAGGGGCGTAAGATGAAAGTGAGTACAGAAGAAAAATTACCTAGTTTAGACGATACTATGCTTTTACATGTAGGGTATTATGAACATGATTTTGATTATGAAGGCGTGTTTTTTAAGAGTTTAGAGACAGGAAGATGGTAATTTCTTTGATTAAAATAGTTGCGCATTAACATCTTAAAAGAATATTACTAGTTTAAATTTTCGAGAACTCTGAATCATCTAAGTGCTGTTTTTAAACCAGAAGAGATAAAAGGTATACTAAATATCCATCAATCTAATCCAAATGGAGTTTGTAATAAATGTACAAAAGGTTTGTTTGATTGAGTTCCAAGTGAGGAAAGAGGAATATTCAAGCAACTGACAGATCACTATCCTGAATTGAAAATAAAAGTAACAACAGAACGAGATCCAAGTGTCCCACATCCAAGAGATACTTTATCTTTTGATGTTAAAAATGGTGTTACAGAAAATGTAGTTAAAATAAAAAAATAGAAAAGAGGCTATAGAATGGATTTTATAAATGACCTTAGTGAAGAAGCTAAAGTTGCACTAGGCTTAGCGATAGCCGAAAAAATGTATACATTCATAGGTAAAGAAGATGATGGTTACCACATAGGACAAAAAGCTTTAGATGATTGCTGGAAATGGCTTTCTGGCAAACAGTTAAGTGCAGATGATTTATGTAACTACATAGATAGTGAAGATTATATGGATGTAGCCGAGTTCGCAAATAAAGAAAAAGATGAACAAAAACAATATGGCTGGTATTCAGTATTAGATGCAGTTTCTTACACAGCGTATCAAGCGTATAGAAGAGAGAATAAAAAATTTGTTCCTCAAGTGCTAGAAGTAATAGACGATGAAACATTAATTGTAATGTGGGAAAATGCAATTGAGTCAAAAATGATTGAAATAGATGAATTAAATACCTTGAGACAATATTTAATTGACCATTATCCTAAAAAAGATCATGATAATAACCATTTATTTTTCATTAATAAAAAGGATATCGCAATCTTTTTAAATTAGATTTATGGACGTTATGAATACAGAGCATCTATTTGAAAGGAAATGCAGAGAGACAGTAGCTTAGTGCTGAAAATAAAAACAGACCCAACAAGGTCTGTTTTTTATTAGTAGATGGAAGCAATTTATTTTCACTTCCCCTTCTCCCGCTTCCGTTTCTCCTTCTCCGCCCGGTAAAACTCATGAAACATCTTCATCAGCGCTCGCTTCTCAATCCGGGACACATAGCTCCGTGATATTCCGAGCTCCTTGGCTATTTCCCGCTGTGTTTTTTCTTTCTTTAAATCAAGGCCGAACCGGCCGACGATCACTTCTTTTTCCCGGCCGTCGAGAATGTCGATATACTCTTTTACTTTTTCAAGCTCCATGTTGAGCTGAATCGTATCAATCACATCTTCATTTTCGGATTTTAAGACATCAATTAAAGAAATTTCATTGCCTTCTTTATCCTGACCAATGGGGTCATGCAAGGAGACATCCTTTTTTGTCTTTTTGAGCGCGCGTAAATGCATCAGGATTTCATTTTCAATACACCGCGCGGCATACGTTGCCAGCTTTGTTCCTTTTCCAGAGGAATAGCTTTCGATGGCTTTAATGAGTCCGATCGTCCCGATGGAGATGAGGTCTTCTGCGTCTTCCCCGGTATTTTCAAATTTCTTGACAATATGGGCGACGAGCCGAAGGTTATGTTCAATCAGCATATTTCTCGCGTGTTCATCGCCCTCTGCCATAAGGGCTAAGTATTTTTTTTCATCTTCTCCCGAAAGGGGCTGTGGAAAGGCATTGTTTTTGACATAGGACACTAAGAACACCAATTCTTTGACCATCAATCCCATCGCTGTAAATACTCCTGCCACGATTTTCACCTCCACCATGTTTAGGCCACTGCCTATATCCTCAAATGTATGTGAAGGGGGGATTGTCTGTGTCTGTACGATGAAAAAATCATCTTTTTCGAAAAAAACGGGCTTCTGTTCGTCTTGTTTTGCTTCCCTTCTCATATGTTTGCGGTTTCTTTGCGGTGCTTGGCGGTCAAGAAGCGTGCTAAAATATGTAATATTAGACCGAAAAGGAAGGGGTTTTTTCGGAACATGGGGAAGGTTCTTTCTTCACATGTAGGTATGAAAATTAATGAATGGTATCGAATGATACGGCAGTTCAGTGTTCCAGATGCGGAAATCCTAAAAGCAGAAGTAGAAGCGGAAATTGAACGGATGGAAGAGGACCAGCATTTACTGATTTATTATCAGCTCATGTGTTTTCGGCACCAGATCATGCTTGACTATATACACCCTTCAAAATATCAACCTTTCTCAGTATCTAATCTTGTCGATAAAATCGAAAACTCCAATCATGAGTTATCTGATATGCTGCATTATTACCATGCATTTTTTCGTGGCATGCATGAGTTTAGTCAAAAAGAATATTTAGAAGCCGTCAAATATTACCGAGTGGCAGAAAAACAGCTGTCTATGGTATTTGATGATATTGAGCAGGCTGAATTTCATTTTAAAGTAGCAGAAGCCTACTATATTATGAAGCAAACGCATGTCTCGATGCATCATATTTTAAAGGCGCTGGAAATATACGATCAGCATGATGCTTATTCTATTCGCATCATTCAGTGCCTGTTTGTGATCTCAGGAAACTATCAAGATTTAAAACGAAAAGACCGAGCACTGCCTCATTTAAAAAAGGCAAAACAGCTCGCATCACAAATTGATCACCCGCGGATATACAGTTCAGCGCTTTATAATTTAGGGAAATGTTATGGGGAGCTGGGCTACCTTGAGGAAGCAGAACGCTATTTAACGGAATCGGCTGATATTGCCTGTAAAGAGCAGCTTCCCACGCTTCCGCATACGCTCTATACGCTGGCAAAACTGCTTTTTAGACAAAATGAACAAGTAGCAGCATGCCGCATATTAGAGGATGGGAAATTAGCTGCAAAGAAGCATGAAGACCAGCTGTTCTGTCATATGTTTGAGTATCTAGATGCTTTATATGTTCAAGAAATGAATGAAGAACAACTGCAAAAAACCATTGATTATTTGGAAAAACTTAGCCTATACTCTTATATAGAGGATATCTCACTAGAAATTGCGACAGCCTTAGAAGCCTCCCAACAATACCAGAAGTCCAACCAGTATTATCGGAAATTATTATGGGCTCAAAATCAAATCCAAGAAGGAGAGTGTCTGTATGAATTCTAAGCAACGTTCGACAGTTGAAGAGAGAAACCAAACGTGAAACAAAAAGCGGGCCTGATGGCCAGCTTTTTTTTTATGTAAAAAAGAAGCCAGAGATGGGGATCGTGACCTTGAATGTTGAATGATTCATCAAAAAGCGGGCAATTTAATCTGTAAGAATGTTCTGTGGAGGCGGTCAAATGAGAGGGTTGCATGTCTTGATGTGTATATTAATGCTATGCACGTTTGTTCCTAATAAAATAGAAGCTCGAACATTAAAAAGAATCGACCTAGAAAAAACAGGACGAGCTTTTTGGGACATGAGACAGGAACGAAAAAAGATTGCACTGACCTTTGATGATGGACCTCATCCAGTGTACACGAATCAAGTATTAGATGTGCTGAAGGAGCATCAAGTGAATGCCAGCTTTTTTGCTATAGGCAGCCGGATTCATACATATCCAGAGATTGCGAAACGAATCGTAGGCGAGGGAAATGAGCTTGGCAACCACACGATGAATCATACGTATTTTGACCTGTTATCATCAAAGGAGATCAAGCAGGAGCTAAAAGAATCAGCGGCTCAAATCGCTTCACTCCAGCCTGGCGGACCCTTATTATTTCGCCCTCCTGGCGGCCGCTTGACGATGAAATCTTTCCGCATTTTGTCAAAGCAAGGATATGATGTGGTGATGTGGTCCTTTACGCAAGATCCGAAGGACTGGTCAAGACCAGGCTCACGCAAAATTGCGAGCCGGATTATTGATCACATTCAAGGCGGCGATATCATTCTTTTGCATGATGGCGGGGGAAACCGGAAGCAGACGGTCGAAGCACTGAAACAAGTGATACCTGAATTAAAGGATCGAGGCTATGAATTTGTCAAAGTGAGCGAACTGCTGCATCACGACAAAGCGTATGTACCTGTTCAACTGCACTAGGAAGTATTCGTCAAAAACAGTCATTCATTGAAACCAAAAGTCTTGTCGTTTACTATATGAAGAGGGCTTTTGGAGGTGAATGTTGTGAAGAAATATGTTGTCCTTTTCATCCTACTTTGTGTCGCTGCTGGGTGTTCAAAGCCAGAACAAGAAAGTGTCATTGCATTTGGCGACAGTAATACAAAGGGATCAAACTGGGACTTTCGAGATTATCCAACATCTGAAAAATGGGTGAATCTCATGAAAAACGTCGAGCGCGGTCAAATTCAAGTGAAGAACGCAGGGATTGGCGGGCAGACGACTGAAGATGCGAAGCTTCGCTTTGAGCAGGATATTTTAAAGCAGAAACCAACTTACGTCCTCATCATGTTCGGTACGAATGATGCGGCGATTTTAGACGGGAAACATCCCCGAGTGACGAAAAAAAGATTTAAAGAAAATATAACCTACTTCATTTCTGAAAGTAGAAAAGCAGGTATTACCCCAATTCTCATGACGTGCGTTCCTGTTGTAGAAGGCGGAAAAAAGGGCTTGTATTATTACTCTAGGTATAAGTCATCTTATTTTGCTGAGAGAGGCGGGGCAAGAGCTTGGCAAAATTCCTATAATGACATCACGAGAGAACTAGCCAAGGATCAGCAAGTACCGCTTGTCGACAACTGGAAAGCGTTCATCCGAGAAGCGGGCGAAGATAGTGACAATGCGCTGATTCAATCAGGTTTGATCGACCCTTCTGGCAATCATATGACGCCAAAAGGGGCAAGAATCATTTATAACGAAATCAAAGAGCGGGATGTCATTAAACATTTTTAAATGATGGCCATCTGCCTAAACAAGACCATCCTTCCAGCATAGTCTAACAGTATATCTTCCTAGAAGGAGGTAACTGATATGTGGGGATGCCCTTATCCTTACCCTGCGTGTTCGCCTTATCCAGCTCAAGGAGCAGGAATCGGTTACGCTTTTCTTGTTGTGTTCCTTGTGGTCATTTTGGTCGTAGGTGGAGGGTTATGGTTTTGGAATGAACAGCCTTGCAAATAAGACACCTCTTCTTTGTTAAGAAGGGGTGTTTTTTACGGAAAATAGTAGTAAGCCTATAGCGCAAGTGATATAATATCAGTCACCTGAGTTTAAAAAAGGAGAGTGCTCGGGAGGCATGGTTCCTGTGATATGGAATTAAGAGGAAACAGAGAGCATATGCCCGAGCGAACGTCTTTTCATTTCTGTCTCAATTAATTCAATGAAGTCGCGATTTAAGTTCATTTCATTTGCTTTATAGTACGATTCTATAAGTAAATCATCTGACAGCTTTTTCATACTAGAAACCCATATGATGGGAAAAACACCTCCCCTGAAAAAGTTGGCATAAAACTTGAGAAAAAGACATATCATCATAGGTTGATCGAATGTCTCTGAAGTACCTTTAATCTACCATGAATGGGAAACAAGAACAATCGTTCTGTTATCCACATGGTGAAGTGGATAACTTGTGGGTAGAGTGTTTATAATTGAATGAAAGCGTGATGGAATATAGGTGGATAATGTGTGTAAAATTATCCACACCTGTTGAAGGTACTCATCATATGTCGAAAACTTTTTCATTGTATTCGATAGACAGACAAATTGTGATTTGATTCGACACAATCGCTGAAAAACCAATGGAAGAAAGGGTGCAAATTGTGCTAAAGAAGTATTTCTTACCGGATGAATTTGTGAAAAGCATTTTCCACATTTCACCGCAAAAATTAAAAGAACGAAATGTAAAAGGAATTATTACTGATTTAGATAACACACTAGTAGAATGGGATCGTCCAAGTGCGACGCCCCGCTTAATTGAATGGTTTCAAGAAATGAAGGATCACGGGATACAAGTGACGATTGTATCGAACAATAATGAAAAAAGGGTCAAGCTTTTTTCTGAACCAGTTCATATCCCGTTTATTTATAAAGCGAAAAAGCCGATGGGAAGAGCTTTTAATAAGGCCGTCGCTGATATGCAATTGAAAAAAGAAGATGTGGTGGTCATTGGGGATCAGCTTATGACCGATGTTCTAGGCGGGAATCGTCACGGCTTCCATACGATTTTGGTCGTCCCTGTTGCTGCCTCAGACGGATTTTTCACTAAATTTAACAGGCAGATTGAACGCAGAATTTTAGGAGCCTTAAAGCGTAAGGGCCACATTCAGTGGGAGGAAGAGTAATAATGGAAAAGGTTGTTTGTATTGGCTGCGGTGTAGCCATTCAGACGGAAGATAAAGATCAATTAGGATATGCGCCGGCAGCATCTCTATTGAAAGAAGATGTGATCTGTCAGCGCTGTTTTAGGTTAAAGAACTACAATGAAATACAAGATGTTTCTTTAACGGAAGACGACTTTTTAAATATATTGCACAGCATCGGAGAGACAGATTCTCTGATTGTCAAGGTCGTTGATATTTTTGACTTTAACGGAAGCTGGATAAATGGGCTGAGTCGTATAGTTGGTGGTAACCCGATTTTACTCGTCGGCAACAAAGTAGATATTTTACCGAAATCCGTGAAAAAAGATCGTTTGATTCATTGGATGAAACGGGAAGCGAAAGAAAACGGATTGAACCCGGTCGATGTATTCTTAATCAGTGCAAGCAGAGGTCAGGGCGTACCTGAGGTGATGGAAGCGATCGATCATTATCGCGAGGGAAGAAATGTCTATGTGGTCGGCTGTACGAATGTTGGGAAATCCACATTTATCAATCGAATCATCAAAGAAGTATCTGGCGAAGAGAACGTGATCACCACATCCCAATATCCAGGTACAACACTTGATGCCATTGAGATCCCGCTTGATGACGGATCTG
Organism: Bacillus sp. SIMBA_005; assembly: GCF_046535585.1. Classification (NCBI taxonomy): domain Bacteria; kingdom Bacillati; phylum Bacillota; class Bacilli; order Caryophanales; family Bacillaceae; genus Bacillus; species Bacillus sp. SIMBA_005. Next base: position 241,715 of record NZ_JAWRWI010000004.1, on the reverse strand, counting down.
CTCTATTTGATACGCCGGGCATTATCAACCGTCATCAGATGGCGCACTATGTCGGCAAAAATGACTTGAAGATCTTAACGCCGAAAAAAGAATTGAAACCGAGAACGTTCCAATTAAATGAAGCACAAACGCTTTATTTTGGCGGGCTTGCTCGATTTGATTATGTAAAAGGCGGCAGAACATCATTTGTCTGCTATATGCCAAATGAGCTGAACATACACAGAACAAAGTTAGAGAACGCAGATGATTTATATGAAAAACATGCAGGGGAACTGCTATCGCCGCCATCAAAAGAGGGGATGGAAGATTTTCCAGCACTCGTTCCGCATACCTTTACCATTGATCAGCCCAAAATGGATATCGTTTTCTCAGGCTTAGGATGGATCACGGCAAATGATGCAGGTAAGCAAATTAAAGTCTATGCGCCAAAAGGCGTGCATGTGTTTATGAGACGTTCGTTAATATAATTGTTCAGAGGGGGAGAGACCTTGAAACCTTTATACGGAGTAATCGGTAACCCTGTTGGCCATTCAATGTCTCCAGATATTCATAATGCAGCATTAAAGGATGCTGGAATTGATGGACATTATCACGGCTTTCAAGTAGAAAATGATGACCTGAAAGATGCGATTAGCGGTATGAAAGCCTTAGGAATCAGCGGCTTTAACGTCACTGTTCCGCACAAGGTAGACATCATGCAGTACCTGGACAAAATTGATGTCACAGCTGAACGCCTGCGTGCCGTCAATACGGTGCGGCTCGAAGGAGGTCAGCTCGTTGGGTACAACACAGATGGAGAGGGCTTTCTTCATTCATTGCTTGAAGCCTTGGATCAGCCATTATCAGAGCTTTCATTTCTTCTAATTGGTGCTGGAGGAGCGGCAAGAGCAATTTATACGACAATTGCTGGCTATGCACCGAAAAGCTTTGATATCACCAACCGCACCATTGAAAAAGCTGAGGCTTTAATTGAAAGTGCAGAGGGGAACATCACTTCTAGTGCCATTACATTAAAGACGGCGGAAGAGCAGCTTGGGGAATATGATGTCATCATCCATACAACCTCTATTGGTATGCACCCGAATGTTGAAGAAACCCCGATTTCTTTAGCAAACGCAAAAAAAACAGCGGTCGTTTGTGATATTGTGTATAATCCAATAGAAACAAAACTGCTCAGAGAAGCAGCCGGGTTAGGTTTGAAAACAGTAGATGGTGTCGGCATGTTTGTTGGACAAGCAGCTAGAGCCTTTGAACTATGGACAGGCATCACGCCTGACGTAAGAAAAATGAAGTCAATTGTGATACAGAAATTAGGAGGAACACCATGTTAAAAGGGAAACAAAAACGTTTTTTACGTGCAAAAGCACATCATTTATCGCCTATTTTTCAAGTAGGAAAAGGCGGGGTAAATGACAATATGATCAAGCAAATTTCCGAGGCGCTTGAAGTAAGAGAACTGTTAAAGGTCAGCGTATTACAAAACTGCGACGAGGACAAAACGGAAGTTGCGAAAGCACTTGTCAAAGGTGCAAAAGCTGAACTTGTTCAAACGATCGGAAATGTGATTGTCCTTTATAAAGAATCGAAGGAAAATAAACAAATTAAGCTGCCGTAAAGGTGGATGTGATATGAAAAAAATAGGGTTGTTCGGCGGTACGTTTGATCCTCCTCATAATGGGCATTTACTGATGGCAAATGAGGTGCGTTTTCAAGTAGGGCTTGATGAAATTTGGTTTATCCCAAATCACAAGCCTCCTCATAAAACAGACCGGAAACGAGCAGATAGTCGTCACCGGGTGAAAATGGTGGAAGCGGCGATCCAGTCAAATCCACATTTTCGATTGGAGCTCATTGAAATGGAGCGAGAGGGTCCATCTTATACAGTAGATACGGTGGAGCTTTTAAAGAAGCGTCACCCTGAAGATGAGTTCTTTTTTATGATTGGAGCGGACATGGTCGAGTATTTGCCAAAATGGCATCGGATTGATGATTTGCTTCAGATGATTACTTTTATTGGGATGAAAAGACCGGGTTATACCGGAAATACGACATATCCTCTTTTATTTGCAGATGTTCCAGCTTTTGATGTATCATCGACATTGATTAGGCAGCGAATCTTGCAGGAAAAACCTGTCGATTATTTGATACCGAAACCTGTTGAGCGTTATATAAAGGAGCATCACTTATATGAATCGTGAAGAAGCATTGAACTGTGTCAAAGAGCAGTTAACAGAGCATAGATATACACATACACTCGGGGTTATGGAGACAGCTATTTCATTAGCGGAACGGTTCGGTGCAGATGTGAAAAAAGCAGAAACCGCCGCTATTTTTCATGATTATGCGAAATTTAGACCAAAGGATGAAATGAAGGGGATTATCCAAAAGGAGCAGATGAACCCTCTATTGCTGGAATATTCGCCCGAGCTTTGGCATGCCCCGGTCGGTGCCTATTTGGTTAAAAAGGAAGCAGCTATTCACGACCAAGACATTTTAACGGCTATTGAATTTCATACATCAGGCAGACCAAACATGACATTACTTGAAAAGGTCATTTATGTCGCTGATTATATCGAACCAGGACGTCATTTCCCTGGTGTTGAAGAAGTAAGAGAGTTAGCAGAGCAAGATCTAGATAGCGCACTGATTCAATCACTAAAAAACACGATCAGCTTTTTATTGAAAAAGAACCAGCCAGTCTATCCAGATACGCTTGCGACTTACAACTCACTTGTGCATAAGAACAATTAAGGAGGAATTTGGATGGATTCATCATCAATTTTAAACGTCGCGGCAGGAGCATGCGATGATAAGCGGGCGGAGGATATTATTGCCCTTAATATGCAAGGAATCTCACTTGTTGCCGATTATTTTCTCATTTGTCACGGGAACTCTGATAAACAAGTTCAGGCCATTGCAAGAGAGGTAAAACATCTTGCAGAGGAAAGTGGAATTGAAGTGAAGAAGATGGAGGGCTTTGATGAAGCAAGATGGGTATTGATTGATCTTGGTGATGTCATAGCTCATGTGTTCCACAAAGAAGAAAGAGGATACTACAACCTAGAGAAGCTATGGGGAGATGCGCCGAGAGAAACGCTTTCACTTGGCATTAACTCATGATTTATCAAGGGTTTGCAGGTGTATATGACGAGCTCATGACACATGCACCTTATGATGAATGGGTTCAGTGGATCCAGCAGAATATCAAACCGAATGCTGCCATTATTGATGTTGGCTGTGGAACTGGAGAGATTTCTCTTCGGTTAGCTGAAAAGGGTCATGCAGTCACAGGAATTGACCTCAGTGAAGAAATGCTGGCTTTCGCACAGCAAAAAGCACAGGCGAAAAAGCAGTCCATTCAATTTTTACATCAAGATATGAGAGAGCTGACGGGTTTTGAGCAAGTCTTTCAAGCGGCGGTTATATGCTGTGATTCCTTGAATTACTTAAAAAACGAAAATGATGTCAAAAAAACCTTTAAAAACATGTTTCAGCTTTTAGAGGCAGATGGGGTTTTACTCTTTGATGTTCATACTCCTTATAAAATGGATGAGGTATTCCCAGGTTCGACTTATGCCGATCAAGATGAAGAGATCAGCTATATTTGGCAGAGTGATAAAGGGGATGACATATATTCGGTCATTCATGATTTAAGCTTTTTTGTAAAGGACGGAGACGTGTATCAGCGTTATGATGAGACACATGAACAGCGTACATTTCCATTTGAGACGTATGCGGCGTTCCTTGAGTCCGCTGGCTTTGAACAAATAGAAGTGACCGCTGATTTTACAAATGAAGCGCCCGGGGAATTCGCCGAAAGATATTTCATTTCAGCTAAGAAACCAAAAACCATCGTTTAATGGAACGATGGTTTTTTAAAATCCTTTTTTCGCTTGTTGCAGAGTTGATTAATTTCTGTGATCATCAGTAAACACACTTGGCGGGTATTGATGCGCAACTGCTTCAAGATCTTCATCGAATTTTTTATGTGTGTTTTGAAAAAGGCGGTGAAACATATCTTGAACACCTGCTTCAAGTGCTTTAATCCCTTCACCAGTGACGCCGCCTTTTACACACACTTTGTCTTGCAGTGTCGGAAGGGTATAGACTCTTTTTTCGATCAAACGGCCAAGCCCTACAAGCATATCTTCTGATAAGGAGGTGGCTTCTTCTTTAGAAATATCCGTTTCTTCAACGGCTGCTTCAATCATTTTCTGAACGAGGAAGCTGATAAAGGCAGGACCGCAGCTGACGATATCTGACGCCGCTCTTGTAATCGAATGATGAATTTCGATAGGTGTTGAAATGCAGGAAGCTAATTGTCTTAACGCTGTTTTCGTTGTGACATTACATGACGATCCAAATGTTAAAAGTGACGCTCCTGATAAAGCGCGGTTCGTAATGCTTGGAATCAGCCTGGCTGTTTGACAAGGAACGACATCCTGAAGCTGCTCAGGATGAACCGGACTTGTGATGATGACAATGGTTTGCTGCTCTGTTAAGAGAGGGCTCACTTCCTTTAACAGAGGATAAATATCAAGCGGTTTGACACAAACAAAGATAAAATCTTTATTCGTGATAGCTCCTGTAAGCTGTTTCGTAACTTCAAGCTCTGGATGGTTCTTTTTTATATTGAACGCTTTTTCAATGGTCCGGTTTGTAATGGTGATGGATGAGGGATTGACTGCCTTTGATTCAATAAATGCCTCAGTAAGTATGGTACCCATGTTTCCTGTACCGATTATCCCGATATTCAAACGTTCTCCCTCCTTAGGCGCATAGGATCTGTTATCTTCTAAACAGTATGTTGAGCAATAGAAAAATATGATTGAAAGAAGCGTGAGCACTTGAAGCGATTCATTCCATTGAAAAAATACAGTCTTTATATCGGAGCTGGGCTCATGGGCGCGATCATCATCACTTTCTTCCTTTTGGTAGGAAATAAGGGGGGCACTAGAGAGCCAAGTGTATTGAAGGGCGATCAAGACAAACAAGTCACAGTAGAAGACAAACAAGAAAAGACCGATAATGAATCATCCTCCATTTTTGTGGAGGTCAAAGGGGCTGTAAAAAAGCCAGGTGTTTATACGTTTCAGCCTGATGCGCGGGTAGAAGAAGCCGTTCGAAGGGCAGGAGGCTTTACTAGTAAAGCAGACACGATTGAAATTAATCAAGCAGCAAAATTAGAAGACAGTATGATGATTTATGTTCGGAAGCAGGGAGAAGCAGAGAGAGAGACACAAACAGCAGGTGCAAACGTTCCATCAGGTAATGAAAAAAGTCAAGGTGTCAATGTCAATCAGGCTGATGCGGCGGAATTGCAAACCATTAATGGAATAGGGCCAGCTAAAGCGGAAGCCATCATTACGTACAGAGAGGAACACGGAGAATTTCACCAAATTGAAGATTTGCGGAACATTTCAGGTTTTGGGGAGAAGACCATTGAACGGCTGAAAAATGAATTGACCGTTAAGTAGAATTGACGGTATAGAAGGAAGGCATGTACACTTAATACCAACCATCATTCTGGAGGGATCAGCTCGTGGAAAGAATTTCATGGAATCAATATTTTATGGCACAAAGCCATTTGCTTGCTTTACGAAGCACCTGTGAGCGGTTAGCTGTTGGGGCGACCATCGTCAGAGACAAGCGTATCATTGCGGGAGGATATAATGGTTCAATTGCTGGTGATGTCCATTGTGCAGATGTGGGATGCTATGTCATTGATCATCACTGCGTTCGCACCATCCATGCGGAAATGAATGCTATTTTACAATGTGCCAAATTTGGTGCACCTACATCCGATGCTGAAATATATGTCACACATTTTCCTTGTTTGCAGTGCTGTAAAGCCATTATTCAAGCAGGTATTCGAACCGTATACTATGCAAAGGATTATAAAAATCACCCATACGCCATTGATTTATTTGAGCAGGCAGGTGTTCAAACGGAACAAGTTGAACTTGATGAAATGATCATCGACTTAAAAAATCAAGAAAAATTAGCCTTTGTTGCAGATCTAATTGGCAAACTAAGTGAATCAGGACTTAGTGAATCAGAAATTCGCGATATGCATGAGAAGGCGAATCAATTATTTACTTCGTATGTTTAATTATTTGCCGTTTGGGGCAATTTCAGCAGCTGTTGGAATTGCTCTGGCTGCATATCATCTTCATATGTATTTCCTTCTCTTTCTTCTCATCATCTTCCTTCTCAGTCTACTGAAAAAAATTCCTAAACTCTTTCTCGTGATCAGCCTATGTGGAGCTATCTATATTCTTATTTTTATGGTTCATGAGTCTTTTGAAAAAGATCAACCTGTTCAAGAAAAATTCTTTTCCGGCTCCGTTGTGATTGAAACGATTCCGAAAACAGATGGTAATCGTTTTTCGGCGACTGTGTCAACAGAAGATGAGCGTCTAGCCGCTTTCTATACCATTCAAACAGAGCGTGAAAAAGAGGCTCTAAAAGATATAGAGCCAGGTATGAGCTGTCATATGACAGGTGATGTTCGACGACCTAAACACGCAACCATTCCTAACGGGTTTCAATACGATCAATTTCTAAAATCAAAAGGCATTCGCGCTATTTTCTTACCGCAGTCAATCAAAGGCTGTACAAAAAATGATCGTCCTTCCTATTTTCTTCAAAAGATGAGGCAAAAGGGCTTAAAATTCTTAGAAGATCATGTACCGAAAAACTCTGTAGGTATTGTACAGGCTCTTATTTTTGGAGAACGAGAATTGATAGATTCTGACACACTAAGAGACTATCAAATGCTCGGCATTATTCATCTGTTAGCGATCTCAGGACTCCATGTGCAAACGCTTCTTGCCTGTTTATTTTGGTGTCTGCTTCGTGCCGGTGTGACTAGAGAGACAGCACGTCTTCTTCTATTATGCTTTCTTCCAGTTTATGCTTGTTTGACAGGTGCTGCACCATCAGTTTTAAGAGCTTGCCTTATGGCAGGAATCTATTTAGTGATGACAAGCCTGCCAAAAGAAATGAAACAGTCTTCTGCTGTCGTATTAAGCGCAGCGTTTTTATTCTTATTAGCGATTCATCCTCTATATCTATTCGATATCGGATTTCAGCTTTCATTTGTGGTGACGTTTTTTATTTTGTTATCGACCAGAATCTTATCACAAGCGAAAAGCGCAGTGATGCAGTTATTCCTGATCTCATTTGTTGCACAGCTTGCCTCGCTTCCTGTTCTTTTATATCATTTTCAGCTATTTTCTTTGCTGAGCATCCCATTGAATATGATATTTGTGCCTTTTTATACGACAGTTGTCCTGCCTTTGTCCTTACTCTTTTTTCTTTTGTCTATCATTTATCTTCCGCTTGGGCTAGCGTTGTTCCAGCTGCTTGATTCGGTCATCCAGCTAAGTCATCAGTTGTCAGCACATATGGCAGTTTTTGATGGGTTCAACTTAATTTTTATGAAATCGACTTGGTGGCATATTCTGCTTGAAGTGAGTGCTATTGTTTTTCTGCTATTTATGATGGAGTGCAAAATGTCCGTTAAATCCTATGCCGTGCCGATTCTGTTACTCATTGGTGTCTTGAGTGCACACTATTTCACCCCGAATTTTCTCCAAAAAGGAGAGGTCACGATGCTGGATGTCGGACAAGGGGATAGTCTGTTTATTCAGCTCCCTTACCGAAAGGGACATCTACTTGTGGACACAGGTGGCAGACTTTCTTTTGATGATGAACCATGGAAAAAAAGACGTAAAGTATCTACGATCGGTGATCAAACGCTAATCCCGTTATTCCATTCAAAAGGTATAGCAAAACTTGATGTGTTGATTCTCACGCATGCAGATCAAGACCACATGGGAGAAGCGGTTCATTTAATCAAGCGAAATAAAGTAAAGCGGCTGGCTATACCAAAAGGTTTTGCCCGAAGTCCAGAGGATGCAAAACTGTTAAAAGAAGCCGCTGAAAAAGGGATTATGATTGTTGAATTAGAAAGAGGAGATCAGCTCCAAGTTGGAGAGCACACATTTGAGGTTCTCCACCCTTCGAAACACCGGGTGACAAGTAAGAACAATGATTCACTTGTTCTAGCTTTTACTCTTGGCGGGAAACGGTTTCTGTTCACTGGAGACCTTGAACATGAAGGGGAACGAGACATTATAGAAGCCTACCCTCACCTGCGAGCAGATATCTTAAAGGTTGGGCATCATGGGAGCAAAGGGTCAACAAGTGAGGAGTGGCTTCGGCATCTAGAGCCGTCGCATGCACTCATTTCGGCTGGTGAACGCAATCGTTATCAGCATCCTCATCAGGATGTCTTGAAAAAACTCATGGATCATCAAACGAAGGTGTACCGTACAGATCGAGACGGGAGTGTGACATATGAATTTCTTGAGGAGAAAGGAACGTTTTACACGCATCCTCCATATGATATCTTACAAAATCAATAAAAAACTGCCAAAACGGCAGTCATGTAGCATTCATGAAGTTAAGATCCAACGAGGTGTATAATGGTGGCCAAAATAAACATTGAGGCGAAAAATCCGAATGTGACGATAAAACCAACGGCTGAGTCGGTCACATCATTCCGCTTGCTTTGAACATTTTTTTCAAATTCATTCATTTTCATCCCTCCTGGCTAATTTTAGTATACTTGAACTCATTTGGAATTGCTAGAAGGTAAAGTAACCGTTTTCCATTTTCATGATCATTTTATGAATATCGTCTGTGGCAAGCTGACCCGGGAGCTTGCACCAGACGTTTACTATAAATGAGGAGGCGGTACTTTCAGCTTCCTCTTTACTAATGTCTTCGCACACTTTAGGATAGAGGAGGAAGTGAAAGAGAGGGATTCAATTTATGGTCTTTGAGGTTTGGAACAATTTAAAAAGAGGGGATATCCATCCCGTTTATTGCTTATATGGAAAAGAAACGTATTTACTGCAAGAAACAGCAGCTAAATTAAGACAAACTGTAGTAGACGAGGAGACAAAGGATTTTAATTACTCCGTCTTTGATATGGAAGAGGTACCGCTTGAACAGGCTGTGACAGATGCAGAAACCTTTCCGTTCATGGGAGAAAGGCGTCTTGTTGTGATTAAGAACCCTTATTTTCTTACAGCGGAAAAGAAAAAGGAGAAGATTGAGCATGAGCTTTCTCTGTTAGAAGCGTATTTAGAAAAGCCGGCGCCTTATACCATTCTCGTCTTATTGGCACCATATGAAAAGCTGGATGAACGAAAGAAAATCACCAAATTGCTAAAAAAGAAAGCGGCTATGGTTGAGGCAAAAGAGTTAAACCCAAAAGAAACAACGGATTTCACCATTACACTGGTGAAAACAGAAGGAAAGTCGATTTCCTCTGAAGCGGCTGAGCAGCTTGTGATGCTGTGCGGAGGGAGCCTATCCTCATTGTTTCAAGAGGTCAGGAAGCTCAGTACATATATTGGAGAACGAGAAGAAATTGAATTAGCGGATGTTAATCAGCTTGTTGCAAGAAGCTTAGAGCAGAATATTTTTGAATTAATTAACCAAATTGTCAACAGACGCCGCTCTCAGGCCATGCAGATGTTTTATGATTTGCTGAAACAAAATGAGGAACCCATTAAAATATTAGCGCTTATATCCACTCAATTTCGTTTGATTTTGCAGACAAAGTATTTCGCTCAGCAAGGATATGGGCAAAAACAAATTGCTTCAAATCTAAAAGTTCACCCATTCCGCGTCAAACTTGCTATGGATCAGGCAAGACTGTTTACAGAAGAAGAGCTCAAGCAGATTGTCAAAGAGCTGTCAACGATCGATTATGAAATGAAAACCGGTAAAAAGGACAAGCAGCTATTGCTAGAATTGTTTCTGCTTCGCCTATTAGGCGCTTGAACATACAAAAACGACCTTCTAAAAAGAAGGTCGTTTTTGTAGATGTATAATTGCCAGTCTGTCCTAATGGCTGAGCCGGTCAGGACGGACGTACAGTTAAACAGTTGCCTCATTACTGAGGCGTTGCAAGCATTATGCAGAAAGTCCGTTTACTTGTTTAGCAAGTCTTGACTTGTAACGCGCAGCTGCGTTTTTGTGTACAAGACCAGTTTTAACGGCTTTGTCAATGCGTTTTGCAGCAGAAGAAAGAGCAGCTTTTGCTTGCTCAGCATCGTTGTTAGCTACAGAAACTTCAACTTGTTTAATCGCAGTACGCATCGCAGACTTGATTGTCACGTTGTGTGCACGGCGTTCGTTATTCGTTTTTGTACGTTTGATCGCTGATTTAATATTTGGCATGTGTTTCACCTCCTAAGATACAACCTAAACACAATTGTCTTAAGGTTAAATCTTCACAATAGAACAAGTTGTATTCTATCAAACACACCTTTAGAATGCAATATAAATGTAAAGTATTTTTCATTGATGAAGCGCTCGAATGTTTCTTTCAAGAGATGGAAAGACTACTGTTAATTACTTGGTGGAAGGAGTCTTTTTATGGAGAAACAGAAACTTGATTTAAGTGCTTATCAAATTCGGACAGACCTGGCTGTTGAAACAAAAGAGATACTAGAACAAGAGAACGATCCGAATGTCGTCAAAAAGGACGGAATTCAAGGGATTGTCGAAAAGGAAAAAGAGGAGCACGGCATCCGTATACGCACGGTGGAGATCACGAAAGAAGGGGAGGCGCTGACCAGTAAAAAGGCAGGAACATACTTGACACTTGAGGCGCAGGGCATTCGGGAGAAAGATTCTGAGATGCAGGAAAAAGTTGTCGAAGTCTTTGCCCATCATTTTGCTCAGTTTTTAAAAGACCGAGGCATACAAACTGATGCGAGCTGTCTTGTAGTAGGTCTAGGAAACTGGAATGTCACGCCAGATGCGCTAGGTCCGCTCACGGTTGAAAGTCTGCTTGTGACCCGGCATCTTTTTGAATTGCAGCCGGAAAATGTACAGGAAGGCTACCGCCCAGTGTCCTCTTTATCACCGGGAGTGATGGGACTGACCGGTATTGAAACAAGCGACATAATTCAAGGTGTCATCGAGAGGTCCAAACCTGATTTTGTCATTGCAATCGATGCCCTTGCTGCTCGTGCAGTAGAACGGGTAAATACGACGATTCAAATCTCTGATACAGGCATCCATCCCGGTTCAGGTGTAGGGAATAAGCGAAAAGAATTAAGCAAAGAAACGTTGGGAATTCCAGTGATTGCGATTGGCGTTCCGACAGTCGTAGATGCAGTCACTATTGCAAGTGACACAATTGATTATGTCTTAAAGCATTTTGGTAGAGAACTGAAAGATGACCGGCCGTCCCGCTCTCTTGTGCCGGCTGGTTTGACGTTTGGGAAGAAAAAAGTACTAAACGAAGAAGACTTACCAGATGAGGAAACGCGTCAATCATTCTTAGGTATCGTAGGAACTCTTCCAGAAGAAGAGAAACGGCAGCTGATCCATGAAGTGCTTGCGCCGCTAGGGCAAAATCTCATGGTCACGCCTAAGGAAGTGGATACATTCATTGATGATATGGCAAACGTGCTCGCCAATGGATTGAACACAGCGCTTCATCAAAAAATCTCTCAAGATAACATGGGTTCTTATAATCATTAATCGGTTCTACTTTCTCTAGCTCGCTCATAGTGTAATTACTAGAAAGCGTGCTGGAGGGAGTAAATCATGAAAAAAAGACCCCGCCGTCCTCGACAGTTGGTCGTTGCGATTAATGGAACGAAAGTAGTCAAAAGCATTTTCTTATTTATAGCCTCGCTTGTTGTAGTATTTGTGATGTCAGGGGCGCTGACATCTTTAAAGCCGGAGCTGAGGCCACAAGCCTCGCTATATGGTGTAGCAGATGAGCTTTCCGGGGCTTTTTTTGCCACATTAATGGGCATGGAAAATCAATATTTCGCCTCAGCCGTCCCGAAAGATCAAAAAGGGTTTCATTTCTCTGGACTGTCACTCAAGCTTGCGACCAGTATCAATTTAGAAGACCCGCGTAGTTTTCTAGGGAGAGAACTCCCGGGCTTTGAACATTTTGATACAAAAATCATTTTAGCGGGTGAAGGAACAGACTATACCAACATGCCAATGGAATCGCCGCCGCCAAGTGAAGTCATCCAAGATGAAAAAGAAGCGAATTTGGCAGAGCTGGACAAGCTCGACAAAGATGTGCCGAAAAAGCCTGCGAAAGAGCCGGACCGGTCGACAGGAAAACGAAAAGCAGTGTACATTTACCACACACATAATACGGAATCATATTTACCATTTTTAAAAGGAGAAACGAATCCAAACAATGCACGGCACTCTAAAGTGAATGTCACCCTTGTCGGCGACATGTTCGGAAAGGCGCTTGATCAGCAAGGAATCGGGAATACGGTCGACAAAACAGAAGTTGAAAAACGGCTTCTGCAAAAAGGACTAAAGTATCCCCAGTCTTATAATGAATCAAGACTGGTCGTAAAAGAAGCCTTAGCGAAAAATGATGATCTCGAATATTTAATCGATATCCACCGTGACTCAAGAAGAAAGAAAGACACCACTGTCGAGATCAAAGGAAAGAAATATGCGAGAATTGCGTTTGTTGTGGGGAAGAAGAATCAAAGCTATGAGAAAAACCTCAAGCTTGCGACGGAGTTCCACCATTTGATGGAGAAAAAATATAAAGGGCTCAGTGTCGGTGTGTTTGCCAAAGGCGAAATTGGTGATAATGGAATTTATAATCAAGATTTATCCGACAAAGCCCTTCTTTTAGAATTTGGCGGAGTGGATAATAATATGGAAGAATTGAAAAATGCATCCAATGCAGCAGCTGATGTCTTCAGCGACATTTTCTGGGACGCGGAAAAGGTAAACGGCAAAGCAAAGGATGAGAAAAAACGCTCTTAAGGTGGTGACGGTGCATGGGATCATTTATTGGAAAAACCATTATTTTAGGACTGGTCTTGCTATTTGGCGTCTTTTTAGGAATGCAGCAGGCAAATAATGGCATGCTGCAAATGAAGGGTTACCATGACCCGCAATTAAAAGGCGCTTTTTCCATCCAAATAAACGATGACGAAGAACGAGAAGCCTCTATCTTAGGAACGGCTGTTACAGAAAAGGATCTTGCCGAAAAACAAAAGCAGCTTGAGGAAATAGAGAGCTTTAATGCCTTCTCCAAGGCAGGGAAGGCGTTGTCTGATGGCATGACACATGCAGCTCGTTCTCTTTATGATTGGGTGAATGGGAAATAAACAAATCAACACCATATGACTAAAGCCGCTAATTGATGAGCGGCTTTTCTTGATTTCGATTGAATCTTTACAGCCCTATTGATATAATCTAACCTAGCGCAACCCGCGTTTTATAGTAGGAGTGATAGATTGTGACAGATAAAGAAAAACGATTAGAACGGCAATCAAGAATTCGAAATTTCTCCATTATCGCCCATATTGACCACGGGAAATCCACATTGGCCGACCGTATTTTAGAAAAAACAGCGGCGATTACGCAGCGAGAAATGAAAGAACAATTACTTGATTCCATGGACTTAGAGCGTGAACGCGGCATAACGATTAAATTAAACTCTGTCCAGCTGAAATATAAGGCGAAGGATGGAGAAGAATATATTATGCACCTGATTGATACACCAGGGCATGTCGACTTCACCTATGAGGTATCTCGAAGCCTTGCTGCCTGTGAAGGTGCGATTCTCGTAGTAGATGCAGCACAAGGAATTGAAGCACAGACACTTGCGAACGTTTATTTAGCTCTTGATAACAACTTAGAAATTCTTCCGATTATCAATAAAATCGATCTGCCAAGTGCAGAGCCTGAGCGTGTAAGAGGAGAAATTGAAGATGTCATCGGGTTGGATGCATCTGAAGCTGTTCTCACCTCTGCTAAGGCGGGTATTGGGATCGAAGATATTTTAGAACAAATCGTCGAAAAGGTGCCAGCACCTGCTGGAGACCCAGAAGCACCGCTTCAAGCTCTTATATTTGATTCTCTCTACGATGCGTATCGCGGCGTTATTGCGTACATACGAATTGTGGAAGGGACCGTCAGACCAGGTCAGAAAATCAAAATGATGGCGACGGGCAAAGAATTTGAAGTACTTGAAGTCGGCGTATTCACACCAAAAGCCATGCCGACAGATGAGCTCACTGTTGGAGATGTTGGCTACTTAACAGCAGCGATTAAAAATGTCGGCGATACACGTGTGGGGGATACGATCACAAGTGCGGTGAACCCATCGAAAGAAGCACTGCCAGGATACAGAAAGCTTAACCCAATGGTTTACTGCGGTCTTTATCCAATTGACACAGCGAAATATAACGATTTACGTGAAGCACTAGAAAAGCTTGAATTAAATGATTCTTCACTTCAATATGAGGCAGAGACGTCCCAAGCACTTGGCTTCGGTTTCCGCTGCGGCTTTCTTGGAATGCTTCATATGGAAATCATCCAAGAACGGATTGAACGTGAATTTAAAATCGATCTCATTACGACAGCACCAAGTGTTATTTACGATGTGTATATGACGGACGGTGAAAAAATCATCGTCGATAACCCGTCCAATCTGCCTGATCCGCAAAAGATTGAGAAAATTGAAGAACCATACGTGAAGGCAACAATGATGGTACCGAATGATTATGTAGGTTCTGTCATGGAGCTTTGCCAAGGGAAGCGCGGACATTTCATTGATATGCAATACCTTGATGCAAACCGAGTGAGCATTGTGTACGAAATTCCTTTGGCGGAGATCGTGTATGAATTCTTTGATATGCTCAAGTCCAACACAAAAGGCTATGCGTCCTTTGACTATGAGCTGATTGGCTATCGCCCATCTACTCTAGTGAAAATGGACATCATGCTGAATGGCGAAAAAATCGATGCTCTTTCCTTTATTGTTCACCGCGATTACGCCTATGAACGAGGCAAGATCATCGTAGAAAAGCTGAAAGAACTCATTCCGCGCCAGCATTTTGAAGTACCAGTTCAAGCAGCGATTGGACAAAAAATCGTGGCTCGCTCTACCATTAAAGCGATGCGTAAAAACGTACTTGCTAAATGTTATGGGGGAGACATTTCCCGGAAAAGAAAGCTTCTTGAGAAGCAAAAAGAAGGGAAAAAGCGCATGAAACAAGTGGGCTCTGTTGAAGTCCCGCAAGAAGCATTTATGGCTGTGCTGAAAATGGACGACAGCACACCGAAAAAATAACATCCTCCTCAAGGCAACCTGCTTTACAATGTCAGCCTTGGCGTTTATAGTCGAAAACAAACAAAGGTGCCGCAGCGATAAACTGCGGCTCTTTACCTGTAAAGAAGGTGTCATCAAATGAAAGCAGCATACATTCACATTCCATTTTGTGAGCACATTTGCCACTATTGTGATTTCAATAAATTTTTCATTAAAACGCAGCCAGTCGATGAATACTTAGCGGCTCTTGAAAAAGAGATGCAGCACACGATCGAGCAAAAGGGTGAGCAAGAACTAAAGACGATCTTTATTGGCGGGGGGACTCCGACATCATTGACCGTCAGCCAGCTAGACCAGCTCATGAACAGCATCCACCGTGTGTTAAAACCGTCAAAAAACTTGGTTGAATTTGCAGTGGAAGCGAACCCAGATGAATTATCACTCGAGAAGCTGCATGTGTTAAAAGATGCCGGTGTCAATCGGTTAAGCTTTGGCGTCCAAACCTTTGAAGATGATTTGCTCAAAAAAATCGGACGAGTTCATCAAAAGAAAGATGTTCTCACATCTTTCGAGCGAGCAAGAGATGTTGGATTTGACAACATCAGCCTTGACCTCATGTTTGGCTTGCCGCATCAAGAAAAGCATCATGTTATGAATTCACTTGAGACAGCTTTCTCTTTAGGAGCAGAGCATTATTCTGTCTACTCACTGATTGTGGAGCCGAAAACGGTGTTTTACAACTTAATGCAAAAAGGAAAACTGCATTTACCGCCGCAAGAACGGGAGGCTGAAATGTATGAGCTTGTGATGGATGAAATGGAGCGCCATGGATTACATCAATACGAAATCAGTAATTACGCCAAACCTGGTTTTGAAAGCCAGCATAACCTGACCTATTGGAGCAATGAAGACTACTTCGGTTTCGGTGCAGGGGCACACGGGTATGTAGATGGCATCCGAAATGTGAACGCAGGACCAGTGAAGCATTACTTGGAACTGATTGAGCAAACTGGGTTCCCGTATAAAGAAACTCATCAAGTCACAAAAGCAGAGCAGATAGAAGAAGAATTGTTTTTAGGCCTTCGAAAAATCGAAGGGGTGAAAAGTGCCGACTTCCAAGCCAAATATGGTGCTTCACCAGAAGCTCTTTTTCCCTCAGTCCTTGAAGAATTAGCAGAAAAAGGTCTCATTGTAAAAGATGACATTGGAATTCGTTTAACAAGAAAAGGAAAATTGTTAGGAAATGAAGTATTTCAAGCGTTTCTCGGTGAGTTATAATTGACATTTTAATTTGAGTTTGGTAATTTTGTTTATACAATTAGCACTCGTTGAAAGAGAGTGCTAACAGGGGTGATGATGATGTTAACAAATCGTCAGCTTTTGATTCTGCAAGTCATCATTAATGACTTTATTCGTTCGGCGCAGCCAGTTGGGTCAAGGACTCTTTCTAAAAAAGAGGACATCACATTCAGCTCTGCGACGATTAGAAACGAAATGGCTGATTTGGAGGAACTTGGTTTTATCGAAAAGACCCATTCTTCATCAGGAAGAATTCCTTCAGAAAAAGGATATCGTTATTATGTAGATCATTTGCTCTCTCCGCGAAAACTGTCGTCTAAAGAGCTTGTGCTTATCCAGTCGGCTTTTCAGGAGAAAATTTTTGAGCTGGAAAAAACAGTTCAAAAATCGGCGGAAATTTTATCAGATCTCACAAACTATACATCGATCGTGCTTGGTCCAAAGCTGAGTGAAAATCGATTAAAGCAAATTCAGCTTGTCCCCGTTCAGCCAAACAAAGCAGTAGCGATCATGATTACAGACAGCGGACATGTTGAAAACAAAACCATTACCTTCTCTGAGCATCTCGATGTCTCCGATATTGAGAAGCTGATGAATATTTTGAATAGCCGCTTAGCTGGCGTACCAATGGATCAGTTGAAGGACAGGATGTATAAAGAAGTGGTCATGCTTCTGCGCACACATTTAAAAGATTATGATCACATTTTAGATGCGCTAGGCAACACATTTACATCGACACAAAATGAATCAAAACTTTTCTTTGGCGGGAAGATTAATATGTTGAATCAGCCTGAATTTCATGACATCGACCGCATTCGCTCACTCATGATGCTGATTGAGCAAAAGAATGATGTCATGCAGCTGTTTCATCCAAATCAGCAAGGTATCACCATTAAAATCGGTTCAGAAAACAATTTGGAAGCAATGGAGAACTGCAGTTTGATCACAGCGACTTATTCGATTGATCAAAAATCACTCGGCTCCATTGCCGTCATCGGACCAACCCGCATGGATTACGGGCGAGTCGTTAGTCTTTTGCATCATGTATCAAAAGACTTGTCAAACGCACTTTCCAATTTGTATGATGAGTAGGGTGATAAAAGGCAGGGGCACAGCCCCTTCGTATTCTTGAATCTTTTGAGGGAGGTGAACACAATGTCAGAAGAAAAACAGACACCTGAGCAAGAAGCAGAGGTTGAAGCACAAGAAGAAGCAGTTCAAGCAGATACTGAGGAAGTAGCGCATGATGAACAGTCTGCCTTCCAAGAGAAAATCGATGAATTGCAGCAGCTTCTAGATGAAAAAGAAAACAAGATTCTGCGTGTTCAAGCAGATTTTGAAAACTATAAACGCCGTGCTCGAACTGAAGTGGAGACCGTGCAAAAATATCGTTCTCAACATGTTGTCAGCGATCTTCTCCCAGCTCTTGACAACTTTGAAAGAGCGCTTGGAATTGATCCAGACAATGAGCAGGCGAAAAGTTTGTTAGAAGGAATGCAAATGGTTTACCGCCAGCTGGTAGAAGCGTTGAAAAATGAAGGCGTTGAACCAATTGAAGCTGTCGGCAAAGAGTTCGATCCGAACCTTCATCAAGCCGTCATGCAAGTTGAAGATGAAAACTTCGATTCAAATATCGTAGTAGAAGAATTGCAAAAGGGCTATAAACTCAAAGACCGAGTTATTCGTCCATCAATGGTAAAAGTAAATCAATAACTACATAATGGGAGGTCATCGATTATGAGTAAAATCATTGGGATTGACTTAGGAACAACAAACTCATGTGTTGCAGTACTTGAAGGCGGAGAGCCAAAAGTCATTGCAAACGCTGAAGGAGCACGTACAACACCATCTGTTGTCGCTTTTAAAAATGGAGAGCGCCAAGTTGGTGAAGTAGCGAAACGCCAATCAATTACAAACCCGAACACAATCATGTCTGTTAAAAGACATATGGGTACAGATTATAAAGTAGAAGTTGAAGGCAAGAACTACACGCCGCAGGAAATCTCTGCAATCATTCTTCAACATCTTAAATCTTACGCTGAAGGTTACCTTGGCGAAGAAGTAACAAAAGCTGTTATCACAGTTCCTGCTTACTTCAACGATGCAGAACGTCAAGCTACAAAAGATGCTGGTAAAATTGCTGGTCTTGAAGTAGAACGTATCATCAACGAACCAACAGCAGCTGCACTTGCTTATGGTTTAGATAAAACAGATGAAGATCAAACGATTCTTGTATATGACCTTGGCGGCGGTACATTTGACGTATCAGTCCTTGAGCTTGGAGACGGCGTCTTTGAAGTACGCTCAACTGCTGGGGACAACCGTCTAGGTGGAGACGATTTTGACCAAGTGATCATTGATCACTTAGTGGCTGAATTCAAAAAAGAAAATGGCATTGACCTATCAAAAGATAAAATGGCGCTTCAGCGTTTAAAAGATGCTGCTGAAAAAGCGAAAAAAGATCTTTCTGGTGTATCTTCTACACAAATCTCACTGCCATTTATCACAGCTGGAGATGCAGGTCCTCTTCACCTAGAATTAACGCTAACGCGTGCTAAATTCGAAGAGCTTTCTGCAGACCTTGTAGAGCGTACAATGACACCTGTACGTCAATCTTTGAAAGATGCTGGTTTATCTGCTAGCGAGATTGATAAAGTCATCCTTGTTGGTGGATCAACTCGTATTCCTGCAGTACAAGAAGCAATCAAAAAAGAAACAGGCAAAGAGCCTCATAAAGGTGTAAACCCTGATGAAGTGGTTGCTCTTGGTGCGGCGATCCAAGGTGGAGTCATCACAGGAGATGTTAAAGACGTTGTTCTTCTTGACGTAACACCACTTTCTTTAGGAATTGAAACAATGGGCGGCGTATTCACAAAGCTGATTGAACGTAATACAACAATTCCAACAAGTAAATCTCAAGTATTCTCAACGGCTGCTGACAACCAAACAGCGGTAGACATCCATGTTCTGCAAGGTGAGCGCCCAATGGCAGCAGACAACAAAACATTAGGTCGTTTCCAATTGACTGACATTCCGCCAGCACCACGCGGCGTACCACAAATCGAAGTATCTTTTGATATTGATAAAAACGGTATTGTCAACGTACGTGCGAAAGATATGGGTACAGGCAAAGAGCAAAACATCACAATCAAATCTTCTTCAGGTCTTTCTGATGATGAGATCGAAAAAATGGTCAAAGAAGCAGAAGAAAATGCTGAAGCAGATGCGAAGAAAAAAGAAGAAATCGAAGTGCGCAATGAAGCAGATCAATTAGTGTTTACAACTGAAAAAACATTAAAAGATCTAGAAGGCAAAATCGATGAAGAGCAAGTGAAAAAAGCAAACGACGCGAAAGATGCACTAAAAGCTGCGATCGAAAAAGGCGAGCTTGAAGACATCAAAGCGAAAAAAGATGAGCTGCAAACAATCGTTCAAGAACTAACGACAAAGCTCTATGAAGAAGCTGCAAAACAAGCACAAGCTCAGCAAGAAGGCGGCGCTGAAGGTGCTCAAAAAGCAGATGACAATGTAGTGGATGCAGAATACGAAGAAGTAAACGACGATCAAGAGAAAAAATAATCACCTTTACTTTTGAAAAAGACTGCTGAAACGTACTCGTCAGAAAGTCAAAGTCAGGATCTCTTGGCTTTGACTTTTTTTCTTTCCAACGATGAAAGCAATTGAAAAAGGTCAAATCAAAATGATACAATCGTATTTATGTGAGAAAATCGGGAGTGTGAAGAGATGAGTAAGCGTGATTACTATGAAGTGCTTGGCGTGAGTAAGAGCGCCTCAAAAGACGAGATCAAAAAGGCATACCGCAAGCTTTCAAAAAAGTATCACCCTGATATTAATAAAGAAGCTGGCTCAGATGAGAAATTCAAAGAAGTAAAAGAAGCCTATGAAACCCTTTCTGACGATCAAAAACGTTCGCAGTATGATCAATTCGGTCATACGGATCCAAACCAAGGCTTTGGCGGCGGCGGTTTTGGCGGAGGAGGAGACTTTGGCGGCTTCGGCGGCTTTGATGACATCTTCTCTAGTATTTTTGGCGGCGGAGCCAGAAGAAGAGATCCAAATGCACCGCGTCAAGGAGCAGACTTGCAATATACAATGACGCTTTCATTTGAAGAAGCAGCATTTGGGAAAGAAGCAACGATTGAAATTCCTCGTGAGGAATCATGTGAAACGTGTCATGGATCAGGGGCAAAGCCTGGAACAGATGCGAAGACTTGTTCACATTGCGGCGGCTCTGGTCAATTAAATGTTGAGCAGTCAACTCCGTTTGGTAAAGTGGTCAACCGCAGAGTATGTAACTACTGTAGCGGAACAGGAAAACAAATCGATCACAAATGTTCTACATGCGGCGGCTCTGGTAAAGTGCGTAAGCGTAAGAAAATCAATGTGACGATCCCAGCTGGTGTTGACGATGGTCAGCAGCTCAGAGTGTCTGGTCAAGGGGAGCCAGGTGTAAATGGAGGACCTCCAGGCGATTTATTTGTTGTGTTCCATGTGCGCTCGCATGAATTCTTCGAGCGTGACGGAGATGACATTTACTGCGAAATGCCGCTAACCTTTGCACAGGCTGCATTAGGTGACGAAATTGAAGTGCCGACATTACACGGTAAAGTAAAATTGAAAGTCCCTGCTGGCACGCAAACTGGCACGAAATTTAGACTCAAAGGAAAAGGTGTGAAAAATGTACGCGGCTATGGTCAAGGCGATCAGCATATCGTTGTACGAGTCGTCACACCAACAAATTTAACGGACAATCAAAAAGATATCATTAGAAAATTTGCTGAAGTGAGCGGAAATAAACCGGACGAACAAGAAATGAGCTTCTTCGATAAGGTAAAACGCGCATTTAAAGGCGAGTAAGACGGATAAGGAGTTGGTAGTATTGAAGTGGTCAGAAATTAGCGTCCATACAACAAATGAAGCGGTGGAACCAATCACCAATATTTTGCATGAAGCAGGTGCGAGTGGTGTCGTGATTGAGGACCCGCTTGATTTAGTCAAGGAACGTGAAAATGTATACGGTGAGATCTACCAGCTCGATCCGAATGACTATCCTGAAGAAGGGGTCATCGTCAAAGCTTATCTTCCAATGAACAGCTTTTTAATGGAAACGGTAGATGAGATCAAAGAAGCCATCAACAATCTTCTTCTATACGATATTGACCTAGGAAGAAATACGCTGTCTATCTGTGAAGTAAATGAAGAAGAATGGGCCACCGCATGGAAGAAATACTATCACCCTGTGAAAATCTCTGAAAAATTCACCATCGTTCCAACATGGGAAGAATATACTCCGGTTCATTCTGATGAACTGATTATTGAAATGGACCCAGGAATGGCATTTGGAACAGGGACACATCCAACAACCGTTCTGTGTATTCAGGCGCTTGAGCGCTATGTGAAGGAAAACGATACGGTGATTGATGTTGGAACAGGCTCTGGGATTTTAAGTGTGGCAGCAGCGATGGTTGGTGCAAAGGACATTCAAGCCTTTGATCTCGACACCGTTGCGGTTGAAAGTGCGAAGCAAAACATCGAGCTAAATGGTGTAAGCGAACAAGTGACGGTCAAGCAAAATAACTTACTTGATGGGATTTCAGGTGAACGTGATGTGATCGTCGCCAACATTCTCGCAGAAGTGATTTTGCGCTTTACAGATCAAGCTTATGATTTATTGAAGAAAGATGGCTATTTCATTACATCGGGCATCATTGGACAAAAGAAATTACAAGTCAAAACAGCATTAGAAGAAGCAGGTTTTGACATAGTTGAAGTGCTGTCAATGGAAGATTGGGTCAGCATTATAGCGAAAAAATAAAGCGAGTAGGTGTCAGGACACGTATGCAACGATATTTTATCGACCTCACGAAAGAAGAAGTGATCGCAAAGGGATCTATCGTCATCGAAGGTGAAGATGTACATCATCTTTCCAACGTCATGCGCATGAAAGCAGGGCAGGAAATCCTTTGCTTAACGACAGACGGCTTTGAAGCGCTCAGTAAAATTGATACAATAACAAAGGAAGAAGTCATTTGTCACCTTGAAGGCTGGACAAATAAGGACAGAGAGCTTCCGGTAAGGGTAACAATTGCGAGCGGACTCCCAAAAGGAGATAAGCTTGAGCTGATTATCCAAAAAGGCACAGAGCTTGGCGCAAGTTCATTTATCCCGTTTCAAGCGGCTCGTTCTATTACAAAACTTGACCAAAAGAAGTCACATAAAAAACGAGAACGCTGGGAGAAAATTGCGAAAGAAGCAGCTGAGCAGTCCTACCGGAATATCATTCCTCATGTTTATCCAGTATCAACGTTTAAAGAGCTGACTCAATTAGCTGGTGAATTCGATAAATGTGTCGTTGCATACGAAGAATCATCGAAAGAAGGAGAGCAAAGCCGCTTTCAAACTGTACTCCAACAGATGAAAGGCGGACAAACCTTGCTAGTGGTTTTTGGCCCTGAAGGCGGTTTGGCAGAAAAGGAGATTGAAGCGCTTGAAACGCTTGGTGCAGTCATTTGCGGGCTCGGACCACGCATTTTAAGAACGGAAACAGCTCCTCTTTACGCGCTTTCTGCTATATCTTATCAAACAGAGTTATTAAGAGGTGAATCATGATGGGAACAGTAGCGTTCCATACACTTGGCTGTAAGGTCAATCACTATGAAACAGAAGCGATCTGGCAGCTGTTTAAAGAAGCAGGCTATGAAAGAAAAGAGTACGAATCAAAAGCAGACGTATATGTCATTAATACATGTACGGTCACGAATACAGGCGATAAAAAAAGCCGCCAAGTCATTAGAAGAGCCATTCGTCATAACCCGGATGGTGTCATTTGTGTAACAGGCTGTTATGCGCAAACATCTCCAGCAGAAATCATGGCGATTCCAGGTGTTGATATTGTCGTGGGAACACAAGACAGACATAAATTGCTTGGTTACATTGAAGAATATCGCAGAGAAAGACAGCCGATTAATGGGGTTGGCAATATCATGAAGGCACGTGTGTTTGAAGAACTCGATGTTCCTGCTTTTACAGACAGAACACGTGCGTCATTAAAAATCCAAGAAGGCTGTAACAATTTCTGTACATTCTGCATTATTCCTTGGGCTCGCGGACTTCTTCGTTCTCGTGATCCAGAAGAGGTCATCAACCAAGCGCAGCAGCTTGTGGATGCAGGCTATAAAGAAATTGTATTAACAGGTATTCACACAGGCGGATACGGAGAAGACTTAAAAGATTATAACTTTGCAAAGCTTCTGAAAGAATTAGATGCACGTGTCAATGGCTTAAAACGAATTCGTATTTCATCTATCGAAGCAAGTCAAATTACAGATGAAGTGATAGAAGTGCTTGATCAGTCAGATAAGATTGTCAGACATCTTCATATACCGCTTCAATCTGGTTCTAATACAGTACTGAAAAGAATGCGCCGTAAATATACGATGGAATTCTTTGCAGAGCGTTTAACAAAGCTGAAAAAAGCATTGCCAGGTCTTGCTGTCACCTCTGATGTGATTGTAGGATTCCCTGGAGAAACAGAAGAAGAGTTTTTGGAAACATACAATTTTGTCAAAGACCATCAATTCTCTGAACTGCACGTATTCCCTTACAGTAAACGTACGGGGACGCCAGCTGCAAGAATGGATGATCAAGTGGATGAAAATGTGAAAAACGAACGTGTCCACCGCTTGATCGCTCTTTCTGACCAGCTTGCGAAAGAATACGCATCTGCTTATGAAGGAGATGTCCTAGAGATTATTCCGGAAGAATCCTTCAAAGAACAAGAAGGAAAGCACAATCTTTATGTGGGCTATACAGATAACTATATGAAGGTTGTTTTTGAAGGAACAGAGGACATGATCGGCCGTTTGGTCAAGGTGAAAATCACGAAAGCGGGTTATCCTTATAACGAAGGACAATTCGTTCGTATAAGCGATGAAGTACAAACAGACAAAGTGAGAATGACCTCATAATCAATAAAACACCGGCTGCCAAAAGGGCAAGCCGGTGTTTTTATTTTGAGTGATTCGGTAAAAGACATAAAATCAATGTGTGAAATGGACGGATGAATGGGAAGAAAAGCAAAGAGCTTGCCACATTAAACAGCAGGCTGAAGTGCGCAATTTGCTGAGCTGGAGCGTTTGCAAGAAGGGCGACAAATTCTGTCATCATGGCGAGAAATGGGAGACATAAAAGTACTCCAAGCACATTAAACAAAACGTGGGCATAAGCTGTTTGACGTGCTGCATAGCCGCCAGATATGGCAGCCATAACGGCTGTAATACATGTCCCGATATTGGATCCTAACACAAAGCTGATGCCTTCCTGAAGCCCAACCGTTCCTTCATTCATAAAGCCCATTAAAATGCCGATACAGACGGAGCTCGAATGAACAATTGCTGTGAAAATAGTACCCGAAAGCAGCGCCGTCCAGTCAGAATGCTGCATCATTTCGAGAAAGCGCAATGTCTCAGGCTGACTTGTCATCATACCTGCAATTTTAGAAAAGCCTTGAATACAAAAAAAGATCATCCCGAGTCCAAATATACTTTTTCCTGCATGCCGTAAAGATTTTCTGCCTAACATCATACATATGAGGCCAGCTAGGATCAAGACCCACATGAAAACATCCATTTTAATGGCGATAAATTCTGTTGTAAACGTGGAGCCAATATTGGTACCAAGAATCATTGGAATGGATTTTTTAAAAGAGAGAATGCCTGTACTGACAAAGCCGATCACGATGACCATAAACGCCGAACTGCTTTGGAGAATCCCTGTAAATATAATGCTGACTAAGAATGCTTTTACTGGGTGATCTGTAAAGAGAAGAAGTGATTTCTCAATACGAGACGACGCAAGCGCCATTAATCCTTTTCTCAGCAAACCCATTGACCATAAAAAAATGAAAATAAGTGCACAAAAATAAATGATCGCCATCATAGAAAAGTCCTCCTCTTACCAATGAATATATGGACTTGTCTACCTGCTCATGACGAAAATATATTTCCAAATCACTTAGTTGACCTCACACTAGGCTTATATTATAATATCTAGGTACATGTTTCGCATGTATATCTTTTTTTAATGCAGTCGATTGGTGTATTCGGAGGGAGGGAAAGAGAATGTCAAAAACGGTCGTTAGAAAAAACGAATCGCTTGAAGATGCTCTTCGTCGCTTTAAACGCAGTGTATCCAAAACTGGAACATTGCAAGAAGCAAGAAAGCGTGAATTTTATGAAAAGCCTAGCGTAAAGCGCAAGAAAAAGTCTGAAGCTGCTAGAAAACGTAAATTCTAAAGAGGGTGGATTTTATGAGTCTTCTTGAGCAATTAAATTCTGATATGAAGCTTTTTATGAAAAACCGTGAGAAAGACAAGCTTGTTGTCATTCGGATGGTAAAGGCTTCACTCCAAAATGAAGCAATTAAGCTTAAGAAAGACAGTTTGACCGGCGATGAGGAACTAACCGTCCTTTCCCGCGAGATGAAGCAACGTAAAGACTCCCTCCATGAATTTTCGAAAGCTAATCGCTTAGATTTAGTAGATAAAGTTCAAAAAGAGATTGACATCTTAGACGTTTATTTACCTGAACAGTTTTCTGAAGAAGAACTGCTAACAATCGTGAAAGAGACGATCGCTGAAACAGGCGCTTCATCGAAGGCTGATATGGGTAAAGTCATGAGCGCTATTATGCCAAAAGTAAAAGGTAAAGCTGATGGAGCTGTCATTAACAGATTTGTCAGCGAGCAGCTGTCTCAATAAAAAAGTATCCTTCTATTGTTAGAAGGGTACTTTTTTTATACCCTCATCAATCTGTCATATAAAAATGAAACCTATGATACATTTGTAACGTATGTAAAGGAACGGTAAAATGGAAGATAGAGAGGAGGGATCACCAAATAGATGAAAAAAATAAAAATTTCTATTGCTCTCTTCAGCTGTTTTATAATATGCTTATTATTAGGGGTTCAATTGACCGCGAAATCAGCAGATCAGAAAGTTCATGTTATCCCAATTGAAGATACAGTAGAAAAAGGACTTTCTCAATTTATTGAGCGATCATTTGAGCAGGCAAAGTCCGAACGAGCGAAACATATCATTCTAGACATCAATACACCAGGTGGCGCAGTCGATGCGGCGCTTGAGATCGCAGATACCATTCGTGCGTCTGATATCCCTGTGACAGCGTTTGTGAATCATAGAGCGCTTTCAGCAGGGGCTTTCCTTGCGCTAAATGCCGACCAAATCTATATGACCCCAAATGGAAAGATGGGGGCTGCTGCGATCATTGACGGAGAAGGCAATGCTGCCGATCAAAAATCTGAATCGCTATGGCTTGCTGAAATGAGTGACGCTGCCGAAAAGCAGGGGCGTGATCCAAAGTATGCACTTGCAATGGCAGATGTAAATATAGACGCAAAAGAAGCTGGTGCACCAAAAGGAGAATTGCTTACCTTCAATACAGACCGTGCCCTTCAATTCGGTTATGCAGAAGGGGAAGCGAAAAATATGGATGACTTGCTTCAGAAGCTGAATTTAGCAGACGCTTCTATTCAATACGATGAAGTGAGCTTTGCCGAAAAGGTTGCGCGCTTTTTCACGCACCCAATTGTCATTCCAATCCTTTTATCCATCGCAAGCTTAGGGTTAATCGTTGAGCTCTATTCACCCGGCTTTGGGGTTCCAGGTACCATGGGAGTGACAGCGCTTCTTCTATTCTTTTATGGTCATCTTGTGGCAGGTTTTGCAGGTTATGAGACGTTGTTCCTGTTTTTAGCAGGGTTATTGCTTATCATTCTGGAATTGTTTTTGCCGGGGGGAATCGTAGGTGTCATTGGACTGATCTGTGTGGTTGTCAGCTTATTTTTAGCAGCTGGAAGCTTTACAGAAATGGCGATTTCCATCTTGATTGCCACTGCTGTTTCAATCATAGCAGTTATTATATTGACAAAGGTGTTGGGGAAACGTATGAAATTTTTCAAAAAGTTCATTTTAACCGATTCAACCAATAAGGAAAGCGGTTATGTCTCAAATGAAACAAGAGAAGATCTTGTTGGGCAAATCGCGGTGACAGCAACCGCACTTCGTCCGTCAGGTACAATTGTATTTGGAGATGAACGCATTGATGTTGTGTCAGAAGGTGCATTCATCGATAAGGATGAAAAAGTAAAAATTGTGAAAGCGGAAGGCTCACGCATTGTCGTGAGGAAAGTATAGATAACTGATTTTATAGGAGGAATAAAATGGATCCATCTACTTTACTATTATTTGTGATTATCGCAGCAGGTCTGATCGTTCTATCGATCTTCTTCACCTTTGTACCGGTGATGCTGTGGATTTCTGCCCTAGCGGCTGGCGTAAGAGTGAGCATTTTTACACTTGTAGGAATGAGACTTCGCCGCGTTATTCCAAACCGAGTGGTCAATCCGCTCATCAAAGCACATAAAGCAGGTCTTGATGTGACGATTAACCAATTAGAAAGTCACTACCTTGCAGGTGGTAACGTTGACCGTGTTGTAAATGCATTGATCGCGGCTCAACGTGCGAATATCGAATTGAACTTTGCACGCTGTGCAGCGATCGACCTAGCAGGCCGTGACGTACTTGAAGCTGTACAAATGAGTGTAAACCCTAAAGTCATTGAAACACCATTTATCTCTGGTGTGGCAATGGACGGAATTGAAGTAAAAGCAAAAGCACGTATTACAGTTCGTGCAAACATCGAACGACTTGTCGGTGGTGCAGGTGAAGAAACAATCATTGCTCGTGTAGGTGAAGGGATTGTCTCTACAATTGGTTCATCAAATAATCATAAAAAGGTTCTAGAAAACCCAGATATGATTTCTCAAACGGTTCTTGGTAAAGGATTAGATTCAGGTACTGCGTTTGAAATTCTCTCGATTGATATCGCAGATGTGGATATCGGTAAGAACATCGGGGCAATTCTGCAAACAGACCAAGCAGAAGCAGATAAAAACATTGCACAGGCAAAAGCAGAAGAACGCCGCGCAATGGCTGTTGCCCAGGAGCAAGAAATGCGTGCAAGAGTTGAAGAAATGCGCGCGAAAGTCGTAGAAGCAGAGGCTGAAGTACCACTTGCCATGGCTGAAGCATTACGTGAAGGTAATATTGGAGTCATGGACTACATGAACATTAAGAATATCGATGCTGATACGGACATGAGAGATTCATTTGGTAAAATGACAAAAGGTCCATCTGATAATGAAAACAAATAAGCATCCTCTCACGCTGTAAGGAGGGAGCCCAATGGACATTCTATTTGAAAATCCGTTACTAATTGCGATTATCATTGGTATTATCTCTGCTGTATTTGGAAAAATCGGCAAACAAGAGGAGAAGGAACAAAACAACCGGCAACATAAGCCGGCTCCTCAGAATAAGCCTATGTCTCAAAAGAAAGCAGAACAAACGAGCCCAAACCCGGTCAAAACAGACCAGTTGGACGATTTCGGCGATGTACATGATCATGGCGGGATGAAGAAGCAAGGATCACAGTCCTTACAGGATCGTTATACCGCTACACTAGCTGAAATGGAAGAAAGAAAAAGTGAGCTGAATAAAGAGTTCCAATCTCTTGAAAGGCAGCTGACCAAGCCGAAAGCTTCTGCTGCGGAAATGAAGCCGCACGTCATTGGCAAGCTTAATCAAAATACTGTTGTTCAAGGCATGCTTCTTGGAGAAGTATTTGGAGAGCCGCGCGCGAAAAAGCCGCACAGAACGATGAAACGGCCATATAACAGATAAACAAGAAAGTCCCTTTATATAAAAAGGGGCTTTTTTTATTTGACTTGAGGGAGACCTCTCGCAGTGAAAAATGATGAAATGGCTGTTTTGCGGGATTCATTAGCATGATCTGAACCGCTGAGGAATAAGATGACATAGAGGCTTTCTCATCAGTCTCACCATCTTTCAGTTTGATCTCATACACATGAGGTGGGAAGGGGTTCTTATTGAATGGGAAAAAGAAAAAATCGACTTAAAGCATGGCTGACAAGAACACTTGAAATCCCTCCAGACGTCATGATGGATCTTCCCCGTATTACGATGGTTGGCAGACTCCACATTTACATAGAGAACCATAAAGGGCTTTTGCTTTTCAGTGATCAAGAGGTAAGGCTGATGCTCAAACAAGGACAATGCATTATTTCAGGGAAAGATTTTGTGATTAAAACGATTTTGCCAGAAGAGATCTTATTAGAAGGGAAAATCGATGAGGTCCGTTATATTGATTCTTAACTGACGGAGGGGAGAAGTGTGAAGAATAAATGGTTTGCCTATTTTATTGGCAGAGTGGAAGTGGAGATCAAGGGAAGCGGCATTGAGCGGCTCATCAATGAGTGCACGAGACAGGGGATCACAATGTTTCAAGTGAGCCGCCGTCAAGACAGCGTGCGCTTATTTATTCGCTTATCAGATGTACATGCCTTCAGAAAAGTACAAAGACATCATGAGGTAACATGTTTATTTCATCAAAGGAAGGGATTTCCATTCCTTCTCCTATGGTCAAGAAAGAATATTGGGTTTACCTTTGGGATTGTGTTTTTTCTAGTGACGATATTGGCGCTTTCAAACATGGTGTGGAAAATAGATATTAAAGGAGCCAATCCAGAAACTGAACATCAGATGAGAAAGCATTTAGACGAGATTGGGGTGCAAAAAGGCCGTTTTCAGTTTCTAATGGGAACACCTGAAAAAATTCAAAAATCACTGACCGCCAATATTCAAAGCATTACATGGGTTGGCGTTGAACTAAACGGTACAACATTTCAAATGAAAGTTGTGGAAAAAAATGAGCCTGAGAAAGAGAAATATACGAGTCCTCAGCATATTGTGGCTAAGAAGAAGGCGGTCATCACAAGAATGTATGTGGAAAAAGGGGAGCCGCTTGCCGCAGTTGATGAACATGTGAAGAAAGGACAAATGCTCGTCTCAGGCCTCATCGGCAGTGAAGACAAGCAAAAAACGGTCGGTGCTAAAGCGAAAATTTATGGAGAAACGTGGTACCGTTCTGAAGTTTCTGTCCCTCTTCGAACATCTTTTGATGTCTTTACGGGTAAAATGAAGACAAAGCACAAGCTTTCCGCATTTGGAGGTTCAATGCCATTTTGGGGCTTTTCCTTTAAAAAGGATGATTTTAAGCAGCCAAAAATAGAAACAGAAGTTCACCCACTCCATTTTTTACAGTTCCAGCTCCCATTTTCCTATGAAAAAGAAACGACACGCGAAAGTGAAAAAATTAACCGGACATACACAAATAAAGAAGCGGTTCAAGCAGGGATTAAAATGGGTAAAAAAGAATTAGAAGAGAAGCTAGGTCAAACAGGAGAGGTGAAAAGTGAAAAAGTTTTGCACGAGACAACAGGGAATGGTAAAGTTAAGTTAATCATCCTTTACCAAGTAATAGAAGATATTGTTCAACCAACACCTATTGTTCAGGGAGACTAGAGAATGACAGAACATTTACTTGAAATTCAACAAAAATTAGATAGCCCAAACGAAGCGATTGCTTTATTTGGTAATCAAGATGCTTATCTGAAACTGATGGAAAACGAGCTGAATGTCTCCATTATTACGCGCGGAGAAAAAGTGTATGTTTCTGGTCAGGAAGCATCAAGAGAAACAGCGAGCCGTCTGATGACATCTCTCTTACATCTCATCCGAAAAGGAATTGAGATTTCTGAACGGGATGTCGTATATGCCATCAAAATGGCGCAAAAAGACAAGCTCAATTATTTTGAAAATATGTATGAAGATGAAATTACGAAAAATGCTAAAGGAAAGTCAATCAGGGTAAAAACCATTGGCCAGCGGGAATATGCTGCGGCGATGAAAAAAGATGACTTGGTCTTTGGAATTGGACCAGCTGGAACAGGGAAAACGTATTTGGCAGTCGTCAACGCTGTACATGCACTGAAAAATGGACATGTGAAACGAATTATCTTGACAAGACCAGCTGTTGAAGCAGGAGAAAGTCTTGGTTTTTTACCAGGTGATCTAAAGGAAAAAGTAGATCCTTATTTAAGACCACTATATGATGCCTTGCATGATGTGCTTGGCAGTGATCATACGGAACGTTTAATTGAGCGCGGTGTGATTGAAATAGCGCCTCTTGCCTATATGAGAGGACGGACACTCGATGATGCATTTGTTATTTTAGATGAAGCGCAGAATACAACGCCCGCCCAAATGAAAATGTTTTTGACGAGACTTGGGTTTGGCTCTAAAATGGTCATTACAGGAGATATTACACAGATTGACCTGCCGAAGGGCATGCAGTCTGGCCTTGCAGCTGCAAAGGACATGCTTGCAGAGATCAAGGGCATCTCATTTATTGAGCTAGACCAGACAGATGTGGTCAGACACCCCCTTGTGGCAAAGATCATCGGAGCATACGAAAAGCAAAAATGACCTTAGTGACCCGATCGTCTACATCGGGTCATTTTGTTTCGATCGTGGTTTAAAGTAAAAAAGGAGGTACTTTCCTTGAGAAAGAATCAGAAAGACAGTAAGCGCAAAAGACTGCTGTCTAAAAAAGAACCTCAGAAAATGGAGCGCTCACGTTATTTAAATGTATTGCTATACGCTGGTTTAGCAGCCATTCTATTCGTGGTGCTCTTCTTCCATGTAAAGCCTGAATCGCTCGACTTAGATTTGTTTTCAGTGAGCGAACAGACCATCTATTCTCCATCAACCGTTGATGATCAAGAAGCGACAGAAGAAAAGAAGCAAGAAGCAACAGATCAAGTAGAGGATCAATATACACTCAAAAAAGCGTATTCTGACAATCGTGTTGACCTCATCTCCTCCCTTTTTGAAGCCATTAAAGAAGAGAAGAAAGCAGCTGATGAAAAAGAAAATCCACCATCAGATAAAGAAATGGTCAAGCGTGTCAAAGAAAAACTCACATCAGATATGCAGGAGGCTGTATCAGACCAATCTATTAAAGCACTGCTTCAGGCAAGTGACGAAAATCTCTCTTTTACTAAAGATTCCATCATCACAGTGGTGAATTCACTGATGAGTAAAGAAATCACAGCAGCGAAATTACAAGAAGAGAAAAAACAAGTGAAAACAGAGCTTGAAAATAACTCAATTCCATCCAAATACTTAAATGCAGCGAAAGAAATCGGTGAATTTGCGATCATTCCAAACTATGTATTTGATCCAGTGGCGACAGAGAAGAAAAGACAAGAAGCCGCAGATAATATTCAGCCGGTTCAGATTAAGCAAGGGCAAATCTTAGTCGAAGAAGGAGAACTTATTGACCGAGAAGTGTATCGTAAATTAGAACTGACAGGGCTCTTAAACAGCTCCAATTTGATTAAGCCTGTAAGCGGTCTTATGATATTGATAGGTCTGTTCTTAGCAGCGATTATTCATTCGCTTGAATCGAGGAAAAAATCGCTTGTTCATAAGAATAAGTCGTTGCTGCTCTATTCGCTCATTTTTACCATTATTTTAGTTATCATGGAAGTATTCAGTCTCTTCCAGGAAACAAAGTATACGACAATAGGTTATGTGGTGCCAGTGGCACTTGGCACGATGCTGATCAAGCTCCTTATCAATGAGCGGCTGGCGATCTTCTCTGGCCTTGTATTTGCTCTTTGCGGCAGTATGATGTTTAATCAAGGAGTAACCGGCGTCTTTAACTATGTGATCTGCGCTTATTACCTTGTGAGCGGGATGGCGGGCATTTTATTTTTGAGAAAGCATAATGCACGTTCAAAAATATTGCAGGCAGGGCTTTGGGTCGCTTTGGTGAATGTCCTTGTGGTTCTATCCATTACGCTGATTCAAAACTCCTCACCATCAGGGCTTGAAATTGGTGTAAACCTTATGATGGCGATTGTGTCAGGGTTTGCATCATCTATTTTGGTCATTGGGTTAATGCCTGTGTTTGAGAGTATGTTCGGTATTCTTTCAACAATGAAGCTGATTGAACTATCAAACCCAAATCATCCGCTGCTTAAAAAGATTTTAACAGAGACACCAGGTACATATCATCATAGTGTCATGGTGGCAAATTTAGCGGATGCTGCATGTGAAGCAGTCGGAGCAAACGGTCTTTTAGCAAGGGTTGGCGCTTATTATCATGACATTGGCAAAACGAAAAGGCCGCAATACTTTATTGAAAACCAAATGAATATTGATAATCCGCATGACAAACTTTCCCCTCAGCTAAGTAAAAATATCATTATTGCCCATACGACAGATGGAGCTGATATGCTGAGAGAAAAGAAGTTTCCCGAAGAGCTTGTCGATATTGCTGAACAGCATCACGGCAAGTCACTGTTAAAGTTCTTTTACTATAAGGCAAAAGAGCGTGATGATCAGGTGACAGAAGAAGAATTCCGTTATCCTGGACCAAAACCGCAATCAAAAGAAGCAGCGATTATTTCTGTAGCGGACAGCGTGGAAGCAGCGGTACGATCGATGCATAATCCAAATCCAGAGCGGATCGAAAAGCTCGTCAAAGGCATTATTTCCGATAAAATGCAGGATGGGCAATTCAGCGAATGTGATCTGACATTTAAAGAGTTAAATATTATTAGTCAAACGATTTGTACAACATTAAAGGGGATTTTCCATTCTCGGATTGAATATCCAGATGCCCCGAAGCAGAAGGTGAAGTAAATGACATTGTTAATCGATTTAATAGATGAAACAGGACAAGTAACAAAAGAGCAGCTTGAAGAAGTGGAAAAGCTTCTTCAATTCGCTGCTGATGCCCTTGAGGTCAAAGATCAAGCGGAGGTATCAGTGACGATCGTCTCAAATGAAGAGATTCATCAAATTAATAAAGAATACCGCGGAAAAGACGCACCGACAGATGTGATCTCCTTTGCACTTGAGGAAGAAGGAGAAGGGGAAATTGAAATCATTGGTGCTGATGATATTCCGCCTGTACTCGGTGACATCATCATTAGTGTGGACCGTACAAAAGAGCAGGCAGAGGAATACGGACATTCTTTTATGAGAGAACTTGGATTTCTCACCATTCATGGGTTCCTTCATTTACTCGGGTTTGATCATATGACAGAGGAAGATGAAAAAGAAATGTTCGCCAAACAGACAAAGATCTTGGATGATTATGGCCTTTCAAGATCTTCGTAAGAAGAGAAGGCCGCTTGCCCGTTTTTTTCGGAGTTTTTATTATGCATTTAGAGGAATATGGCGAACTTTCTTGAATGAACGGAATTTTCGATTTCACACAGTCGCAGCCATCATCGTGGTGATCTGCGGCTTTTGGTTTCACATTGAACCATTCGAATGGATGATCGTATTGCTTTTGTGCGGGGGGATGTTTGCGCTTGAACTTGTCAATACAGCCATTGAACATACAGTGGACCTTATGACAGAAGAGAGGCACCCGCTTGCTGAGAAAGCGAAAGACGCCGCAGCAGGCGCTGTTTGCGTTTACGCCGCGATTTCGGTTATGATTGGGTTGATCATCTTCTTACCGAAGATCATGCAATAGAACAATATTACTATTTATTAACATTTTTAGAAATGGGCGTGAAAATGTCACGTGAATTATGTAAAATATAAATGTGACAGTGGTACCATTTCTTCTGAAAGTGGGAACTAGGAATGAACAAACAAGAGTTGATTTCAGAAGCAGTTAAAGCAAGAGATTTTGCATATGTACCCTATTCGAAATTCAAAGTCGGTGCAGCATTGTTGTCGAATGATGGAAAAGTGTATGGCGGCTGCAACATTGAAAATGCAGCATATGGTATGTGTAATTGTGCGGAAAGAACAGCACTTTTTAAAGCCTATTCAGAAGGCATCACATCGTTTCAAATGCTAGCGGTAGTAGCTGATACAGACCGGCCTGTTTCGCCGTGCGGCGCATGCAGACAGGTTATTTCAGAGCTATGCGCACCTGACATGCCAGTGATTCTAACGAACTTAAAAGGACAAATATACGAAACAACAGTAAACGAACTATTGCCAGGCGCATTTTCACCGGAGGATTTAAATGACTAACGAAAGCTTCAAATCAGGATTTGTATCAATTATTGGTAGACCAAATGTAGGAAAATCAACCTTTCTTAATCGTGTGATTGGACAAAAGATCGCCATCATGAGTGATAAGCCCCAAACAACGCGAAACAAAGTGCAAGGTGTCTTAACAACAAACACGTCACAAACGATCTTTATCGATACACCAGGGATTCATAAACCTAAGCATAAGCTTGGTGATTTTATGATGAAAGTGGCTCAAAATACACTGAAGGAAGTCGACCTGATCTTGTTTATGATCAATGCAAAGGAAGGCTATGGCAAGGGTGATGAATTCATCATTGAACGACTCAAGCAAACATCTACACCAGTATTCCTAGTCGTCAATAAAATCGACCAAATTCATCCAGATGAGCTGTTCCTTTTAATTGATGAATACCGCACACGTTATCCATTTAAGGAAATTGTGCCAATTTCAGCTCTTGAAGGAAACAACATTGACACGCTTCTTCAGCAGATTGAAGGTTATCTTCCTGAGGGCCCGCAATTTTATCCAGCAGATCAAGTAACAGATCATCCAGAGCGGTTTATTATTTCTGAATTAATTCGTGAAAAAGTGCTGCATTTAACGAGAGAAGAGATCCCGCACAGCATTGCAGTTGCGATCGAATCCATTAAGCCAGATGAAAATGGCAAGATCCATGTGGCGGCGACCATTGTCGTAGAACGTGATTCACAAAAAGGGATTGTCATTGGTAAACGAGGCAGCTTATTAAAAGAAGTGGGACAAAAAGCGCGCAGAGATATTGAAGCTCTTCTCGGTTCAAAAGTGTATCTGGAGCTTTGGGTAAAGGTTCAGAAGGACTGGCGTAATAAATCCACTCACCTTCGTGACTTCGGATTTAGAGACGACGAATATTAAAAAATCGCTGCTGTTGTCATAAAACCTGACAATGGTGCGGTTCGATTAGTAAAAATTGTTTATCATGAAATGGAGGTAGTCTGGTCAAGATAAAATTAATATGTTGGATGTAGCGTTGCTGCTTCTAATAAAGAAAGGTGGGGTTTTTATGTTGAATTTTACATGGAACGTATTTTCACAAACAGGAAGCGTTGACACGTATCTGCTTTTCAAAGAGTTAGAAAAGGAGAACCTGGAAAGACCCGATGTACTTGAAGAAGAGATAGCACGATTTGATTTTCCAATCTTATAATTCTTGACCCCCTCCAATGCTCGGAGTGTAGACAAATGCTCATTAAAAGTGAAGGAATCGTCCTTAGAACAACAGATTATGGCGAAACAAACAAAATTGTCACGCTGCTCACTAGAGAACATGGGAAAATTGGTGTGATGGCAAGAGGCGCGAAAAAATCAAACAGCCGCCTGTCAGCCATAAGCCAGCCGTTTTTATACGGAACCTTCCTGATCCAATCATCAACAGGACTTGGAACGCTCCAGCAAGGCGAAATGATTGAAAGTATGCGAACCATTCGGGAGGATTTATTCTTGACCGCATATGCCTCATATATGACAGAGTTACTCGATAAAGGTACAGAAGAAAAAAAGCCAAACCCTTATTTGTTTGAGCTCCTGCTTCAATCTCTGCGTCATCTGAATGAAGGCACAGATGCTGATATTATCTTATTTATCGTAGAGGTCAAAATGTTATCAGTGATGGGAATGAAGCCCGAACTGGATCAATGTGTCCACTGTGGTCAAAAAGAAGGGCAGTTTCATTTCTCGATTAGAGACAACGGCTTTATTTGCCAAAATTGCTTTTCTAAAGATCCGTATAAACTGCCCTTATCCCCAGCAGCTGCAAGGCTGCTCCGTTTATTTCATTATTTTGATTTATCAAGGCTCGGTCAGGTGGATGTGAAACCGCAGACGAAACAAGAAATTCGTCAAGTGCTAGATCACTACTATGAAGAGTATTCAGGCCTTTATTTGAAATCAAAAAAATTCATGAATCAGATGGAATCCATGAAAAAGCTCATGGGCGGGGAAAACAAAAGTTGACATCTTCCATGACTTTTTGTAAGATCATCTAAGATAAAATATGTTGCATTGACAGAAAGAAGTACTTGCGCAGAACCCATAAAAGCGACCTTAGGGCGGTGTGAGCTAAGGATGGAGGCGTAACGAAAGGCATTCTTGAGCAACGTAAAACAAAGCGGCTGGTTGCTACGATACCAGCAAATAGGGTGGAACCGCGGGAAAAACTCTCGTCCCTATGTTTGCAAGGAGCCTTGCGAGCATAGAGACGGGAGTTTTTGTGTTCTTTTGCGAGGTTCTAGACCCACCCGCCATACATAGCGGATGGTGTAGAAAAGATGGAGGTGCGATCATTGAATATTCAAGACATGATTTTGACGCTGCAAAAGCATTGGTCAAATGAAGGCTGCGTATTAATGCAGGCGTATGACACAGAAAAAGGTGCCGGAACGATGAGTCCATACACGTTCCTCAGAAGCATTGGTCCAGAGCCATGGAAGGTAGCGTATGTAGAGCCTTCAAGACGCCCGGCTGATGGCAGATATGGAGAAAACCCAAATAGATTGTATCAGCATCATCAATTCCAAGTAATCATTAAGCCGTCACCTGACAATATTCAAGAACTGTATCTTGAATCATTGAAAGCGCTTGGTATTGACCCGCTGAAACATGATATTCGTTTTGTCGAAGACAATTGGGAAAACCCATCTCTTGGCTGTGCAGGACTTGGCTGGGAAGTATGGCTTGATGGAATGGAAATCACCCAATTCACGTATTTCCAGCAAGTCGGCGGCTTAGAATGTAAGCCTGTTTCCGTTGAAATCACATACGGTATTGAACGTCTTGCTTCCTACATTCAGGACAAAGAAAATGTCTTCGATCTTGAATGGACTAACGGATTTACGGTCAGAGATTTATTCTTAATGGCTGAATATGAGCACTCTGTTTATACATTTGAAACATCTAATACTGACATGCTGTTTGAGCTATTTACGACTTATGAGAAGGAAGCGCATAGCCAAATGGACAAAGGGCTTGTTCACCCAGCATACGATTACGTACTGAAATGCTCTCATACGTTTAACTTGCTTGATGCAAAGGGCGCAATTTCTGTTACTGAGCGAACTGGATATATCGGAAGAGTGCGCCAGTTAGCAAGAAAAGTTGCCAAAACCTATTATGAAGAACGAGAAAAATTGGGATTCCCTATGCTAAAAGAGGAGGCGGCTTCTCATGAATAAACAAGATGTATTACTCGAAATCGGCTTAGAAGAGATGCCGGCTCGCTTCATGCCAGAAAGCACAAAGCAGCTAGGCGAAAAAGTAAAAGCGTGGTTTGAAGCGCAAAACATTTCATTTGAAGATGCTGCTCTATTTAACTCACCAAGACGTCTTGCTGTACTTGTGAAAGGTGTCGCAGAAAAACAAGAAGACATCAAAGAAGAAGCAAAAGGTCCGGCTAAAAAAATCGCGCAAGATTCGGAAGGCAATTGGACAAAAGCAGCGGAAGGTTTTGCCCGCGGACAAGGTGCTTCAACAGATGATCTCTATTTTAAAGAGATCAAAGGAGTGGATTATGTCCATGTCCAGAAGTTTCAAGAAGGAAAGCAAGTTAAAGACCTTCTGCCAGCATTAGGTGAGATCGCTGCTTCATTAAGTTTTCCAAAGAACATGAGATGGGGAAGTAAAGATTTACGCTACATCCGTCCGATTAAATGGATTGTTTGTTTATTTGGAGAGGAGATTGTACCTGTTGACATTGCTGGGGTGAAAAGCGGCCGTGAGACAAGAGGACACCGTTTCCTTGGTAAGGCAACTACCATCGACTCTCCTGCTTCTTATGAGCAAACGTTGCGCGATCAATTTGTCATTGCAGATTCAGATAAAAGAAAACAATCTATTACCGAGCAGCTAAATGCTCTATCTTCTGAAAAAGGCTGGGTGATTCCTGTTGATCCTGAGCTTCTAGAAGAGGTCAACAATCTTGTAGAATACCCAACGGTACTATCTGGTTCCTTTGAAGAAGAATTCCTTGCATTGCCGGAGGAAGTTTTGGTAACCACAATGAAAGAGCATCAGCGCTATTTCCCTGTGAAAAATGAGCAAGGAGAATTATTGCCTCACTTTATTACGGTGAGAAACGGAAACAGTGAGGCGCTTGAAAATGTCGCAAGAGGGAACGAAAAAGTCCTTCGTGCGCGTTTATCAGATGCTGCCTTCTTCTATAAAGAAGACGAAAAACTAGTCATTGAAGACAATATTAAGAAGCTTGATAAGGTTGTATTCCATGAGAAACTTGGCACAATTGGCGACAAGCTAAAGAGAGTGACAGACATTGCGACGCGTCTAGCGGCACATGTCGGTGCAGATGACGAAACGACAGAGCGTGTGGCAAGAGCCGCCAGTATTTCGAAGTTTGACCTTGTGACTCAAATGGTCTATGAATTCCCAGAATTACAAGGAATCATGGGCGAGAAATATGCAAAAGCACTTGGTGAACATGAAGAAGTGGCTAAAAGCATCAACGAGCACTATATGCCGCGCTTTGCCGGTGATGAGGCGCCTTCCACTTTAATTGGTGCGATTGTGGCAGTAGCCGATAAGCTGGATTCTATTTGTTCCTTCTTCTCAATTGATGTCATTCCAACGGGCTCTCAAGATCCTTATGGACTAAGAAGACAAGCGAGCGGTATCGTTCAAATTCTGCTTGATCGTCATTGGAACATTTCATTCAAAGAGCTTTTGGCACTTGCTCAAGTAGAAGCCGCACATGAAACTGCTCTCATTGAATTTTTAACATACCGTTTAAAATATGTCCTCCAAGCAGAGCATATCCGTCATGATGTTGTCGATGCAGTACTGGATGTTGAAAATATTGAACCTTATGCAGTTGTGAAAAAAGCAGCTGTTCTTGAAGAGAGTGTGAAACAAGAAAGCTTCAAAGAAACAGCAGAAGCATTAGGACGCGTCATTTCAATCAGTAAAAAAGGAGAAGACGCAGAGATTCAGCCTGAGCTGTTTGAAAATGAGCACGAGCAAAAGCTCTATGAGGCGTATCAGCAAGTAGAGACAGCTGTCAATGAACATGTAGCAGCAGGGCAATACAGTGCAGCGCTTGAGGCACTTGATACGTTAAAAACACCGATTGTTCATTATTTCGATCACACAATGGTTCATGCAGATGATGAAAAGCTGAAGCGAAATCGTTTGGCACAAATGGTGAAACTAGCTAAAGTCATTCAATCATTTGCGAATATGAACAATTTAATTGTAAAATAAATACCTAAGAACGGTTGCCTTTTTTTGAAGGGCAATCGTTTTTTACTCATTTAATTCACGGTTTTTGAGTGGATTTTTGTTTCATTCGGACAAAGATGCGCTATAATATGATGAGTTATGAAAATGATATACATAAAGTAAAGATTCGCTCTCTCTATTTAAAGGTGGTGAGTACAATCGAGTTAAATAAACGGCAAGAGCAGATTTTACAGATTGTCAAAGAGAATGGTCCGATCACTGGAGAGCATATCGCCGATCGGCTGAACTTAACGAGGGCGACCCTCAGACCGGACTTAGCCATATTAACGATGTCAGGCTTTTTAGAAGCAAGACCAAGGGTCGGCTACTTTTTCACAGGAAAAACAGGCACGCAGCTTTTAGCAGATAAGCTGAAAAAACTTCAAGTGAAAGATTTTCAATCCATTCCAGTGGTGATACATGAGAATGTTTCAGTTTATGATGCGATTTGTACGATGTTTTTAGAGGATGTGGGCACATTATTCGTTGTGGACGATCACTCTATTTTAACAGGCGTGTTGTCAAGGAAGGATCTTCTTCGCGCGAGTATTGGAAAACAGGAGCTTCCATCGATTCCTGTCCATATCATTATGACAAGAATGCCGAACATCACCGTTTGCCGCAAGGAAGATTTCATTATGGATGTGGCGAAGCACTTGATTGAAAAGCAGATAGACGCACTTCCTGTTATAAAAGATACGGATAAAGGCTTTGAAGTGGTCGGCAGAATTACAAAAACAAACATGACGAAAATACTTGTTAGCTTATCGGAGAACGAAATAATCTAATTTCA
This sequence comes from Bacillus sp. SIMBA_005, assembly GCF_046535585.1. NCBI lineage: Bacteria > Bacillati > Bacillota > Bacilli > Caryophanales > Bacillaceae > Bacillus > Bacillus sp. SIMBA_005. Next base: position 200,182 of record NZ_JAWRWI010000004.1, on the reverse strand, counting down.
GAAGACTGCGAGGGGATGTTATGAGTAATCGCGTAATTTTTGTGGTATCAGATTCAGTAGGAGAAACGGCAGAGCTCGTAGTCAAAGCGGCACTTAGCCAATTTGATGGCGGCTCATCAGACCATTCAAATATTAGAAGAATCCCATATGTAGAGGATGTCGGTACGATTAAAGAAGTCATTTCACTGGCGAAAGCAGATAACGGAATCGTCTGCTTTACTCTTGTTGTGCCAGAAATGCGCCAATTCTTAATTGAAGAGGCAGAAGCAAACGGAGTTGTTTATTATGACATCATCGGACCACTGATCGACAAAATGGAGACTGCTTATGGAAATGAAGCGAAACATGAGCCGGGGCGTGTACGTCAATTAGATGAGGACTATTTTAAGAAGGTTGAAGCCATTGAGTTCGCAGTGAAGTATGATGACGGCAGAGACCCAAGAGGCATTCTAAAGGCTGATATTGTGCTCATCGGTGTATCACGTACATCTAAGACACCACTATCTCAATACTTGGCGCATAAACGGCTGAAGGTAGCGAACGTTCCAATTGTTCCTGAAGTAGATCCGCCAGAGGAGTTATTTTCAGTTGATCCAAAGAAATGCATCGGTCTGAAAATCAGTCCAGACAAACTAAATCATATTCGTAAAGAGCGTTTGAAATCTCTAGGTTTAAATGATCGCGCCATTTATGCGAACATTGAACGGATTAAAGAAGAGCTAGAGTATTTTGAAAAAGTGGTGGACCGCATTAACTGTCAAGTTGTTGATGTATCGAATAAAGCAGTTGAAGAAACGGCAAATGTTATTCATCAAATGCTGACCAAAAGAGGTTCCGAATAAACTCAGGATGCTCCTCCTGGGTTTTTCCTATGGTGGGAAACGGGTAAACAAAAACAATGGCATATTTGCTGCATTTGTATTATAATAAAAAATTGTGATAAAATGATTGATTTTAGGTTTAAGTTAAGTCAAGAACGAATAAACTAATATTGGCAGAAGTCAAGTGATTCTGAACATAACTTTTCGACAAAATGAGTTGTACTGTTGTTAGCTATATGGGGGAAAAGTATGGTCTTTTTGCTTCTCTAAAGCAGGAATAAGGTGGAGGGATGGAGAATTAGTCACCTGAATGAACATAAACAAGAGAGGACGATTTATGTCGATGCAGATGCTTGTCCTGTAAAAGACGAAATCCTTTCTGTCGCATCTCAATTTCAAGTACCTGTGACGTTCATTGCTTCATATGAGCATTTTCAAACCAAAAGATCTCCACTTGAAGATTGGCGGTTTGTAGATACACATAAGGAAGCAGCGGATTTAGTCATTGCGAACTCAGCTGCCGCGCATGATATTGTCGTCACCCAAGACATTGGTCTTGCCTCCTTACTGCTTCCAAGACAGGTCATTGTCCTGTCTGAAAGAGGACGGATGTACACGAACGAAACAATTGATTTTGATTTGGAACGCAGGCATGTTTCCAGTAAACAGCGAAGAAAAGGTGTATACGGAAAAGGTCCCAAAAAGCTTTTAGAAGAGGATAAAAAGCGATTTATTGTGCAACTACAAAAAATCCTGTCGAATCATGAAGGATTTTTGAATTAAAAGGCGAATAATGTACGACGGAGTGTTATTAGGATGAGCAAACGTATACCAGATGAACTTTTGGAGCAAATCCAAAAAAACGCAGACATTGTCGAAGTGATTGGAGAATACGTACAGCTTAGAAAGCAAGGTCGAAATTACTTCGGTCTTTGTCCATTCCATGGTGAAAATACTCCTTCATTCTCTGTTTCAGCAGATAAGCAAATCTTTCATTGTTTTGGCTGTGGTGCAGGAGGTAATGTATTTTCGTTCCTCAGACAAATGGAAGGCTACTCATTTATTGAAGCCGTTTCACATGTTGCTGATAAGTACCATATTGATTTGCCTGATCATGTAGCAAATGCTCAGATCAGCTCCTCACAGCAAGAGGACACTGCAGATCATAAAATGATTGAAGCGCATGAGCTTCTTAAGAAATTTTACCACCATTTGCTGGTAAATACAAAGGAAGGTCAAAACGCACTCGATTATTTACGGGCGAGAGGCTTTACAGATGAAACAATTGCCAAGTTTGAGATCGGATATGCTCTTGACTCTTGGGATTTCGTGACCAAGTTTTTAGAAAAACGAGGGTTTGATCCTGCGATGATGGAGAAGGCCGGTCTTTTGATTCAACGTGAAAACGGAACAGGCTTTTTTGACCGCTTTAGGGATCGTGTGATGTTTCCCATTCATGATCATCATGGGACAGTCGTCGCTTTTTCCGGAAGATCGCTTGGTGATCAGCAGCCTAAGTATATGAATAGTCCTGAAACGCCACTTTTTCATAAAAGTAAGCTGCTTTATCACTTTCATGACGCGCGTATGCATATTCGAAAACGCGAACGAGCGGTTCTTTTCGAAGGATTTGCTGACGTCATCTCAGCTGTCACATCAGGTGTCGGCGAAAGTGTTGCAACAATGGGTACGTCTCTAACAGAAGAGCACGTAAAACTTCTCAGACGGAACGTAGAAGAGATCATTCTTTGCTATGACTCTGATACGGCCGGTTATGAAGCCACCATGAAAGCATCAGATTTGCTTGGAAAAAGAGGATGTAAAGTTCGCGTTGCCATGATACCAGATGGACTTGATCCAGATGATTACATTCGTAAATATGGCGGCGAGAAATTTAGGAATGACATCATAGATGCAAGTGTGACATTAATGACTTTTAAGATGAACTTTTTCCGTAGGGGAAAGAATTTATCTGATGAAGGTGACCGGCTTACTTATATGAAGCAGGTACTCCGAGAAATTAGCCGGTTAAACGGTTCCTTGGAACAAGAGATTTACATGAAACAGCTTGCAGGAGAGTTCTCGATCTCACTTGATTCATTAAAGGAACAACTGGACCTGTTTGAAAAACAGCAGCGTCAAGAAGCCAAAAGCACGCAGGAAGAAAGCGGGCTTGAAAAACGGCGTGCACATCTGTCAACACAGGTACGGAGAAAGCGTCTGCGGCCAGCGTATGAAAATGCAGAGCGAATGCTGCTTGCTCATATGGTAAAAAGCGATGACGTGATCCGCAAAGTACTGGACAGAGTAGGGATTGAATTTAATATAGATTCTCACAGGGCGCTGGCCACGTACATTTATGCTTTGTATGAAGAAGGCAAAGAACCAACGCCGCAGCACCTGATGAACCGTATAGAAGATGATGTCATCAATCAGCTTCTGACGGATATATTCATGATTCAAGTTGGAGACGAACTAAGTGAAGCTGAATTAAGTGATTATGTAAAGAAAGTGTTGAATCATCGGAATTTGTCAATGATAAAGGAAAAAGAACTAGAACGTGCAGAAGCGGAGAGGCAAAAAGATTTCTTCAAAGCGGCAACACTTGCAAAAGAAATTATTCAGTTGAACCGTTCGCTGAAGTAATACGTCTAATATTTATGACAAGACTTACGGCTGGCAATGAATCCTTTACGGGAGGAGCATAAGACCGCAAGCATCTTGCCTTCATCATTATTTATTTTATTCCTATTTGCTCATCTGTTTGATAAAGAGAGAAAAGCAGGGCGGAAGCAAATCGCAAGTTACTTTAGAATTCGTTGCAAGCTTTGGAAGGAGGGATCCATAATGGCTGATAAACAAGCCCACGAAACCGAAACTGAACTAACCTTTGAACAGGTGAGAGATAAGCTCACTGAAACGGGTAAAAAACGGGGCGTTTTAACATACGAAGAAATTGCAGAGCGTATGTCTAGCTTTGAAATTGAATCAGACCAAATGGATGAATACTATGAATACTTAGGCGAACAGGGTGTAGAGCTCATTAGTGAAAACGAAGAGACAGAAGACCCAAATGTTCAGCAGCTGGCTAAAGCGGAAGAAGAATTTGACCTGAATGATTTAAGCGTACCACCAGGTGTCAAAATTAATGATCCTGTTCGTATGTACTTAAAAGAAATCGGACGCGTCAATTTGTTATCTGCTAAAGAAGAAATTACGTATGCTCAAAAGATCGAAGAAGGCGATGAGGAATCAAAAAGAAGATTAGCGGAAGCAAACCTTCGTCTCGTTGTCAGCATCGCGAAACGCTACGTCGGTCGTGGTATGCTGTTCCTAGACTTGATTCAAGAAGGAAACATGGGTCTTATGAAGGCAGTTGAGAAGTTTGATTACCGAAAAGGATACAAATTCTCAACATATGCGACTTGGTGGATTAGACAGGCGATCACGCGTGCGATTGCCGATCAGGCAAGAACAATCAGGATCCCGGTTCATATGGTGGAAACCATTAATAAATTGATCCGTGTTCAAAGACAGCTTCTGCAAGACCTAGGCAGAGAACCAACGCCAGAGGAAATTGCTGAAGACATGGATTTAACGCCAGAAAAGGTTAGAGAAATTCTTAAAATTGCGCAAGAGCCTGTATCTTTAGAAACACCTATTGGTGAAGAAGATGACTCGCACCTTGGTGATTTTATTGAAGACCAAGAGGCGACATCTCCATCTGACCATGCTGCATACGAATTGTTAAAAGAGCAGCTTGAAGATGTATTAGACACACTAACGGACCGTGAAGAAAATGTACTAAGACTACGTTTCGGACTAGATGACGGAAGAACACGTACGTTAGAAGAGGTTGGAAAGGTGTTCGGCGTCACAAGAGAGCGTATCCGCCAAATTGAAGCGAAAGCTCTGCGTAAATTAAGACACCCAAGCAGAAGTAAACGATTAAAAGACTTCTTAGAGTAGAAACTGGACGGATCTTGAAAGAGATCCGTTCTTTCTTCATCAAAAATGAAAACGCTTTTTTCAATCTGATTATATTTTACTGAATAAATAATGAATTTGCAACGTTCTTAGAGAAAAGATGTATAAAAAATACATCAAAATGTGCTGAAGGCTTCATTTCTCATCTTTGCATCATTTTTGTCTAATCTGTGAACTTGACCAAAGTTTTGTATCATAATTCGTTTACTTTTTGTAAAATTAAAGTAGAATTAGAATTGTTTGTATAGTCTTAAAGGGGTTTTCACAAAGGGGAGGATGAAAGAAATGAAACGGAATCCACTTATACCATTCTTATTGATTGCCATTTTAGGTATTGGACTCACTTTTTTCTTATCAATGAAGGGGTTGAAAGATGAAGACAAAATCGCCTCTGGAGGCGAGGAGCAAAAGCAAGAAGAAACAGCAAATGCGACGCCGGAAGAATTGTATAAACAGAACTGTATTAGCTGTCATGGGGAAAACTATGAAGGCGGTGCTGGTCCTGCATTAAAAGGTGTTGGCGACAAGCTTGAAGTAGCAGACATCAAGAAGAAAATTCAAGAAGGCGGCAATGGGATGCCAGGCGGGCTGATTCCGAATGAAAAGCTTGATGAAATGTCAGAATGGGTATCCAAAATTAAATAATGTTACGCAAAAAGCTCTTTTTGATCAGAAGAGCTTTTTTCATTTGAAAACGACTTTTAATTTATATAAGATAGACAAGAATGAACATTAAAGAAAAGTAGTGATACGTATGAATGAAATGAATTTATCAAAACGATTAAAAAGAGTCGCAGACTTTTTACCACATGAGGCTGTCTTTGCTGATATCGGCTCAGATCATGCCTATTTGCCGTGTTATGCGATCCTGCATCAAAAAGCAGTAAAAGCGATTGCTGGTGAAATTACAGAAGGTCCGCTTCAATCAGCGAAGCAGCAAGTACATAGACTTGAATTAGATGACCAGATCTCGGTCAGAAAAGGAAATGGCCTTGAAGTCATTGAAAAGGGCGAAGTGAATGCTGTAACGATTGCAGGTATGGGCGGAGCACTCATCGCAAGCATTTTAAATGACGGCAAGCATAAGCTTACAGGCCTTGAAAGGCTCATTCTTCAGCCAAATATCCATGCTCATCACATTCGTTTATGGCTCTATCAAGAGGGGTATGAATTGATAGATGAAGTTATTTTAGAAGAGGATGGCAAAATATACGAAATCATCATCGCCGAAAAAGGTGACAAAGATAAAGCCTATGAAGGGATGTCAATTGAAACAGGCATGCTAGTTGGGCCGTTTCTTGCAAAAGAGCAAAATGACGTCTTCCGGCGCAAGTGGATGCAAGAGCTTCAGCATATGGAGAAGATAGAAAGTCAAATCCAGCAGGCAGCGCAAACAGAAGAGAACAACGATCGCCTTGAAGAGCTGCATGTGAAAATAAAGATTCTAAAGGAGGTTTTGACTGTTGGCTAAAACAGTAAACGGACATGAAATCATCCAATTATTTGAACAATTTTCACCAAAGGCATATGCCATGGAAGGTGACAAAATTGGTCTTCAGATCGGGACATTAAATAAAAAAGTAACCAATGTTATGATCACTTTGGATGTATTAGAGAATGTAGTAGATGAGGCGATCGAGCGAAAAGTGGATCTCATTATTGCTCACCATCCGCCGATTTTTCGTCCATTAAAACATGTAGCGACAGATCAGCCGGCTGGACGGATCATTGAGAAATGCATCAAACACGATATTGCAGTATATGTGGCACATACGAATTTAGATGTGGCTGACGGAGGAGTTAATGATTTGCTTGCTGAGGCTCTAGAGCTTGAAGAAACAAGTGTGTTAGTGCCGACATATGAAAATCCAATCAAACAGCTTGCCCTCTATGTCCCGCAGGAATTTGAAGAAGCCATCCGTACAGCTTTAGGAAATGCGGGTGCCGGTCATATTGGCAACTATAGCCATTGTGTGTTTTCAAATGAAGGGACAGGCAGTTTTTTGCCATCAGAAGATGCGGATCCGTTTATTGGTGAGACCGGTCAATTGGAATTTGTGAAAGAAGTGCGGATTGAAACCATTTTCCCAGCAAGTATTGAAAAACAAGTCATTCGTGAAATGATCAAGGCACATCCTTATGAAGAAGTCGCCTATAGTGTACACACGACAGATCTTCCTCCTATTCAAAAAGGTCTTGGCCGTATAGGGGAGCTAAGAGAGCCAATGACCCTTGGAGACTTTACACGATTTGTGAAGACAAAGCTCGATGTAAATGGTGCTCGCTTTGTAGGTGATCAGGACGCTGTTGTGAAAAAAGTAGCTGTGCTTGGCGGAGACGGAAATAAATACATTCATCAAGCGAAAAGAATGGGTGCTGATGTGTATGTGACAGGGGATCTTTATTTCCATGTTGCCCATGATGCCATGATGCTCGGGCTGAATGTAGTGGACCCAGGGCATTATGCAGAAAAGATTATGAAAGAGGGCGTAAAGGCGAAGCTTCAATCGCTATGTTCAGATAAAAAGTATGATGTACAGCTCTTTGTTTCTGAATCGAACACAAATCCATTTCAATTTATGTAAATAAAAAACGTCAGAGCTTCTATGCTCTGACGTTTTTTTATTTCTTTGTTTTCACGCGCGGTAGTATTTTCGAAAGAGGAACCGACCGTTCAATCTTCCAAGTTGATTCATCATCCGGCTCGTAGTTTTCTAAGAAACGGATCACTTCCTTTGTAATAGGTGTCGGTGTAGAAGCGCCAGCAGTAATGGCAACGGTTTTGACGCCTTGCAGCCACTCCAGCTTGAGTTCACTTAGGTCACCAATACGATAAGCCTGCGTTCCGGCAATCTCCATTGACACTTGTGCCAGACGGTTGGAGTTATTACTTTTTGGATCTCCGACAACAATGGTAAGGTCGGCTTGGCCAGCTTGCTGAGATACAGCTTCCTGACGTACTTGTGTCGCAAGACAAATTTCTTGGTGGTACTCGACGTGAGGATATTTCTCTTTTATGAGCTCCATCAGATCGTGGACATCCCACTGAGACATCGTTGTCTGATTGGTGATAAGCAATTTATCTGATGTTAAATCGAGCGCCTCAATGTCCGCTTCTGATTCGACAAGATGCACCTTGTCAGGGGCTACTCCGACAGCTCCCTCTGGCTCAGGATGACCTTTTTTTCCGATATAAATAATGTCATATCCATCGGCTGTTTTCTCTGAAATGAGTTCATGTGTTTTCGTTACATCGGGACAGGTTGCATCAATGGCGACAAGGCCTTTTTCTTCTGCAATTTGACGAACCTCAGGTGAAACGCCGTGAGCAGTGAAAATGACTGTTCCGCTTTCAACCTGCTTTAAAATGTCCAAGCGGTTTGGGCCGTCCAGTGTGTAGATCCCATCTTCTTCGAAGGCATCTGTCACGTGTTTGTTGTGCACAATCATACCTAATATATAAATTGGGCGTGGCAAGTTTTTATCAAGTGCGGCATTTTTAGCAATGACCATTGCATCTACAACGCCATAGCAATAGCCACGCGGCGAAATTTTAATTACATTCATTTATTCGTCCTCCTGTAGGGAAGTGCTGCTAGAGAAGAACAATATAAAAAGCCGTGAAAAAACGGCTTTTTATCATTCTCTAGCTTCCATTATAGCCAAAGTAAGCGTATATATCAAAGATTGTTATACGCAGGGGACATTTCGCCATTAAAAGATCACTAGACATATAGTTTTGGAACAGAGCTGCCAGGTCTTTTTTTCGGTTTCACTTCAGGAGCAGGTGATGTGTGAGGAGCTGTTTTTTTGACGAGGATGTCTTCTGGTTCTTCGGTTTCTTCTATTTCATCATCTCCTGATGCAACCTCTTTTTGCACTTCTGTTTCCTCGCCGATTTCTTTAGGTTCTTCATCTGTACTAGTTTCATCATCATCCGCACTGCCAAGCTGGCTATATAGCTTAATCATCGCAGGCAGATTTCTGACTAAAGGACCGTATTGCTGAATCATTGGCGTAAATTGCTGCGCCATACCGAGCACCTTTTGAACATTTCCCAACATGCTTGAGAGGGTTGCAGGATTTGCGAAGCTCTGGATTCCTTGTAAACCCGCACCACCTCCAGAGACTCCTGCTCCCCCTGCGCCAGGAAGAAATTTAGCGAGCATGCCTTTCATTCCTGCTCCGCCGCCTAGTGCACGGCTTTCGCCTCCTGGAATTCCGCCTATTCCGCGTACACCGCCTCCCTGTACAGACGGGGAGCGAGGCATCATTTGCTGAAATTGATTGCCTTGCCCTTGAAAAGGCTGTTCGATAGGAGCCTGCTGCCTCCTTTGAAAAATTCCGGGCTGTCCGCCATTTCCAAGATGCCGGCGTGAGGGACGGTGCGGCTGAAAATCGCCCATAGGCCTTTGCCCTAACATACTTGTACCTCCCTTACTGCATTCTCTTTCTCTTCATAGGTTATGCAACGAAGCATCAATTGGTTTCCTTTAAGAAAAGCGGACATGGTTTTTTTGCTGAAAATCAGCTATAATGAGGAGATGAGCAAAAAGGCATTGCCTTAAGGAGTGAAAACATGAACGAAACAAAATTTACGACATATGAATTAAAGTCTTTTATTATAGATGCTATTCATGAACTGGGCTTTTATGAGCCAACTGATATTCAAAAAAGAATCATCCCTGCTGTGTTAAAAGGAGAAAGCGTGATTGGTCAATCACAAACAGGAACAGGAAAAACCCACGCGTACTTATTGCCGCTTATTCATTCAATTGATCCAAGCAAAGAGCACGTACAAGTCGTGATTACTGCACCTACAAGAGAATTAGCTAATCAAATTTTCAAAGAAGCCCAAACGATTTTAAAAAATGCTTCTCCAGAAGAAGAGATTAAAGCGAAGCTTTACATTGGCGGAACGGACAAGCAAAAATCCATTCAAAAGCTAAAAAACCAGCCGCATTTGGTTGTCGGTACACCTGGACGTATTGCTGACCTCATTCATGAGCAGGCGCTGAACGTTTACAAAGCGACATCTCTTGTCATTGATGAAGCGGATTTAATGCTGGATATGGGATTTTTAGAAGATGTGGACCGTATTGGCTCACAAATGCCAGAACAGCTGCAAATGCTTGTGTTCTCAGCAACGATTCCAGAAAAACTAAAGCCGTTCCTGAAAAAATATATGGACAATCCCAAATATGCCCATGTTGAACCAAAACGAATTACAGCTGAAAACATTCAGCATATTTTAGTTCCATCTAAACAGCGTGACAAGCTGAAATTGCTTCATGAAATGGTGACGAATGTACAGCCTTATTTAGGCATCATTTTTGCCAATACAAAAACAACCGTTGATGAAATCGCATCATTCCTACAAGAAAAAGGAATGAAGGTTGGGGTGCTGCACGGCGGATTAACACCGCGCGAACGTAAAAAAGTGATGAAGCAAATTGATGATTTAGAGTTCACTTATATAGTGGCATCAGATCTTGCAGCCCGCGGAATCGACATCAAAGGCATCAGCCATGTGATCAACTATGAACTGCCATCTGATCTTGATTTTTATGTTCACCGTGTTGGGAGAACAGCTCGAGCTGGTTCATCTGGAATTGCGATGACGATTTATGAGCTTGCTGATGAGGATGCACTTATTCAGATCGAGAAAATGGGCGTTGTGTTTGAAAACAAAACCATTGTTCATGGCGAATGGCGAGATGCAGATGACCGCTTGAAGCGTCAAAGACGTAAAAAAGCACCTAATGAAATTGAAGAAAAAGCAAAGCGTCTTGTGAGAAAACCGAAAGCCGTCAAACCTGGTTATAAAAAGAAAATGACACGTGAGATGGACAAAATCAAAAGACAGGAACGTAGAAAGTCAAAGCGTAATGGAAAGTAGGGGGAAACATTGTTGAAGATTGGTTCACATGTATCCATGAGCGGAAAACATATGCTTCTTGCAGCGAGTCAAGAGGCTGCCTCTTATGGTTCAAATACGTTTATGATTTATACAGGTGCACCTCAAAATACGCGCCGTAAAAAAATTGAAGATCTCAATATTGAAGCTGGACAAGCGCATATGAAAGAGCATGGTATGACAGATATCGTCGTACATGCACCGTATATTATTAATATTGGGAATACCGTCAATCCATCGACCTTTGAGCTTGGTGTGGACTTCCTTCGCTCTGAGATTGAACGTACAGAAGCGCTAGGTGCGAGGCAGATTGTTCTCCACCCAGGTGCACATGTCGGAGCAGGACCAGAAGCAGGAATCCAAAAAATCATTGAAGGTTTAAACGAAGTCATCGTAAAAGGGCAAAAGGTTCAAATTGCACTAGAAACAATGGCTGGCAAAGGTTCAGAGTGCGGAAGAAGCTTTGAAGAGCTTGCCCAAATTATCGACGGAGTGACACATAACGAAGCACTTTCTGTCTGCTTTGATACGTGTCACACACACGATGCTGGCTATCCGATTGTGACTGACTTTGATGGGGTGTTAGAAGAATTTGATCGAATCATTGGTATTGACCGAATCAAGGTTCTTCATATTAATGACAGTAAAAACGTACAAGGCGCAAGAAAAGACCGACATGAAAATATCGGCTTTGGTGAAATTGGCTTCGATGCACTGAACAACATTGTGCATCATCCGCAGCTTCAAGATGTGCCAAAAATCTTAGAAACGCCTTATGTAGGTGAAGATAAAAAGAACAAAAAACCACCTTACAAATTCGAAATTGCGATGCTAAAAGAAAAGCAATTTGACGGAGGCTTACTAGATAAAATTAAAGATCAGTAAAAAGCATACAACATCATGAGGTGCCGCTAAATGCGGCCCTTTTTTTCTTAACTTGTAAACTGATTAAACAGATCATTGACAGTCTGAGCTGTCTGTTTAGATGTAATCGCTTCTACTTGCTTAAGAAGCCGGCTACGCTCTGCATCATTAAAAATATTGACGTTTTTCCCATTCATGAGTTTGGCCACCTCAGCAGCTTGGTTTGACGTTAAACTGACACCATACTGTTTCGCATACCTTAACAGATCATTTGCTGTGATCTGATTGAGCCGCTGCAGGACAATTTTTTGAATTAAAATCAATTCCATTCCTCCCCTCTGTAACAATGTATGGGCGAAAACGGAAAATGTGCAAAAAATTTTATTTTACCCTGTGAAATGATAAAATAGTAAAGTGAATAAAATGTTCATTGAAAATTTAACATGTGTAGAAGGGAGAACGTATGGCAAATAGTAAACAGCATAGAAAGGAATCAGTGCCTCATTTTATATTTAGAATTTTCCTAATTCTAGTAGGTGCTACATGCGCAGCAGTCAGCATTGAATTATTTTTAGTGCCAAACAATATTATCGATGGAGGCATCATCGGCATTTCGCTTATTTTGGATTATCTCTTTACAGATAACCCATTCATCAATTTTGCGACGATTGTTGTCATTTTAAATATTCCATTTATGATATCAGGATACAAACATATTGGGAAAACGTTTCTTATTTCCACTGTGATTGGGATTGTCAGCTTAGCCGTCATAGAATCTTCACTCCATCATGTAGAGGCATTTACCAATCAGCCGATCTTAGCTACTGTATTTGGCGGGCTATTACTTGGTTTTGGTGTTGGACTTGTCATCCGTAATGGAGGCTCAATGGATGGAACAGAGATCTTAGGCATTCTGCTAACGAAAAAAATTCCTTTTTCCGTCGGTGAGTTTGTCATGATCGTCAATGTGTTCATTTTTATTTGGGCAGGTTTTGTCTTCGGACCAGAGCAGGCTATGTATTCTGTCATGACATATTATTTGGCAATGAAAACAATTGATGCTGTCATTCAAGGGCTTGATGAAACAAAAGCTGTCATTATCGTATCAGATTATTATGATGAAATTTCAGATGCGATTCTTCATCGACTTGGCAGGGGAACGACAAAGCTGAGAGGGAAAGGCGGTTATACAGATGAAGAAAAAGATGTCATCTACGCCGTTGTCACAAGACTTGAAATTACAAAGCTAAAATCCATTGTATTTGAAATTGATAGTCAAGCATTTATTACAATTATGGATACGCATGAAACAAAAGGCGGTAAGTTCAAAACAGCCATTCATTAGCTTTTATTTTACTTTTTAATCTTTCTTTTATATAATGAAATGTATGTATGGACAGAGAAAATGGCAAAAGCCATTTTCTTTTTGTTGTATAAATCGTAATCATTCTTTTTATATTGATTAAAGGTGGAAAGATTCATGGCAAAGCCAATTATTGAAATGAAGGACATTTCGTACTCGTATGGACAGCGAAATGTCATAGATCACATTCATTTAACAGTAGAGGAAGGGAACTTTCTAGCACTTGTTGGACCGAATGGATCTGGTAAAACAACTTTATTAAAATGCCTGCTTGGGCTCATTAAACCACAGCAAGGCGAATTAAAACTATTTGGCACGCCTGCTTCTAAATTTAGAGACTGGGATCAAATTGGATTTGTTTCTCAAAAGGCGAATAGTTTTAATACAGGTTTCCCTGCTTCTGTTTACGAAGTCGTCGCAAGTGGATTGACGGCGAAAATAGGATTATTTAAACGAATGAGCAAGCAGGACAAATGGCAAGTTGAGGATGCCATTCGCTCAGTTGGGATACAAGATTTGAAGCATCAAAACATTGGGGAACTTTCAGGCGGTCAGCAGCAGCGTGCTTTTATTGCACGTGCGCTCGTCAGTCAGCCGAAGCTGCTCATTTTAGATGAACCAACGGTTGGTGTAGACCAGCGGACAGTAGAAAGCTTTTATCAGCTGTTAGAAACATTGAACAAAGAAAAAAGAATGTCTTTAATTCTTGTCACACACGACGTGGGCACTGTTTCTGATAAAGTCACCCATGTGGCTTGCTTAAATCAGACACTTCATTTCCACGGAGATGCAGAAACGTTTGATTCAATGGATGATCAAGCGTTATCCCAATTTTACGGACATGACATTCAAGTGATTCATCACGATCATCACCATCATGGGGGACATGAATAATGCTATTTCCATTTTTTCATTATGAATTTTTACAAAATGCGTTTATCGCAGGAATGCTGATCGGTTTTATTGCGCCCTTGCTTGGTGTATTTATCGTCGTGAGAAGGCTCTCGCTGATTGCAGATGCCCTCAGTCACGTATCACTTGCCGGTATTGCAGCTAGTTTATTCCTTGATAAAAAGTTTGGCCTCCTGACAGGGGTGAGCCCGCTGTACTTAGGGATGGCGTTTTCTGTTGCCGGTTCGTTATTTATTGAACGCCTGCGTTCTGTGTATAAGCATTATCAGGAGCTGGCGATACCTATTATTTTATCAGGCGGTATTGGGATTTCCGTCATCTTCATTTCACTAGCGAATGGCTTTAATACAGATTTGTTTAGTTATTTGTTCGGAAGTGTCAGTGCGGTGTCGAGATTAGATCTTTGGATTGTTGTTGGGATCTCACTCGTTGTTGTGTTAGTTGTCGTGCTTTTATATAAAGAATTATTTTTACTTTCTTTTGATGAAGAGCATGCAAAGGCTTCTGGTATTTCAGCGAAATGGATTCATTTTATTTTTATCTTAGTTGTCGCACTTGTCATTGCGGCGTCGATGCGTATCGTAGGTACACTGCTTGTCTCTGCGCTCATGACACTTCCTGTTGCGGCAAGTATCCGCATTGCCAAAGGATTCAAACAGGCGATTTTCCTTTCAATCTTGTTCGGTGAATTGTCTGTATTGGCGGGATTGATCTTAAGCTATTATCTAGATTTAGCACCAGGCGGAACCATTGTGATGCTGTCCATTTTGATTTTAATCGGATGTATTTTTATTGGAAAATTCAAAAGGGGGAATCATCATGAACGTACAAGAAGCGCTTGATTTATTAAAGGAAAAAGGCTACAAGTATACAAGCAAACGTGAAGACATGCTTCAACTGTTTTCTGATTCTGATAAATATTTGACTGCTAAAAATGTGCTGACGGCACTAAGTGAAGACTACCCAGGTCTTAGCTTTGATACGATTTATCGTAACCTGTCGCTATATGAAGACTTAGGTATATTAGAAACAACGGAATTGTCAGGGGAGAAGCTTTTTCGTTTTAAATGCTCATTTTCTCATCACCACCATCATTTTATTTGTCTGACATGTGGTAAAACAAAGGAGATCGATGCCTGCCCTATGGACAAGTTAGACGCCGATCTAGAGGATTATCACATTAGCGGACATAAATTCGAAATATACGGAACATGTCCTTCCTGCGAACCGAAGGAAGTTCATTCATAAAACAGCCAGCCGCAAAGCTGGCTGTTTCTTTTATCTTTTTGAAAACGTTTTACAAAGGGCGGCTGTTTCATTAAAATGAGAACAAGGTACTGAAGTAATTTGTGTCTTTTGGGGTAAAGGGAGGGTCAAAAATGGCGTATTATGTCGTGTTTGATGTAGGCGGGACGAGAACAAAACATGGTTTAATGGATCAGGATGGGGAACTTGTCACGAGCGGTGACTATGAAACGAACTGCCGGCAGCTTGAACCGTTTTTAGAAGCGATGGCGGATGTGGTCAAGCAATATCAGAGAACGTCGGATGTCAGCGGAATCGCGATTAGTCTTCCGGGCTTTGTGGACAGTGAAACAGGTTATACAGAATTTGCAGGAGCCATCATCGCCTTAAATGGTCAAAATGTAAAAACACTTTTAGAAGAGAAAACATCGCTTCGTGTGGAAGTGGAAAATGATGCGAACTGTGCAGCTCTTGCAGAAAAATATAGTGGTCATGCAAAAGAGTGTGACAGCTTTATTTGTATGACGCTTGGCACAGGTGTTGGGGGTGGTATTTTCGCTGGCGGTCAGCTTGTGCGCGGGGCTTCCTTTCGCGGCGGTGAATTTGGCATGATGCTGACAGAGACAGAAAATGGACAATTCACAACACTCAACAGCAGTGCTTCAACAGCTGGTTTAATTCGCAGCTATAAAGAAAAGCAAGGAATTCCGCAAAGTACGCAAATAGACGGTCAAGACATATTTGAAAAAGCAAAGCATGATCCGTCCATTGAAAAGCTGGTGGATCAGTGGTACAAGCGAATCGCCATTGGCATTTACAATGTAGCAACTGTCCTTAATCCAGAGAAAATTCTCATTGGCGGGGGCGTTAGTGCCAGACCAGATTTGCTATCAAACATTGAGAAACATTTACATACACTGCATGCGTGGAAGAACATTCAGGTGAAGCTGGAAACGTGCTACTACTTGAATCAGGCAGGCATGAAGGGAGCACTGTACCATTTTCTCATGAAAGAAGGGCAGTTTGTTCCATCAAAAAAGCCGATACATTAGAGTATCGGCTTTTCTGTATTAATAAGCAGTTTCCAAACGCTGCTCGTATTGTTTAATCCAGTGAGACGCTTCCTGCCAGTTGTTGACGCGTATAATCCTGTCATCAATAGGCATTTGATTATATGGGGAGTTAAAAAGAATAACCGGGATGTCAGCCTCTTTTGCAATCATGGTGGCATTCCCATGATGATCCTCGAAAAACACATCAATCTTGTGCTTTTGAACAGCTTCGAGCTTATGATGACCGCCAACCAGCTCAATGTCATCATAGTGCACGTGATGTTTGTGAAACCACTCGTAGGTGATGTCCGCATGATGCTGCCTTCTTGCTGTAATATAGATCAGCCTATGTTGATGTTTCAATTGATCAAGAATCTCTTTTGCATCCTTAGCAGGCTGTGCCTGTTTATATATAAGAGGCTCGTGCTGATTCATCCAGCCCCAAAACTCTTCTTGAGAAATATTTAAAAGCTTCGTCAAATCATATTCTGTCATATCATCTAGTGTCATGGCACATTGGAACGACTCATTTAAATAGGGAACAAAGGTGTCCTGTGCCGTCACTGTGCCATCTATATCAATTCCTAAACGTAACATGCCCACACTCCTCATTTTTATACTCTTAAAGTGTAACATAATCAATTCACAATTCCAGCAAGTTTTAGCAAACATGAAACAGACATTTTTGCTCATACTAAAAAAGCTCCTTTCTATTAACCAAAAGGGGGAATTGATCATGGAAAGAGACGAAGATTTCAGAAGAGATGATCGTGAAATCGATACACACTTTAGTAATGATGATGGCTATCTAGAGGAAACAGCTGCTGAAATTGCAGAGCCATATCAGGCTTCAAGAGATCGAGTAGACAGACGAGAACGCGACCAAGTAGGTGACGATTCAGGCAGTAAGGGGATAGGCTATACAGCACTCGCGATTGCGATTATCTCGTTATTTGTCTTGCCGGTGCTATTAGGAGTAGCGGCAATCGTCGTTGGTTATATTGCAAGAAGAAAAGGAGCACATGCGCTTGGCGCATGGTCAATCGGGATCGGAATTGTTTCCGTCATCCTTGGCATTTTTATCACCCCGTTCTTTTAACAAGAACAGAAAAACGCCTGACAGTGACGTCAGGCGTTTTTTGTTATGCATTGGCTTTTGCTTTTTCAGCTTCCATTTTTGCATAATGCTCTTCAGCAATTTTATCGATTTCTTTTTTCAGTTCTTCGACCATTGTTTCTTCGGGCACTTTACGAACAATTTCACCTTTACGGAACAATAGGCCTTCGCCTCTAGCGCCGGCAATTCCGATATCAGCTTCACGCGCTTCACCTGGACCATTTACAGCACAGCCAAGAACAGCTACTTTAATCGGTGCTTTAATCGTGGAGATATATTCCTCAACTTCATTTGCAATGCTAATGAGGTCAATTTCGATTCGGCCACAAGTTGGGCAAGAGATCAGTGTTGCTGCATTTGCTGCAAGACCAAATGATTTCAACAGTTCACGTGCTACTTTTACTTCCTCAACTGGATCAGCACTTAATGAGATGCGGAGTGTGTTCCCAATTCCCATATTCAAGATAGCGCCGAGGCCAGCTGCACTTTTGACCGTACCTGCAAATAATGTACCTGATTCCGTAATCCCAAGGTGAAGAGGGTAGTCAAATGCTTTTGCAGCTTTTTCGTACGCCTCAATCGCTAGGTTGACATCAGATGCTTTCATGCTGACGATGATATCATGAAAATCTAGATCTTCTAGAATTTTAATGTGGTGCAGTGCACTTTCGACCATACCATCTGCTGTTGGATAGCCATATTTATCAAGAATTTTTTTCTCTAATGAACCAGCGTTTACCCCAATACGGATTGGAATGCCTTTTTCTTTTGCTGCTTTCACAACCGCTTCGACTTTTTCTCGTCTTCCGATGTTTCCTGGGTTGATTCGAATTTTGTCTGCACCTGCTTCAATCGCTTTCAGTGCAAGCTTGTAGTCAAAATGAATATCGACAACTAGCGGGATGTTGATCTGTTTTTTTATGTCTGCAATCGCATTTGCTGCACGCTCGTCTGGGCATGCGACACGCACGATTTGACAGCCTGCTTCTTCAAGACGCTTAATTTCAGCTACTGTCGCTTCGACATCATGTGTTTTGGTTGTTGCCATACTTTGAATGACAACCTCATTATTTCCACCTATAGTTAAAGGTCCCACTTTGACGGGACGCGTTTTAGTACGATGTGTGACTTCACTCACTTGTCAATCGCTCCTTAGTGTACAAGCAATCATTTGCCATGTACGTCTTGTTTTACAGTTCATATTGTAACAGTCTCTTTGTATGAATGACAAGGAATTAACGTTTTATCTCTTATAGACCGGAAACTTATATGTGCTGCCTGCCCGAATTTCGTTTGCTTTGACGCCTTGATTCAGCTCTTCAAAATCTTCAATGACTTCATCAAGAGGCTTACTTGTATGGACGATAGAGACGACGGTTTCACCTTGTTTCACCGTGACCTTCTTATATGCTTTTTTCTCAGGTGTTTGAAAGGCATTTGCAGGAACAGCTGGACCTTCTTCAACGGGGATGGTGCCATTTTTTAAATCAAAAAAGATAATAAAGAGGACAAACAAACTGATTAGCAAAAAAATAATACGCCGCATTTCACTCACCGCTTTTAAGAGTTTACTTCAGTCTATGCATGTCCCGAAATGATAGAACCAACATGAGGAAAAAAGCTGGAAAGGGAGGTTCTAGTTCGTTCTAGTGAGTCTTGCATTGAATTTACACTCGGCGGTGCTTTTTCAAGCTTCTGTCACGATTATGATAAAATAAAAGCAGGGGGGAGAGTTTATGAAGAAAATCAGTCAGCAAATCTATGTGAGAGCGCTAGCAGAAGAAGATGCACAATCACTACTTACACTTGAGCTTGAGAATCGCTCCTATTTTCAGCAATTTACACCTTTGGTCAAAGATGATTTTTTCACGTTACCTCGTCAAATTGAACGAATTCAGCGCAGTGTGAAAAAATGCGCACAGGATGAAGCCTACATGCACGGTATTTTCTTAAATGAAACAGATGCCTTAATTGGGACAATCTCATTAAGTTCTGTTGAAAGAGGTCCGATAGAAGGAGCTTGGCTAGGGTATGTACTTGATGAAAAGCATGGCGGGAAAGGGTATATGACAGAAGCCATTCGGTTAATCATCGATTATGCCTTTGAAGAGCTGCACCTGCATCGTATTGAAGCTGGAGTAAAGCCGAGTAATATAGGTTCCATTCGTGTGCTTGAAAAGTCAGGTTTTGAAAATGAGGGACTTAATCGTAAAAAAGTAAAGATTAATGACGTATGGGAAGATCATTATTTGTTTGCGATCATTCATCCGGATGAATCATAGGGCATGCACATACATAAAAAGCTCCTCCAAGTTGGGGGAGCTTTCGTATACTAAATTAATTTTTGGCAAGTGGTTTATGTTTAGCGGGTATTTCCTTTACGACAAGGTATAAGAAGATAAAGTTAATGACCCAATTTAATAAAAATGAATTCGCAACAGGTGTGTTTAATGCACTCATGATGGCGAAAAAGACGGTTGTTAATGTGAGTGAGTAAGCAGAGAGCTTCCATAGCATTTGGAAGGACAGCTCTTTTTGCTGCATGCGTTTAATAAATGTACCGAGCATCGCAAGGAAAGTTGCGCTAATGAACATGAGAGCCGCAGTTGATAGATATAGCAGCACGCAGATAACTGGGATAATAATCGCTTGATTCTGATTTGTAACGCGGGCAAGTTCGTCTTTTGTCAGCGTCCCACCAAGCAGCTGATACGGGATATCTGTCATTTGCCCATCAACGGCAATCACTGCTTTTTCTTTTAATAATGCGATGGCTGTTTGCTTTGATTCAATCTCACTTGCTTTTATTTTTTCAGCTGGATCAAAAATGATCGTAATGCCGTTTTCTTCTTTTTCTATCGGTTCACTTTGATCCGCTTGAAGCTTTCCTTTTTCGATTGAGAAATCAGGTAAATCTTTTTTGATCACATGCTGAAATCCTGACATCGCATTCGAGATCTCTTGACTCATGTGGTAACCCTGAGGAACTGCTGCGATAATCGAAAGGATAAAAATGAATAAAATCGCTTTGCCAATCCCTGTAAACCGTGCTTTAGCAATATCTTTTGGTGAATAAATGCCTTTTAACAAAAGTTTAAATACGTTCAATCAATTCACTTCCTACATTCTTTTCTATTTCTCATATTGTATCAATGTCTATCTAACAAGTACAAGTATGGCCTTCATTGCTGGTTAAGATAGAGGGAATGAGGCATAATGTATACAGCAAATAAAAAGGAGGCGGCTGTGACTTGGATGTGTTGTATTGGATTCTCATTATTTGTGCATTTATCATTGCATTTGTTGGACTTGTTTATCCAATTATCCCTAGCGTGGTTTTTATGGTTCTCGGATTTATTCTATATGGTTTCTTTTTCAGCTTCGAGCCACTGACACTGACGTTTTGGGTCATTCAAGCCGTATTTACCGCAGTATTATTTGCGGCAGATTATGTCTCGAATCTTATTGGGGTCAAGCGTTTTGGCGGCAGCCGTGCAGCTATTTGGGGAAGCACCATCGGGTTATTAGTTGGTCCTTTTGTCATTCCGATTGCAGGAATTATCATTGGTCCATTTATCGGAAGTGTTATTGCAGAGCTCCTTGTTCATCAAAAAGATGTGAAGACAAGTGTGAAAGTAGGATTAGGCTCATTAATCGGATTTATATCAGGTGTATTTGCCAAAGGATTGATCCAAGCGCTCATGCTGGGCATCTTTTTATTTTATGTCCTTCGATAAATAGAAAAAGGGCGTTTAAAACTTTTTCTAAAGGGCTAAATACAAAATAAACACTGAAATGTTTCAGATCATGAGCAATAACATTGAAACAAGCCAATTCTTTTGATACTCTTTGAGTAGGGTGAATTGCTTGCTTATGAATTAAGGAAGCATTTCAGTACATACATTTCTAAGGAGGAATTTAACCATGGCTTTTAAACTTCCAGAATTACCATATGCTTACGATGCATTAGAACCACATATCGACAAGGAAACAATGACGATTCACCACACAAAACACCACAACACATACGTAACAAACTTAAACAAAGCAATCGAAGGTGTATCAGCTCTTGAAGATCAATCAATCGAAGAGCTAGTGGCTAACCTAAACTCTGTACCTGAAAACGTTCGTACAGCTGTACGTAACAATGGCGGAGGACATGCTAACCACTCATTATTCTGGACGCTTCTTTCACCAAACGGTGGCGGTGCACCAACTGGTGAACTTGCAGATGCAATCGAAAAAGAATTAGGCGGATTTGAAAAATTCAAATCTGATTTCGCTGCAGCAGCTGCAGGACGCTTTGGTTCTGGTTGGGCATGGCTTGTTGTGAACAATGGCAAACTTGAAATCACAAGCACGCCAAACCAAGATTCTCCTTTAACTGAAGGAAAAACACCAATTCTAGGACTAGACGTTTGGGAGCATGCTTACTACCTAAACTACCAAAACCGTCGTCCTGATTACATTTCAGCTTTCTGGAATGTTGTGAACTGGGATGAAGTAGCTCGCCTTTACAGCGAAGCTAAATAAATCATTTGACTTGAAAAGACCTGCTCTTTAGAGAAGCAGGTCTTTTTATATTTTCCCTCCTTTTTTTACATATCTGCCTTTTGATGAGACAGACTATTGTGTAGAAAAGGAGAATGAAATATATGAGCAGATTAAAGAAAATGTTCGGGGACATGGATGTTACAAGAGATTTAATGCTCCTCCTCACGATTGGCGGATTATATGCACTTGCCATTGCGCTTTCAAATACGTTTGTAAACGTGTATTTATGGAAACAGTCTGGGAAATTTACGGATCTTGCGATTTACAATCTGGCTATTGTTGTGCTTCAGCCCATTACATTTTTATTCGCAGGCCGGCTCGCTAAAAAAATAGACCGGGCGTTTGTTCTTCGTTTCGGCGTTATCTTCTTAGCCGCTTTTTACTTAATTGTCTTAATAGCAGGAGAACAAGCGGCCGCGCGGCTTGTTTTATTAGGGAGTGTCCTTGGAATCGGTTATGGTTTTTACTGGCTTGCTTTTAACGTACTTACCTTTGAGATCACCGAGCCTGAAACAAGAGATTTCTTTAATGGGTTTCTCGGTGTGCTGTCATCTACAGCTGGCATGATCGGTCCTCTTATTGCAGGGATTGTCATATCTCAATTAACGGATGATACAGGCTATACGGTGATTTTCACGTTATCGCTTTTTTTGTTCTCACTTGCGGTTGTAATGAGCTTTTTCCTCAAGAGAAGGCAGTCCAAAGGGAAATTTATCATCAAGCAAATATGGAAAGAACGCCATGCCGACGAGAATTGGCGTAAGATTACAACAGCTCACTTTTTTCAAGGGCTTCGTGAAGGGGTCTTTGTCTTCTTAATTAGTGTCTTTGTGTTTATCGCAACAAACAGTGAGCTTGCTCTCGGGACATTTGGTTTAGTGAACTCAGGTGTTGCCTTTTTCGCTTATTTTTTCGCTACACGTTTGATTAAGAAAAAGTGGCGTAAGAAAGCCATCATGCTTGGCGGGCTGATTTTATACGGCGCCTTGTTCTTAATCGTCTTTCACTTGTCCTATGTATCGCTTCTCATGTATGCGGTAGCCATCGCGATAGGATATCCGCTTCTGCTTGTTCCATATGTATCCTTAACATACGATGTCATCGGCCATGCAAGGTATGCAAGGAAGGCCCGAATTGAATATATTGTGGTCAGAGAGCTGTTTTTAAATGCAGGCCGTATTTGTTCTATTGTGTTGTTCCTTCTGTCTGTCACTTTACTTGGTGATGAGCTCGGGATACCTGCATCTCTTGTTGTGCTTGGAGCGGGGCATACCCTCATTTATTTCTTTGTAAAAGATATTCATTTGAAAGAAAAAACTGCTGATATGAAAGAGGCAGACGGTCAAAAGCCAGTTTCTCAGACGAACCTTATTAAGGGAGAAAGGTAAAATTTCTTACCAATGGAACATCAAATTTCTAGATAAATAATAGAAAAACCGCTAAAATGATGATGGCACCTTTTATACACAAAAAGGGGTGCCATTTCTTTCTTGATAGAAAAGGTGATGTGATGAGAAACAAGAAAAACAAAAAAGACGCGAAGGAAGGGCGCAAAACACTTCCACTCCGGCTGAATTTACTATTTTTAGCTGCGTTTATTATTTTTACTGGTGTTGTTGTAAGACTCGGATTTGTACAAATTGTCAATGGAGAAGATTATAAAAAGCAGGCAGAAAAACAAGAGGATGTGAATGTCAGCTCATCTGCTCCGCGCGGAAAAATTTACGATCGAAACTATAATACGATTGTCAGCAATAAAGCGCTAAATGCCATTACATATACGAGAACCTCGACGACTTCACAAGAAGAGCGGCTCAAAGTGGCTACAAAATTAGCGGATATGATTCATGTGAGTACGAAAAAAATCACAGATCGGGACAAAAAAGATTTCTGGATTTTAACCCACCCGAACGAAGCGAAAAAGCTTGTTCAAAAGGAATCGGAATTAAAGGGTGACGATAAGGTCGCTGATGATAAATTATATGAGCTTCAGCTGAAGCGCATCACGGACAAGGAATTAAATCAACTGACGAAAAAAGACTTACAAGTGCTTGCGATTAAAAGACAAATGGATGCAGGTTATGCACTTACGCCTCAATTCATTAAAAATGATGATGTGAAGCCAAGCGAAATTGCTTACGTCTCTGAGCATTTGGACGAGCTGCCAGGTGTGGATGTCACAACAGACTGGTCACGCAGCTATCCGTATAAAGGACTGCTTCGCAGTATGCTCGGCAGCGTGTCCTCAAGTGATGAAGGACTTCCACAGTCACTTCTTGAACATTATTTATCGCTCGGCTACAGCCGAAATGACCGTGTAGGAAAAAGCTATCTAGAGTATCAATATGAAGATGTCCTGCAAGGACAAAAGGAAAAAGAACAGAGCACAACGGATAAAGAGGGTAATGTGACAAGTTCTAAAGTGCTAACAGAAGGAAAGAGCGGGAAAGACCTTGTGCTCACTATTGATATTCAGCTGCAAAAAGCGGTTGAAAAAATCATTGAAAAGAACTTGAAAAGTGCGAAACAAAGAGGCGGGACAGAGCTTCTTGATCGTGCGTTTGTTGTCATGATGGACCCTAGAAATGGAGAAGTTCTCTCTGTTGCGGGGAAACAGATTTCAAACAAAAACGGAAAATACAAATTTGATGACTACGCACTGGGAACAATGACATCATCCTATGCGATGGGCTCAGCCGTAAAAGGTGCCACTGTACTGACTGGCTATAAAACAGGCGTGATTCATATTGGAAGTACCCAGTACGATGAACCGCTGTACATCGCGCAGTCACCGCCTAAGAAATCCTATCAAAATATGGGACTCATTAATGATTTAACGGCACTTGAGCGTTCATCTAACGTGTATATGTTTAAAACAGCGATTGCCGTTGGAAAAGGGGAGTATCGTAAGAACCAGCCGCTCCCAATCGATCCGAAAGCTTTTGATACATTCCGTTATAATTTCAGTAAATTTGGTCTTGGGGTCAAAACAGGGATTGACCTGCCAAACGAAGCGACAGGCTACCGGGGAACGTCTACACAATCTGGGCTCCTGCTTGACTATGCAATTGGACAGTATGATACGTTTACACCGCTGCAAATGGCGCAATACGTTTCAACGGTTGCCAATGGCGGCTATCGTTTACGTCCGCAGCTTGTGAAAGAAGTGAGAGAGCCAGATCCGCAGCGCGGCATTGGTGCTGTAACAGAATCCGTCAAACCAGACGTATTGAATAAACTAGACATGACAAGTGATCAAATCAAGCGTGTTCAGCAAGGGTTCAAGCTTGTCATGCAGAACCCAAGAGGGACAGCCTACTCGAACTTTGGCAACAAAAAATATAACCCAGCTGGCAAAACAGGGACCGCTCAATCATTCTATGACGGGCCAATTAAAAGCAAGCGCGGTACACCGACGTATAACACCACTCTTGTTGCGTATGCACCTGCTGATAACCCAGAAGTGGCCATTTCTGTTGTTGTACCATGGGTGTATCAAGACTACAATCAGCGCTATCCAATTACAAATGATATCGGTGAACAAGTATTAGACAAATACTTTGAGCTAAAATCAAAACAGGAAAGCAATGATACACAAGCGAAGAACAAAAATAAAATTGAAAATGAAGCAGAAACAAATGACTAGACTTTCTCTAGGTAAAAACGCTCACTTTTTGTGGGCGTTTTTTTACGTTTTCTTCAAAAACTCCGAGATAAATTGACAAAATACATAAAAAACATCGCAAGATCTCTACAAAACTTCGACATTTACAAAACCTTAACATTCCATTTAAACGAAATTAATAAAGAACCTTTAATGTATTACTCGTAGGACAAATTATTCAGGGGGTATTCTTGAAATGAAAAAGAACAAATTATGGCTGCTTACTTTCCTTACGATCGCATTGTTAGCATTCGTTACAGCATGCGGAAACAGCAGCTCAAGCGGAGATTCAAAAGACAGTAAAGGAAATGCTTCAAACAAAGAAGAGGCATCAGGTTCCATTACCATCTCAGGATCATCTGCGATGCAGCCTTTAGTTCTTGCGGCAGCAGAAAAATTCATGGATAAACATCCAAAAGCCGATATTCAAGTACAAGCCGGCGGTTCAGGAACAGGACTTTCTCAAGTGTCAGAAGGATCTGTACAAATTGGTAACTCAGATGTATTCGCAGAAGAGAAAGACGGAATCGACGCAAAAGCTTTAACAGACCACAAAGTAGCAGTTGTTGGAATGGCTGCAGCTGTAAACCCTGAAGTGGGTGTCAAAGACATCACAAAGGACGAATTGAAAAAAATCTTCACTGGTAAAATCAAAAACTGGAAAGAGCTTGGCGGGAAAGATCAAAAAATCACTCTTGTGAACAGACCTGACTCTTCAGGAACTCGTGCAACATTTGTGAAGTATGCACTTGATGGTGCAACACCTGCAGAAGGAATCACAGAAGATTCTTCAAACACAGTGAAAAAACTGATTGCAGAAACACCAGGTGCGATCGGATACCTAGCATTCTCTTATTTAACAGATGACAAAATTACACCGCTTAGCATTGATGGTGTGAAACCGGAAGAAAGCAATGTAGAAAGCGGTAAATATACAATTTGGGCTTACGAGCATTCTTATACAAAAGGTGAGCCAGATGGTCTAGCAAAACAATTCTTAGATTACCTCATGAGTGATGAAGTGCAAAAAGAAATCGTCAAAGACCAAGGCTACATCTCAGTTTCTAATATGAAAGTAGAAAGAGACGCAACAGGCAAACAAACAGATAAGTAAGAGGTCTTGAATTGCTGATGAAGGAAAAGTGGAGCTTTTCACTTTTCCTTTTATGACATTCATAGGAGTGTAGAAAAAGATGAAGCAGATAGAACATACAGAAGCGAGCGATCGACTGATCAGCTCGAAGAAAAATAGGCAAATGGATGAAGTAAGAGGAAGTATTTTGGTGAGATTTTGCGCATTCTTAATGATTGCTGTCTCGATCGCCATCACCATCTTCCTTGGCATTAAGGGTTTACAATCTTTCATCGTAAATGGTGTAAGCCCAATTGAGTTCTTAACCAGTATCAATTGGAACCCAACAGCAGAAAACCCGCAGTACGGTGCATTTCCTTTTATCTTCGGATCAATCGCCGTCACGCTCCTATCGGCACTCATTGCAGCGCCGCTAGGCATCGCAGGCGCAATCTTTATGACAGAAATTGCACCTGCTTGGGGACGTAAAATCCTCCAGCCAGTCATTGAATTGCTTGTGGGGATTCCATCCGTTGTTTACGGATTCATAGGTCTTACAGTATTGGTGCCGTTTATCGGACATTTCAAGTCAAGCGGCTCAGGGCATAGTGTGCTAGCAGGAACGATTGTCCTGTCTATTATGATCCTGCCAACCGTTACATCCATTGCGACTGATGCAATGGGTTCACTACCAAAAAGTTTACGTGAGGGATCGTATGCACTAGGCGCAACAAGATGGCAAACGATTAGACGTGTGCTTGTCCCGGCAGCTCTGCCAACATTAATGACAGCGGTCGTTCTTGGCATGGCTAGAGCATTTGGAGAAGCTCTTGCTGTACAGATGGTCATTGGAAACACGCGTAATTTACCAGAGAGCATTATGGATACAGCTGGTACATTAACAACCATTATTACGTTAAACATGGGTCACACAACGTATGGAAGTGTTGAGAACAATACACTTTGGTCAATGGGACTTGTCCTTCTAGTTGTATCATTTATGTTCATACTCATTATCAGATACTTGTCGTCTAGGAGGAAGATTTAATGAATAGCAAAATGACTGATCGTTTTGCCACATTTATATTTGGATTATGTGCTGCCATTATTACGGCGATTCTCGTTGGTTTGTTTTCTTATATCATTTTTAACGGTGCAAAAGAATTAAATTTCGACTTTTTGACAACCCGCTCAAGTGCGATTGGCTCTGGCGGCGGCATCAGGGATCAGCTGTTTAACTCGTTTTATATTTTGTTTATTACGATGCTGATTACAGTCCCGCTTGGCGTCGGCGGCGGAGTGTATATGGCAGAGTACGCGCCTCAAAACAAAGTCACAGATTTTATACGTACATGTATTGAAGTGCTGTCTTCACTTCCGTCTATCGTCATTGGTATGTTTGGTTTACTCATGTTTGTGAATTTAACAGGCTGGGGCTATACGATCATTGGAGGAGCTCTTGCGCTCACTGTGTTTAACCTGCCGGTGATGGTCAGGGTGACAGAAGATGCGCTGCGCTCTGTACCGAAGGATCAAAAGGAAGCATCACTTGCGCTTGGTGTAACGAAGTGGCATACAGTCAAAACGGTCCTTATTCCAGGTGCGCTTCCTTCTATAATTACCGGTGCGATTTTAGCATCAGGAAGAGTCTTTGGTGAGGCGGCTGCCCTTCTTTTTACAGCAGGTCTCTCCACACCGCGCCTAGATTTCACAAACTGGAGTCCTTTTTCTGATACGTCACCGCTGAATGTGTTTAGACCGGCAGAAACATTAGCCGTTCATATATGGAACGTCAATACACAAGGAATCATTCCAGATGCAGAAGCCATCGCAAATGGTGCATCAGCTGTACTTGTGCTTTCAGTCTTATTATTCAACTTAGCAGCTAGATGGCTGGGTTCATTTATTCATAAAAAGCTTACGTCAAAATAATGTGAGAGAGGTGTGAAGGGGATATGGTTCAAATGCTAGCAGAAAAAAAAGAGATTGCAGCGAAAAAGGCTCCACTTCAAGCGGAACAGATTTTACAGGTGCAGGATTTAAGCATTTATTATGGTGAAAAAAGAGCAGTCAATCACATTTCATTCGAGATTGAGAAGAATGCAATTACTGCATTAATCGGTCCATCCGGCTGCGGGAAGTCAACCTTTTTACGCAGTATTAACCGCATGAACGACTTAATTCCAGGTGCGAGAAGTGAAGGGGCGATCATGTACGAAGGATTAAATATTTTGGATGACCGTATTAATGTGGTGAATTTAAGAAGAGAAATCGGCATGGTCTTCCAAAAACCAAATCCATTTCCTAAATCGATCTACAATAACATTACCCATGCGTTAAAGTATGCCGGGGAGAAAAGAAAATCTGTGCTTGATGATGCGGTTGAAGAAAGCTTAACAAAGGCGGCGTTATGGGATGAGGTCAAAGATCGTTTGCACCGATCCGCTTTGTCATTGTCAGGTGGTCAGCAGCAGCGTCTTTGTATTGCACGTACACTTGCGATGAAACCTAGTGTCTTGCTATTAGATGAACCGGCTTCTGCCTTAGACCCTATCTCAAATGCGAAAATTGAAGAGCTATTAGGCGAATTGAAAAATGATTATTCAATCGTCATTGTGACACACAACATGCAGCAAGCGCTCCGTGTATCAGATCGTACGGCCTTTTTCTTAAACGGAGATCTAGTAGAATATGATGCCACAGAACGTATCTTTACACGTCCTGCGCAGCAAAAAACAGAAGACTATATCAATGGTCGATTTGGATAAGGCGGGTGGAGTTGATGAATGCAGTAGCAACTGAAACAGCAAAAAAAGAAGTGTTTCGTGTGAATGATATGAATCTTTGGTATGGACAGCATCATGCATTGAAGCATATTGACTTAGCGATTAGAGAGCATGAAGTCACAGCGATTATCGGCCCGTCCGGCTGCGGAAAGTCAACGTTTATTAAAACGTTAAATCTTATGGTCAAAACAGTGCCAGGTGTGAAAATCACCGGGGATATGATGTATAAAGATGACAACATTTTAAAAGGTCGTGTCGATTTAGTCGAGCTGCGTAAAAATGTCGGCATGGTGTTTCAAAAAGGGAATCCATTTCCTCAGTCAATCTTTGATAATGTCGTATACGGACCAAGAATTCATGGAGTAAAGAGCAAGCAGCAATTGAAAGAAATCGCGGAAAAAGCGCTTCGAGATGTTGCCCTATGGGATGAAGTGAAAGATCGATTAAGTGCCCCCGCTCTAGGTCTTTCTGGCGGTCAGCAGCAGCGTCTTTGTATCGCAAGAGCCATTGCCACAAGCCCAGACATCTTATTAATGGATGAGCCAACATCAGCGCTTGATCCTGTCTCCACATTAAAGATTGAAGAATTGATTATGAAATTGAAAGAGAAATATACAATTGCCATTGTGACGCATAACATGCAGCAAGCGGCTCGGGTATCAGACCGAACGGCATTCTTCTTAATGGGAGAGCTTGTTGAAGTCAATGATACAAATGTGATGTTTTCTGAGCCAAACGATCAAAGAACGAATGATTATATATCTGGTCGATTTGGATAAGAAAAACCCCCTGGAGGTCAGTGCCGCCAGGGGGTTTTTCTTGTTATTTTGTTAAGGCTTTGACAATCTGTTTGAACGTCATTCCTGTTTTTAAATTGAATTTGCCTGCACGAATTTCTTTATGGTAGCCAGCGTCAATTACGTAATCATTAAAGTCTTTAGACGAGTTGATGATGCCGTCTTTTTCAAGCATGTCTGAAACATCACTTGTACTCATACCGTTTTTAATCACGAATTTGATCGATTTGCCTTTAGGCTTGTCCTCTTTTTGTTGATCACTATTAGAATCGCCGTCTTCATTTGCCTTCAGCGCTTTTTCCTTATAGTCAAGAAGCTGCTGGTACGTTTCACGGCTGACAGTGACTTCTTTTTTGGAGTCTAAATAGTTTTTCACGTCAGTGTCTGTTACTTTCTGTGCGAGGGTTTCTTTTGTTGTTGTATCAGCTGCTGCCTCGTCTTTCCCAGTGAGGAAAAAGACAATCGCAAGAACCCCAGTTGCAAGAATTATACCTGCTGCAAACGTTTGGATGCTTTTTTTCGTCATACAAGCACCCTCTCGTTGTCTTTAATGATCATGTTGACATCTTCTACAGATACATGCTCAGCGCGCGCAATGGCCTCAGAAGACATGCCATTTTGATGCTTTGAAATGATCTGTCTTGCGATGGATGGATCAATTTCAGAATGCTGGCGAACAACGATGTTTGTTTCAAGTAATTCTTCTTCAAGCACTTTCATTTTCTTTTTCAGTTTATAGATTTCTTGCATTGCAGATAGTTGAAGTGTTTCAAGTTCCTGCTCGACTTCTTTAATCGGCTCTCTTTGAAAATATGAGAATGCGATCAGTACAATACTGACAACAAGCAATCCGATAATTGCAATTTCCATGTTTCATCACCTTTTATTCATATTTTAATGCTGAAAGCCATAAAAGGCTTTCAAGATTGTTTCAGACAGTTTTCGACCCTTCTTTTTTATACCATAAAAAAGCTAGTTTCAAAAGGAATTGCTGAAGAAAATCACCTTTTTTTCATCTTTTTTCTTTTTATATGTAAAACGGGTATGAAAACCTTGCCTCGCTGTCAAAATAAATGAAAGCGGCGGGGAGAAGAGGGGTCTCATGTATACAGTACGACAAAGGATCAGGTTTTATAGGGGAGCAGACGATTTTTCATGACATAAGCATACGATATGTAAGTGAATGCACTCAAATTGAAATTGGTGAAAAAACATTCTAGCATTCCTAAGCTAGAAGTGGTATTATAGTTAGGTCTGAATGTGAATTGATTTTAGTTTGGAGGGAAAAATATGCGCGTAAATATTACTCTAGCTTGCACTGAATGCGGTGAGCGTAACTATATTACTAAAAAGAATAAGCGAAACAATCCAGATCGCGTTGAATTCAAAAAGTATTGCTCACGTGATAAAAAACAAACTGTACATCGTGAAACAAAGTAAGCAGCAGGGAATTTTCCTGCTGTTTTTTTATGATGGGAGATGATCTGTATGAAAAAGGAGCTTCGCCTTCAAACATTAGCCAAGCTTGATCAGATAAGCGCTGAAGAATTTGAGCGCAGCACGGCTTTACTTCATGAGCATTTACTGCAGCTGCCAGCATGGAAACAGGCGGAAACGATCGCTTTGACGATGTCTAGAGGAAAAGAGATACCGACAATGCCTCTGATTGAAAAAGCGTGGGAAGAAGGAAAAACAGTATGTATCCCCACCTGCTTTCCGAAAACAAAAGAGATGATGTTTTATGAATATACACCCGAAACAAAGATGACATCCAGCTACTTTGGGCTATTGGAACCAGACCCTCAAGTATCAACAGCTGTACATAAAGAAGCCATTGATTTAATCATTGTGCCTGGAGTATGCTTCGATCAAAAAGGCTACCGGATTGGATTTGGGGGCGGCTATTATGACCGCTACTTAGCTGACTTTCACGGCGTCACCATTGCACTTTGTCTGTCTTTACAGCAAATCAGGCATGTGCCATCTGAAGCACACGACATACCGGTGTCTATAATTGTCAGTGAAAAAGGTACGTTATATCAAAAGTAAAAGTCCGCTGATTGTCCAAAGAACGGGCTTTTTGTTGTTTATAAAGTCATTTCATTTTAGCTGATAGGAGGTCCGTTTTGAAAAAATTTCGTGGAAAGAAAAGATACTTCCGCAATATGCGGGAGGAAGTCAATACTTGTGACCTAAAACTCGATCAGGATTCATGGTTTTATTTTTGGCATACGCACCTTGATTTTTTTGGAGTCGGGGAAAATAGCTTAAAAATAAGAAGAGAGCATATCAAAGCCCATATCACCTTATATCATAGGCTGTTAAAACAGCTTGAAGGCTTTGAAAAGCCATACCAAACATGGATTTGTATTCACGAACATGACCCTGGTTTGGACGCTGTATATGTACATACACCAAATCCATACGACAGTTATTTCCCGCATAAGATCGAAGTGGTAGAGCGGAATTGTAAACTGCCTCATACGTTCAAGGATTTAATCGACCTTCATCAATTTGACGTTTCTTTTGATCAATCAGAGTGTGAAGAGGTCTATTATATTCAATCAAAAGAACAAGGGATTAGAGTGTGAAAGCAGATCGCATGGTAAGCGATAAAAATGATGGTTCATGCATAAACACATCCTATTTAAGCCACGATACGAACATAGGAGGGAATATGATGAATAAAATGATTTGGAGCATTGTGTTCACATTGTTTGCATTTGTTCTCGTGCAAAATCGTTATCGGCTGATGAATTTGATCTTAGGTCAAAATCAAGTGCGTCACTTTTTTATTAAGTGGCTGATGAAAATCCCATATTTTCGGACGAAATTTATTCGCCAAGCATTCTAATCCCGCAGACGCCGGGATTTTTTTGTTCAGAAATGCGGATCAGAACGATTCTTGTTATAATAATGTAAAAAATGGAGCGCGAATGAATGAATGTCATAGATAGTTTATTTTGGCGAGTTGTTGATGAATTAAGACAAAAAGGGTACGAGATGATTCAAAGTCCGTATCCAGAAGATGAAATATTTTTCGAAGCACCACGAAACTCAGGGTATGATCTTATCCGTCTATATAGAAAAGATGTGAATTTTAAACAGGAGATTGTTCGAGATATCGAAGAGCAGACGTATCGGATGAATCAGCTGAGAGAGGCCATGCGTAAACGGTCTCTTCATCTCTTACAGCTCCAATTTACAGCTGACCACCCTGTAGATGATTGGGAGGACCTAAACGGTCAGCCGCAAAAAAAGCAAAAGGTGACGGTTACACCAGTATTATTGAATGCAGACACTCTTCAACACGACGTTAACGAGCTGCAAAAATGGCTCAATACATCGTTGACAGTGGATGTAGAAGAGGCAAAAAGAGACACAGCTGAAGATGTCATAAAGCTTAAAGTGAACGTACTTCAAGCATTCGATGATCAGGAAAAGCAGCGTGAACGAGAACGGGCCGTTTTTCAAAATGGCAGACCGATTTTCACCTACCTGCTCATCGCTGTTCAAGTGGTGATGTTTCTTTTACTTGAACTATTTGGCGGAAGTACCAATACGGCAACTTTGACAGCGTTTGGTGCTAAAAATAATGGGTTGATCTTAGAGGGAGAATGGTGGCGCCTGATTACACCAATGTTTTTGCACATTGGCTTGACGCACTTACTCTTTAATACATTTGCTCTTTGGTCTGTCGGAGCGGCTGTTGAGAGAATTTATGGTTCATGGCGATTTGTGCTCATCTATTTCATTTCCGGCATTTTTGGTTCCATAGCGAGCTTTGTCTTTAATACCGCCATCGCAGCCGGTGCATCAGGTGCGATCTTTGGATGCTTAGGTGCACTATTATATTTGGCAATCTCTAACCGTAAGCTCTTCTTTCGGACGATGGGGACAAATATTATTGTGATCATCCTCATCAATTTAGGGATCGGCTTCACCGTATCAGGTATTGATAACGCAGGGCACCTTGGTGGTCTGGTTGGCGGTTTTTTAGCTGCTTTAGCTGTCCGTCTCCCTAAACAGGTGCAGCCTGTCAAAATGTTTCTTGCTAGTATTGTTCTACTATTGATTGGTGGTTTTGGATTGTATACAGGGTTTCATTCAGATGATCAAAAGGAAGCGGCGGCAGTAAGTGAGGCAGCAAGTTTATTTGATGACAAGAACTATAACGAAGCAAGTAAACGTCTAGAGGAATATGTACATCAGAAGGATGCATCAGCTGAGGCTCTCCATATATATGCACTATCGGAAGCCCAGCTCGGCCACCTTGACAAAGCGATTGGATCTTTACAAAAGTCGCTTAAAAAAGATCCAGATGATCCAAATAAACTGTATCATTTATCGTTGTTGTACGTAGAAAAAGGAGAGACAGCGAAAGCAGAGGATCTAATAGAAAAAGGATTAGACCAAGATCCAAAAAATGATCAATTTTTAAAGCTGAAACAATATATTGAAAACACGCAAACACATTGAATGACTTGACTGAAAGCGCATTTATGAATACGCTTATCCTATCTGTTGATGAGAAGAAATGGTGGAAACAATGAAAACGTTATATGATGTACAGCAGCTGCTCATGAGATTTGGAAATTATGTGTATTTCGGAGATCGTGAAGTGGAATTAGAATTTATGGCAGATGAACTGAAGGAAATGTATACATCGGGCATTATTGACCGGACCGAATGGTCAAACGCAATGACGATTCTTCAAATGGAACTAGCCAAATTAAATCGAAAAACAATGTGAAGGTGGAGGGCATATGATAGGGGATTGGTTTGTAGGAGTTGATCTTGGCGGTACGACAATTAAGCTTGCGTTCATTAATCTATATGGTGAAATTCAGCATAAGTGGGAAATTCCTACGGATAAATCAGGGCAGACGATCACAGTCGATATTGCCAAATCAATTGACCACAAATTGGTCGAAATCAGTATGCCCAAATCAGCGCTGATTGGGATTGGAATGGGTGCACCTGGGCCTGTAGATAAAGTATCTGGGATTGTCTATAAAACAACGAATCTCGGCTGGACAAACTATCCACTCAAAGATCACCTAGAGGCAGAGACAGGACTTCCATCTGTCATCGAAAATGATGCGAATATTGCTGCACTCGGTGAAATGTGGAAGGGTGCAGGCGATGGCGCAAAAAACATCCTGATGGTCACACTTGGTACAGGTGTTGGCGGCGGT
The DNA here is from genome assembly GCF_046535585.1 of Bacillus sp. SIMBA_005. Taxonomy (NCBI): domain Bacteria; kingdom Bacillati; phylum Bacillota; class Bacilli; order Caryophanales; family Bacillaceae; genus Bacillus; species Bacillus sp. SIMBA_005. The sequence continues at coordinate 164,833 of NZ_JAWRWI010000004.1, read as the reverse complement.
ATTATTGTAAATGGTGAAGTTGTTCAAGGGGAGACAGGGGCTGGCGGAGAAATTGGCCATATTTGTGCCGTTCCATTCCAAGGAGCACCGTGTAACTGCGGAAGAACGGGCTGTATTGAAACCATTGCATCTGCGACTGGCATCGTCCGGCTAGCAAAGGATAAATTAGAAACAGAGCAGCATACATCTTCACTGGGCACACTCACCTCGCTGACTGCAAAGGATGTGTTTAAGGCCGCTGAAAGTGGAGATGACCTTGCCATGCGTGTCGTAGAAGAAGTGACGACTCATCTTGGCCTTGTCTTAGCGAATCTTGCCAGTGCGTTAAATCCAACAAAAATCGTGATTGGCGGCGGTGTTTCAAAAGCAGGTGAGATTCTTCGCAGTAAAGTAGAGCGCGTTGTTAAGCATCACGCATTTCCGCCTTGCGCTGATGATGTCGAAGTCGTGATTGCCTCTCTCGGAAACGATGCAGGAGTCATCGGCGGTGCATGGATGGCAAAAAACAAATGGTTGTCTTAAACAAAAAAGTCATCATGATGTCATTTTTATTAAAAAAAGCGATAGATGGGCATGAAATGAAATATTTAGCATATTCATAAGTTTGTCATGAGGAGAAAGACATTGATTTTCCAGCACATACAGGATAAGATATAGTTTAGTTATTTTTGAAGAAGCACCAATAATTAGGGTGTATCCCTAGCTTGAGTGCTCGCTTAGCATAAGGAGGTTACAATGCGAAAGAAAAGATTAAAGGCGATTTCATTTTTACTGATTGCGACATTGCTCATGTGGGTCAAAACCTATGTTATCTATAAATCTAGCTTCAATATTAAAATAGAAAATTTCATGCAGGAATTTATCCTGTTTATTAATCCGCTAAGCTTTCTCTTGTTTATCTTTGGTATCGGTTTATTTATGAAAGAAAAAAATCGCAATCGATATATCATCGTCATGAGCTTTATTTTGACATTCATTTTGTTAGCTAACATTGTGTTTTATCGATTCTATAGTGATTTTCTAACCATCCCCGTCCTATTTCAAACAAACAATATGGGTGACCTCGGGTCAAGTATTACCTCTTTAATTGAACCAGTCGATTTATTGATGTTCGTTGATATCATCATTTTAATGTGGCTCTATAAAAAGCAGCCTTCCTTTAGAACGGATGTCACCATTTCACGAAAAGAACGAGCAGCGTATTATTTATTTGTGGCAGCGACTTTCTTCTTTAACCTAGGTTTGGCTGAAACAGAAAGACCAGAACTGCTCACTCGCTCATTTGACCGTGAGATGCTGGTGAAAAATATTAGCTTATATAATTTCCATATTTATGATGGAGTGCTGCAATCGAAGCAGTCTGCTCAGCGAGCTCTTGCTGACAGCAATAGCTTAACGGAAATTGAAAACTATGTAAGCGCAAATCAAACTGACCGTAATGAAAAGACGTTTGGTCAAGCTAAAGGACGAAATGTCATCCTTGTCTCACTTGAGTCTACTCAGAGCTTTGTGGTCAATGAAAAATTAAATGGTAAAGAAATCACCCCATTTCTCAACAAACTAATCAAGAAAAGCTACAACTTTACTAATTTCTATCATCAAACAGGCCAAGGAAAAACATCGGACTCGGAGTTTATTGTTGATAACTCTCTCTATCCACTTGGAAGAGGGGCTGTGTTCTTCACAAACCCAAGCAATGAGTATACAGCCACACCTGAGCTGTTAAAGGATGAGGGGTACCATTCTTCTGTCATTCATGCGAATAACAAAAGTTTCTGGAACCGTGACCTGATCTACGATAGCTTTGGCTACGACAAGTTTTTTGATATTAAATCATTTGATGTAAATGAAGAAAATTCCGTTGGCTGGGGGCTGAAAGATGGTCCATTCTTCGAACAGTCAGCGGAATTGATGAAATCGATCCCGCAGCCTTTCTATACGAGATTGATTACATTAACGAACCACTTTCCGTTTGATCTAGACGAAGAAGATAAGCTGATTGATGAATATGATTCTAAGAGCAAAACGTTAAACAAGTTCTTTCCGACAGTGCGATATCAAGATGAGGCGCTGAAGATTTTCTTTGAAAAGATGAAGGAAACAGGTTTGTACGAAAATTCCATCTTTGTTTTATATGGGGATCACTATGGAATTTCAGAAAACCATAACGAAGCAATGGGACAATTTTTAAATAAAGAGATTACGCCATTTGAAGAAGTGCAGCTTCAAAAAGTGCCGTTTGTTGTACACATTCCAGGGATCACAGATCAACAGCCAAAAGAAATTGATACAGTAGGCGGACAAATCGATATCCGTCCAACTATACTCAATCTTTTAGGAGTCGATACAAGTAAACAAATCCAATTTGGTCATGATCTTTTATCAAAAGATAAGAATGACTTTACCGTGCTTCGTGATGGCAGCTTTATTACGAAGGACAGTGTTTTCACAGATGGTGTTTGCTACAATAAAAAAACGGGTGAGCCGAGAGATGATGAGACTGTTTGTCAGTCTTATGAAGAAAAGACAAAGCAAGAGCTCCAATTCTCTGATCAGATCATCTATGGGGATCTCCTTAGATTTTATGACCGGAACAGCCCGGACCATTCTCCATCCAAAAAAGAAGATGAAACGAAGCTGAAAAAGGCGTCCTAACATATGAGAAAACCTCTGTTATTTTTACATGCAGAGGTTTTCTTTTTTTGTATGCCAGCTCATATAGTATGAGAGGAGGGATGTAAATGAAGACAACGTCGTTTGGGAAAATTGAATGGCAGCTTGATGAAGAGGAAAAGGATAATGTGGCAAAGCAGCTAGGGATAGGGAATGCGGCTTTCCATTTATCCAATCATATCAGCACTGAGTATCTCCTTTTACCGGGATATCGACTTCCGGAAGGCATCCATTCATTTTCTTCCATAGGTGAGCTGCAGAAATTTATTGCGCCATACAGGCTGCAGCAATCCGATGATTGGATCAATGGAACCTTTGAATATGATAGTGTTCAATTAGAAAAAGAGCTGGGCCGATTAAAAGCCGCATTTCCTTTTCTTCAAATCAGTGTCATAGGTCATTCAGTGCTTGATACACCTATTTATGAAATCCGAACAGAGCCTGTTCAGCATTTGCATTCTATTCATTTGAATGCCTCTTTTCATGCAAATGAGTGGATCACGACGTCTGTTTTAATAAAATGGCTGAAATCGCTGTGTTTGGCTGCATCTGACCCGGTGCAAGCAAGACATCATGAAGCCGTTCATATTCTGCGAACTACAGCTCTCTCCATCGTACCAATGGTGAATCCAGATGGCGTGGATCTCGTACGAAATGGACCAGAGCCACTAGGGCTCAGCAGTGAAGAATTCACAGCGCTACATGGAGGATATGCTGATTATCAAGAATGGAAAGCAAATATAAGAGGGGTGGATCTGAACAATCAATTTCCTGCTTATTGGGAGATCGAATACTACCGTTATGAGCCTAAGGAACCGTCCAATCGCGGTTTTCCTGGATATCAGCCGCTAACAGAGCCAGAAGCGAAAGCGATGGCAAATCTAGCGTTACGAAAACGCTTTGACAGGCTTGTTGCTCTTCATACACAAGGAGAAGAGATATACTGGGGTTTTCTTGGTCATGAACCAGCCATCTCAAAAGAAACGGTCAAACGATTTGAGCAAGTAAGCGGCTATCAGCCAGTTCAATATCTTGACAGCTATGCAGGCTATCGCGATTGGTTTATTTATCAATGTCACAATGAGGGCTATACAGTCGAGCTTGGTCTAGGAAAAAATCCTCTTTCCATGAATCAATTTGACACCATCTATGAGAAAACAAAGCGGTTGTTATGGGAAGCATGTAAGTGTTAAAAAGCACCTGTCAGGTGCTTTTTACATTTGACATGAAGCAATTTCTTATTGTCAATAAAAATAATAGTAGGGTCATTGACGAAGGCCTCTCTTGTGAGCTATTGTGAAAGATATGGATGTAAAAAAAAGGATATGTTTTAGGGAGATGTCGATTATTGAGTGCTCAAAGCCTGTGGAAAAGGAATTTCACTTACTTATTTATTTCTAAAATGTTCAAAATAACCGCTGATAGTTTATCTTTCAACACCATCTTGTGGCTTTTAGTACTAGGCGGAAAAGGGGCAATTGGAACAGCCTTTTTTATTGCGGTCAGCTTTGTTCCGCAAGCCATTGTTGGCCCGCTCATTACCCCAATGATGAAGCCGCATCAACTGAAATTTTGGATGTGTTTTGCTGATTTAACTAGAGGAGCGATAATCCTTGTGATTGTGGTCAGTTACTTTTATGGTTTCACGCCATTAGCACTTGTTATTGGCTGTATGCTGCTTCATTCAGCAACAGGTGGCTCCTACGAACCGGCGTCTGTATCAATTATTCCAAAGCTTGTCCATGAGGACCTCATACAAAAAGCGAATGCAACTATTCAATCAGCAAGTCATGTAGTCAGGCTTGTGACGGTCACGGTTTGTGGTGTCATGATTGCATTTGCGGGGGTAGGATATACAATGCTTGTGATTATTCCTCTTTATCTCTTGTCCGCTTTACTCGTATTCATCATTACATATGAAACAGAAATCATCATCGATAAAGCCAAAAAAGGGTTATCATACGGCAAAAGATTGATTCGGGGATTTTCACTTGTGAGAAGGCATCATATTTTGTTCCCATTGGCGATTTTTTGTGTCTGCTCGAACTTTGCTGCCGCACCTTGGGAAGCATTGTCGGTTATTTATTTAACAGAGGATTTACATAGTGGACCAGTGATCTATTCATTTATTAAAGTCACAACGGCACTAGGTGCATTCTTGATGGGATTTGTTTTGACAAAGGTAAAAGTGAACCGGTATGGGCTGCTGTTTATAGGTGCCGGGATCGTTGACGGAATCTCGTTTTTCATCACAGGTATGAACGCATTTTTACCACTTGTATTTATATCAGCTTTTGCTTTAGGTGCCGCCATCAGTGCAGTCAACGTGCCTGAACATACAATGATTCAATTGTCAGTAAAAGCAGAGGATCAGCCGCAAGTGTATGCAATTATCAATATGATTTCCTTCTTCATGATTCCGTTAGGCGCACTCATTGGCGGCTATATGGCAACACGATTTGGGTCTGGATATGTCATTGCGGCTGGCGGCATCATTGAAGCTGTGTCTGGGATATGCCTGCTGCTATTCACAAAGATTGGGAAGGTAAAGAGGGCGGATTTGACGATAGAAAGAGACAAACCTTCTTTAAATGCAACGTGAGCATGGCATGATGGAATGCGAATAGGTTACAATGAGGACGAGAAAACATGAGGATTCAATGGAAAGGGGCACTAAACATGGCCATAGCAGATGTCACGATCATTCCAATAGGCACCGAAACACCAAGTGTCAGTGCTTATGTAGCAGATGTACAAAGAATTTTAGAAGGCTTTCAAAAAGAAGGGAAAATTAATTATCAATTAACACCAATGAATACGTTAATTGAAGGTGAATTATCCGTTTTATTTGAAGTCATTCAGCGCATTCATGAAGCACCTTTTGAAAAGGGACTGCACCGCGTAGCGACCAATATCCGCATTGATGACAGGCGGGATCAAACCACAACGCTTACAAGTAAAATAGAAAGCGTGAATAAGCACTTGAATCAATGAAAAAAGCCTGCTTTATGCAGGCTTTTAATGTGCAGTTGGATAACCGCTATAGATGATGGTCATGACAGTAAACCAGCCAAAAACCAAAAATGTTGCGCCAGCAAAAGCGATGGCAAGTACGTTCACTTTTTTAAGTGAGCGATAGATCCCGAGTGCAGCTAAAATCGTGACTAGACCAAAAATAATGACGAGCATCATGTGAAAGTCCCCCTTTGTCATCAATCCCCTTGATTTCCTTTCTTTTCATTTTAACCGTTTTCATAAAGCTTGTCGAGTAGATTCCAGTTGACGATTGTTTGAATTTTTATTGTGTAGCCTTCATAATAAAAAAGAATGAATAAAGTAGGTGATGAAAATGAATTGGAGAAGAATGCCACTAGGCTATGTACAAGCGAATGCGTATATTTGGAAAAATGAGCACGGAGAATGTTTAATCTTTGATCCAGGCGGTGAAGCACAAAAGCTGATTTCCTATGTAAAAGAAAAACAGCTCACACCGCTTGCTGTCTTACTGACACATGCTCATTTTGATCATATCGGTGCCGCAGATGAGGTGCGGGCAGAGTGGGGAGTGCCACTCTATGTACATGAGAATGAAAAAGAATGGCTCACGAATGCTGAATTAAACGGTTCAGCTCGATTGATTGGGAATGGAATTACGGTCAAAGAAGCTGAAAAATTAATCACGTCAGAAGGAACTCTTCAAATTGGATCGTTTACATTAGAGATGTTCCACACTCCTGGGCATTCTCCAGGCAGTGTATCTTACTATTCGGCGGAAGAAGGATTTGTGATTTCTGGTGACACGCTATTTGAAGGCGGCATCGGGAGAACAGATTTAGTAGGGGGCAGTCAAGAAGTGCTGCTTCAATCGATTCATAACAAATTGTTGTCATTACCAGAATCAACTCTTGTTTTAAGTGGACATGGCGGAGAAACGACTGTACTCACGGAGCAGGAACAAAATCCATTTATCAATGGTTTTTCTCTTTAAACGTATGAAAAAAAGCATCTCTTTTGATAGAGATGCTTTTTTTCAATTAATGTCCGGTACCGGGAACCATGATGAAAATCGAATAATATGTAAATCCGGCAAAGAAAATCGTCAAGTACGCTCCGAAAATGTAAATATACATTCTTTCGGATAGATTCAAGTAGGATAAAAATACAAAAAGAACGGTTTGACCGAAGAACAGCAACGATGCATCTTTCATATGCCCTAAATAGAACATGACAGCAAAAATACCCGTCCAAAAGCCAAGCACGCGGAACATGCGATTCATTTCTTTCCCTCCCCTTAAAAAAACCCCTTTGATTCATATTATAGCTGATGATCACTTGTTATGTAAACATTTACATTTTTGACAACGTGTGAACATTTATTTTACGGGGAGAAAAAATTTTTTTGAAAAAAGTGATCAAAACGTGTTTATGCCGAAATACATGAGGGTACTTACTCCATAAGAGAAAAGGTTAACGACCTAAGGAGGAAGACTAATGAGTGACATTACTTTTTATTCATACCCGAGCTGCACGTCTTGCCGCAAAACAAAACATTGGCTAAAGGCGAATCAAATTGATTTTAAAGAGCGTCACCTTTTCAGAGAAACGCCAACCCTAGAAGAATTAAAAAAGATCCTTTCCTTAACAACAGAAGGAATGGATGAAATCTTAGCCACACGAAGCCAAGCTTTTAAAAGCTTAAATTTAAATATTAATGATTTAAAAGTAAACGAGGTTCTTCAACTTCTCATTGAAAAACCAAAACTGCTCCGAAGACCGATTATCATTGATGGAAATAAGTTAGTAGTAGGCTATAATCCCGGAGAACTCATGAAATTATCAAAAAAGAAAGCGATTCATCAATCAGTTTCCTAATAAAAACGAAGATCAGCTGAAACATGCTTCAGCCGTCTTCGTTTTTGTGCTGAACTGGGCTAGCTGGGTTCGAACCAACGATCACGGAGTCAAAGTCCATTGCCTTACCACTTGGCTATAGCCCAATATCAAACGTGTAATGATATTGTTCACCATCTACGGTCATTTATACATAAAAGTTGTATGTCACGAGTTTTAAGTGAAAAAGGAGCGGAAGAAGTAAATGAAAAATGAAAAATCTAAGCAATTATATGAATTTATCCTAAAAGAAGCCCCTGTCATGACCGAAGAATGGTTAAAGACAAGAACAGAAGAAGGCTCATTATATTCTAAACATGCTTCAGAGGAAACGGAAAAGAAGCTGAAGGAACAGAATACAGCGTTTATTCAAACCATTGCAGCAACACTTGTGACACTGTCAGACAAAGCAGAAAACCATTTGAAAAAATGGTCAGTTGATATTGCTCGTGATCGAGCAGTGCACGAGGTGCCGTTATATGAAATCATTGGACAATTTAAGATCTTCCGCCACATTTTCTGTTCGAGAATTGAGACATTCACCCAAGAAACAGAGCTTGAAGTGACCCTGCAAGATGTGTGTCAGTGGAATCAGCACTTTCACGCCACATTTGATGATATGATTGAGCGTTTATCAGAAGAATATGACCGCGTGACACTCAGTCAGCTGAATGCACAAAGAGAGATGATTCAAGAACTGAGTGCCCCTGTTATTCCAGTATCAAAGGAGATCGGGATTTTGCCGCTGATCGGAGAAATAGATACGTACCGGGCCAAAATTATTCTAGAATCCGTACTAGAACAGGCTTCAAGACTTCGTTTAACGCATTTATTCATTGATATATCGGGCGTACCGATCGTTGATACGATGGTTGCTTATCAGCTGTTTAAAGTGGTCGATAGTGCGAAGCTACTTGGAATTGAGACGATTATATCAGGCATTCGCCCAGAGATCGCTCAAACTGTAGTGAAACTCGGCATTGATTTCTCAAAAGTAAATACAGAACACAGCCTTGCAAAAGCGTTAGAAAAAAGAGGATTTCGTATCTTTGAAGAGCAGCAGCAAGAAGCAACATGACCAAAAAACCTGCACTGTAAAAGTCAGGTTTTTTTATATGCACTTTTTTAAAAAACCACGTTTCCCATCACAAGCTGATGATTTTTTCGTTTGATTAGGCGTTAAAATGATAAATTGCTCTTTTGTCAGACAGATTCCTCCGACTTACAATAGGGTCACTGAAAGGAGTGAACCAATTGTATGGGATTGAATATTTGGGACAAGAGCTGCTAGAAGAAGCATGCCGTATGAGGGCATCTGATGTGCATATTGTCCCAAAAGAAAAGGAAGCGTCTGTATCTTTCCGAGTAGACTCAGATTTAATTCAGCAGCGAACCATTGATAAAAAAAGCGGCGAGCGGCTCATTGCTCATTTTAAATTTTTATCGTCCATGGATATCGGAGAAAAACGGAGACCGCAAAATGGGTCGCTAGCTGTGATGCTGAGAAGAGGCCAGGTGTTTATTCGAATGTCTACCTTACCAACTGTAAATGATGAAAGTTTAGTGATTAGAATATTGCCGCAGGATCATGTTCCGAAAATAAAACATCTGTCACTATTTCCGAAAGCCTCTACTCGATTATTGTCGTTTTTGAATCATTCGCATGGGCTCATTTTATTTACCGGTCCAACCAATTCAGGCAAAACAACGACCCTCTATTCATTGATCCAGTTCGCAAAAAAGAATTTCAACCGAAATATAATTACACTTGAAGATCCAGTGGAAACAAGAAATGAAGAAGTGTTACAGGTTCAAGTAAATGAAAAAGCCGGTATCACATATGCCGCAGGATTACGCGCTATTTTAAGACATGATCCAGATATGATTGTGCTAGGAGAAATAAGAGATGCTGAAACGGCTCGAACGGCAATTAGAGCAGCACTAACAGGCCATTTAGTGTTGAGTACACTACATGCGAAAAATGCAAAAGGAGCCCTTTATCGTATGCTTGAATTTGGTGTCACGATGAATGAACTCGAACAAACGATGGTTGCGATTGCTGCGCAGCGATTAATCGAGCTCACCTGTCCTTTTTGCGGAGAAACATGCCAGCTTTACTGTAAATTAAATCGTCCGGTCAGACGAACAAATGTATTTGAACTGCTGTTCGGAAAGGAGCTCGGTGAGTGTATCAAGGAGGCTAAAGGAGAATATGCTCACTCGTCATATGAAACACTGCAAAGATTAATTCGTAAAGGAGTGGCACTAGGCTATTTATCGAAAAACACCTATCATCGCTGGGTTTATGAAGAAGCAAGCCTATAAAGCGTGGTCTAAAAAGGATCAAGCGGAATGTCTATCAAAACTTGCTCAATTGATTCAGGCTGGATATACACTGGTTGAGGCATTAACGATGGTGAATATTCAGTTGTCGAATAAACAGCAGCAACAATTAGCACCGGGCATTCAGTGGCTGCTCGAAGGGGAACCTTTGTATGTGGTGCTAGAAAGACTTCATTTTCAGCGGGAAGTCATCGCCATTTTAAGTTTTTCCGAAAAGCATGGCAGTCTAGCAACAGCACTTGAACAAAGCGCACGGTTTTTAGAGAAAAAAATTAAACAGGTAGACACGTTTAAACGCATATTACGTTACCCAATTTTCCTCATCTTTACGGTTTTGATCGTGCTCATACTCGTTCAGCAAATGATCATTCCTCAATTTACTCTCTTGTACTCCTCGATGGATACCCGAATGTCATGGCTGATTCAAGGTATGTTTGGCATTTTTCAATTGCTTCATGTATCTCTCCTCCTCATCGGCTGTGTGTGTATTTGTCTGACTGGATACTATGCCTTCTTTTTTAGGAAAAAATCTACCCTTGAGAAGCTGAGGGTCATAAGCAGGTTTCCTTTTTTATATAAAGGAATGCGGCTCATGCATACGTACCTATTCTCTCTACAGTTAAGCGGACTGCTTCAGGCTGGGTTATCGATGTACGAGAGCTTGCTAGCTTTTAAGCAGCAAAGCTACTTACCCTTTCTTCAAGAAATATCAGAACAGATGATTGAAGAGTTAAGAAAAGGAGAGAGCATGGCATATCAAGTGAGCCTGTCTCCTTTTTTTGAAAAACATTTTGCCGCCGTCATCGAACATGGTGAAGCGAGCGGGATGCTTGCAAGAGAAATGTACACGTACAGCCAATTTCTATTAGAGAATGCAGAGCTGAAAATTGAAAAATGGATGTCGTGGCTGCAGCCGGTTATCTATGGTCTGACGGCAATTCTAATACTCATTGTGTATTTATCTATTCTTTTACCAATGTATCAACTGATGGAGCAAGTGTAAGAAGGAGGACAAAAACATGAATGATAAAGGATTTACTCTGTTAGAAATGTTAATTGTCATGCTTGTGATTTCAATTCTTTTACTGATTACCATTCCGAATATCACTCGTCACCACCAAACGATTCAAGCAAAGGGCTGTGAAGGGCTTAAATCAATGGTGAGCACACAGGTGATGGCATATGAATTAGAGCACGATGGCAAGACACCATCTTTAGCTGAATTAGAAAAAGAGGGCTATGTCAAAAAGGGATTAACGTGTCCTAATGGAAAAGCGATTGTCATTCAAAACGGCCATGTGAAGCATGAATAAATTAGTTTTTCATGAAAAGGGTTTTACCCTCATAGAACAGCTAATGATCTTACTGGTTCTATCGATTCTATTGTCGATCATAGGAGTGAAAATCCCAAATTTAATAGAAGGCGCTGAAGCCAAAAGACAAGTGAACATCATGAAACAAGATTTTCAATTGGCTGCTTATACTGCATTTGTCAAAAAAACACGTGTGTATGTTGAATTCCATCCACCACATGTATCGTATCAGGTAATCGATCAAAGGGATGGCGAAATCATTGCTTCTTTTCAGCAGCAAAAGGGAAGCATTAAGGCTTCTACATTTCCACAAGGTATCTATTTTAATGTAAACGGACATCCGAGCAGCGGCGGGTCCCTCATTATTCAATTTGGCAGTCAAACGTATAAGCTCACGATCTATTTAGGAAGCGGGCGAATCCATGTTCAAAAGCAATAGAGGGTTTAGTACGATTGAAACGCTGTTTGCTTGTCATATCTTCCTATTTGCAGCCCTTGTGCTCATGCCAGCTTATGAAAGAATCATGATAGGGAAAAATGAAATAAGAGCCAAACTTGAAGCTTACCAAATTTTGCATGAACAGATGAATGAATTGTTCATAGATGGTACAAAAACTTCTGTCAAAAAGAAGCGAGGCGACATCACATATGTATTCAATTGGAGTAAAGAGAAGGGATGTGTATCATACACGATACATAAAAAGCAGACCATATGCTTTCACCATGTTGCTGAACGGTGAACGAGGTTTTACCCTTGTCCAGGCTTTGTGGCAATTGCAGCTCTTTTTGTTCCTTTCAATTGGCTGTGTACTGATCTTTTCTACAGCTGAGAAAGCTCGTCCTTTTGAAGAGGTCAACCGATTTTCACAAATGGAGTGGAGACAGACTGTGCTGCAATTAGATGAGGAATTAAGCCGAGCAACGGCTATTCGATCGGCGCAAGGAGGGAAAGCGTTAGAGTATGTGTCTGATCAAGGGCGAGTCGTAACGATTGAGCCATATCAAGAGATGCTTCGAAAGAGAATGGATCAAGCAGGCCATCTCCCTTTATTGCAAAAGGTGAAAGAATTTCGCGTAAGAACAAATCAGCACAAAGCTATCCTTAAAGTCACAGATGAATCTGGTAAGGTGTATGAAGCCGTTTTTTTCATATATAAAGGGGTGGTACCTACATCGTGAAAAGGGAAGGAGGATTTATCTATCCGCAAGTACTGGCTGCGATTCTATTTTTTCTCTTGATTCTAGGGGCGATGACGATGGGGTTTCAAAGAGAGCTGAGAAGTGCAGAGCTGACGATTTCATTTTATAAAAAACAGCAGCTTTTCAGGGTGGGTGCGAATGAAGCTGCCAGTACATTACATCGGTTGTGTGAAAAGCAGCATACCCCTATTGACACTGAAGAAGGACGAGTGACATTAAAGCAGGTGACATGCGATCAAAAGAAAAAGCATATCCACATGTTAGTCAGTGTGAAAACAAAGGATGGTTTATCAGATGAGCGGGAACTCGTGCTAAATTGGAAGACCCGTGAAATCATGAAATGGGCAAACAGTGAATAGCCAGTGTATAAAATGATCCTCTTCCTGGTAACACTTGAAGAAAGAAGAGGTGAATGTGCTTGAAAACAAATGACTATGTAAAATATATGACACAGGAAATCATTAAATATATGAATACACCACGTGACGAACGGAAGGAACATAAACAAGAGAAAATGGAAACGAAACCGCCATTTTCACAGCGTTTATTTGGGGTTCTGCCGTTTGGGTTTTCAATGATGCTAAAAAAACGTAAGCGACATCGACAAAAGTAAAAAGCCGCCAGCAGGCGGTTTTTTTATGCCTCTTTAGCTGTATTCTTCCACAACAATCACTTTATTGACCTTGTTTGAGTAGGGATTATAAGAAATAGTGACATATACCCCAAATTCTTTGGTGTGGTCTTTTAATGTAATATGATACTGTTTCACAGATTCCTTCTCGCGATGACGGTCCCATACTTTTTGTTTGAATAAGACTTGCGTTAGAGGATATCGCTTCTTTGCTTCTTTGACTGCCCGTGTTTCCCATTGATCTGCGGCGGCAGTGAAACCTCTCGCATCCGCAGGGTTGGTGTCTTGTATCATAGGAATCAACAGTAAACAGAGCATGATTATCATCTTTCCATATTTCACTTCACATCACCTCACCTGCTATTATTTTGACCAAATGCTGCACTTTTATGTAAATTTTTAAGAAGTACAAATGTCACACAAAAAAATATTGAATACGGCGAAAGAATGAGAAAATGGAAGAATTTTCTCGTAATCATTCTTGTTTAAGAACAAAATGGACTAATTTGACGTTTTGGGTTTTATAGGTATTTCCTTATACTGTATGTAATCGTTCTTATTAAAGAACAATCGTTCAAGGAGTTGGAGAATGAATGAAACAGTCGCTCTTTGTACTTTTTTGTGCCATTTGTTTGATTTTCACGTCTCTATTGATCTCAACAACGAACGCTTCTTTTAACGATGTTGAGCACTCAAACTTTGTCATGAAAACATGCGAAAATTTTGAACAGACGGATCAGCATTGTCAGCCTGCCAAATGGGATAGAAGTCATTTGGAACTCATCGATCAAACAATGATCAAAGGAACAGTCTGTGCGCCTCAAAGCTTGAGCATGACATTAAAAAATAGTGGACAATCTATTGCACACTCTGAATGGAAATGGGAATTACATAAAGTGAAAAGTGAGCAGAATCCGTTACAAGATGGTCATATTCTTGAAAAAGGTTCTATAAAATCCCTTCTTTCACAAGAAACAGTGACTGTCACGACAGATAAAGCAAAAACGAATGGAATTTATGCGTTTAAAATTTATTATCCTATAGGTTTTGGTGGGTCTGAAAAAGCATTTATATGGTCTAAACATATGCAGCTCGTAAAGTGTCAAGAAAAGGTATCTTAAATAGAGCTGTCTTTTTTAATGATAGGCGAAGGGGAGAAGAGGTCATGAAAAAATGGATGAAGATGTCTGGAAGTATTCTTTATGTGGTGGTATTCACGGTGATGATTGCATGCATTATTGTCGTATTGTCATCAAGAACTACAGGAGGAGATCCTCAAATTTTCGGTTTTCAATTCAAGCAAGTATTATCTGGATCAATGGAACCAGAATTTCCAACTGGCTCACTCATTGTCGTAAAAGAAGTGACTTCACCGGAGTCGCTTAAAAAAGGAGATATTATCACGTTTCAAACAAAACAGGACCAGTCTTATGTGACCCACCGAATTGTTGGGGTGAAAGGAAAGGGAGCAAATAAAGCCTTTGAGACGAAAGGTGACAACAATATGTATCGGGACGGCACGCTAGTAAAAGCGGATCAGGTAGCTGCGCAGTATACGGGTGTGAACATTCCTTATGCAGGAAAGCTTCTTTCGTATGCTGGGACTTCGGCTGGAACCGCGTTGCTGCTCATTATACCAGGTGTGATGCTGCTCGTTTATTCAACTCTTCATTTTGTGGGCGCTGCAAAACACCGAAGACGCACAGCTGATTTACATATGTCAGAGGAACAAGCTTAAATTTTCGTTTGTAACCTAATTAGGTTTCAATAAAACAATTTATTAGGGGGTTCATTCATGGTAAAGAAAAGATCAATTCGTTTAGGTGTATTATCAGGGGCTTTAGGCCTGGCATTAATCGGTGGGGGGACATGGGCGGCGTTTAACGATGTTGAAACGGCAAACGCGGTCTACTCGACAGGAGAGCTGGATTTATCTGCAAAAGAGAACTCCGGCGCCATCAACCTTTCAAACTTAAAACCTGGTGATCGGATCAAAAAAGAATTTAATTTTGAAAATAAAGGATCGCTTGCGATCAATCAAGTGCTGATGAGTCTTGATTACAGCCAGTTTCAAGACGGAGCTTCCGCAAAAAATGGCGGTAAGAATACAGCTGAAGAATTTCTTAGCCAGTTTCAGGTAAGTGTTCTGACGGTCGGAGCTGAAGGTGGAAATGGTTATCCGAAAAATATTATCTTAGACGCTGCAAACCTGCTTGACTTGCATCAACTAACGGCAAAACAGGATCAGACCGCATTTGAAAAGCTTCGTCATGCCGTCGATGAGAAGTTTTTACATGAAAGCGGGAAGATTAATGTAGCAACTGTTGATGGAACAGTGGCTCCAGAGTATGACGGCATACCAAAGAACCCGTTTGATTACGATAAAATGGAAATGATCATTGAATTTGTCAATGACCAGACGAAGGATAAAGCTGGTCACTATATCCAAAATAAATACCAAGGCGATGCGATTCAAATTGATCTTTCCTTCGAAGCGACTCAGTGGAATGGTTTAACGATCAATCCCAAAAAGCATACGGATGAAAAAGGCTACGTGAAAGAAAACGAAAAAGCACACAGCGAAGATAAAAAATAAAGCCAGTCTTTAGACTGATATCAAGTTCTGCATAGCAATTGGAGGAGTATGCGCTAAAATGTGCGCTTTACTCCTCTTCTTGCTTTTTTCTCCAGATTTGATAATCTAAAAATTCACGAAATTGCTTTTTCGAAACCCCTGATGTCATTGCATCTCGAACTAGTTTTTCCCATTCACTATCTAATTGACCATCGTATTCGGTTTCATCTTTTTCGTGTAACAGTGTATGAACCGAGACGTCCAGAACAGCGGAGACTTTTTCAAGAAATTGAATGGAGGGGTTTGTTTGCAAGTTTCTTTCTATTGAGCTTAAATAAGACTTCGCTACCCCAGCCTTTTCGGCCAGTTCTGATAGTGAGTAGCCTTTTTCATTGCGGTATTGTTTAATACGCTGGCCAATCAATGTCATCACCTTCCTTTCGATATTATAGCACATTCAGAAAGGTTTGATAGAATGACTTCTTACCAGAGGGTGAGACTCAGAGGACTTTTCACTTGATTTGAGGAATTGACGGACTTCTTCCACTGTTAGCCCTGCTTTACGAGCTTCAAGTAATAATTGAACCCATTCACTGTCTAATATGTTCGTTTTCTTTTCCATACAAATACCCTCCTAAAATACTGAATCATGTATTTCAGGCACTTAACGCATGAAATGGAAAGACACAGGTGGTAAGACCTCGTAGTTTGCTTGCGTCATTTTTCCGCCCAATACAAACAGACAAACGTTGCTTTTGGCTGATCGAAAATTGTACGTCACATGAAAGGGAGGGGACCTATGGATCAACCTCCTCTTTTTTGCTGTAAGTAAAAAAGTCCGCCATTTTCAATCGTAAGACTGATTTTTGGTTCGTATAAAGTTTTGAGTGCTTGTCTTTCTATTTCATATTCTACAGACGTGTCTGAAGTCCCTTCATAAAATTGGTTTAAAAGTTCAGTGTCTTCTTTCCATTTTTGAACAGCTCTTACCGCCCAATCATCTGGTTCCTCATGGGCGTAATGCTCCATTAAACTGTAGAGCCGTCTGATTCCGCTTTCTGGCTTGATCATTGTACTCATCGTAAAGCAGTAATCGGGAATTTGAGATGACAGCTCACGGGTTTCTAGCTTTTCTTGAAATTGTTCAACGACTTCTCCTCGTATGAGATGAAGTCCTAGTGATAAAAGCTTATCCTTCTTTCGATCTGCGAGATAAGAAATTTTCACATTGAGACCAAGCCAAGGCTCGAGTGCGATCTGTTTGGTCATGAGTGGAGTGACTCGTTCATAGAGACGGATAAATCGGCCCTGCTGTTTGACGGCTTCAAAAATCTGAAATAAACGAGGGGAGCCGAAGTGGATAAATTCACCTTCAATAGTGTCATCCACTATTTTTTGATCGGTGATGAGGGTCAATTGCCGCGGCTCCGGAACACCACCAGTTTTTTCAAGCCAGTGCCAATAAAAAGGGCGGTTCATTATCAATTTATCCATATCGATGGTCAGTTGTACGGTCATATGTCCTGCGCTTTCTTCCAGTATGTCGCATTGATTTGCCTGAAAGAAACGGAGAAGAAAGGTATGTATGTCACGCTGCTTCATTGATCAACTCTCCTTTATGAGCCTTGCTGTCTTTTTTCTAAAAGCGGTGTTTTTGCTTCTGTTAAATAGGAAGCAAACTGGGTTAATTTCTTTTTCATGTCTCCATCTGATTCATGATGAAAAAGAATCTGATGCAGTTCTGTTTCGGCATCTTTGATATCGATTCGCGTTAAGATATCATCTAGATCGCCAATGACGTTTTCAAACAACTGAATTTTTTCATATAAAAGCTTTAAGATGTGTTCCTCGACGGTACCGTTAGTTGCCATATTGTAAATGTGGACATCCCGCTCTTGTCCAAGGCGGTGGATACGTCCAATCCGCTGTTCTAGACGCATCGGATTCCACGGAAGATCGTAGTTGATGATCTGATTACAAAACTGAAGGTTGATTCCTTCACCGCCTGCTTCTGTAGCAATTAACACTTGCGCCCGTTCTCTAAATAAATCTTTCATCCAATCCTTTTTGCCCCGCTTAAAGCCGCCCCGAAAAGGAACGGAGCTGATGCCATTTTGCTGAAGAAACCATTGTAAATAAATTTGTGTCGCGCGGTATTCGGTGAAAATAATGACCTTTTCATTTAACTGCTGAATAAGCTTGACGACTTCAAGCGCCTTTGTGTTTTGCTGCACTTGGTTGATTTTCTCCATAATTTGCGCTATAGCAGAGGATCCAAGGATATGTTTTTCATCTTCCTGCATTTTTTTAATTGTCATATAGACCGCCTCACGGCTTGAACAGCATTCTCGTTCCAAGGTCATGATGGAAAACATGTGTTTCGTATAAGATGGGTTCTCTTTCAGCTTGCAGATTTCATCATATAATGCTTGTTCTGTCGGAGAGAAATCAATGGAAATCGTTTTGACATGCCGTTTTGTCCACTCGATGCCTGTGTCTTGTCTTCGGTTACGAATCATCACTTTATTCACAAGCTGTTTTAAACGGTCATGGTCTTCTAGCTGTAAATCCTTTTTGGCAAAGACATCTTTAAACTGATGTTCATTCCCTAGGTGACCTGGCTTCAGAAGAGAAACGAGATTAAATATTTCTCCGATACGGTTTTGGATAGGCGTCGCTGTCAGCAGCAAGCAGAATTTCTTATTTAGATTTCTCACAAATTCATAGTTTTTCGTTTTATTGTTTTTCAGTTTGTGTGCTTCATCGATAATGACCATATCGTAGGCAATGGATAAAATAGTATCTCGATGCGGCTGCCTTTTGGCTGTATCAATGGAGGAAACCACGACGTCACACTGCTCCCACACGTAGCTCTTTTTTTGTTCGACAGCATCAATATAAAATTTCGTGCGCAGCTCCTGTACCCATTGAGATACAAGAGAGGCGGGAACGAGTATGAGAATTTTTTTGGCAAGTCCACGAATCATGTATTCTTTGATAATAAGTCCTGCTTCTACGGTTTTTCCAAGTCCCACTTCATCTGCTAAAATGGCTTTTCCGTTCATCTCTTCTACGACTCTTCTGGCAACTTCAAGCTGATGTTTTAAAGGCGTGAATGCAGGCAGATGGGCAGGAGCTTGCAGTCCTTCAAATGAATCAATGGCTGTGACTTTTTGGACCTGCGTCGCTAAACGGTACATTTCCCAGTTCGCCCATGGTCCGTCTGCTGAAAGCCGCTGCTGAAATTCACTTGCCCATTCCTGATCAAAAATCGTTTGAATCTTCAATGTGATCGCCTGCCTTTCTAGTAGGTTAAGGATAAAATTGTTCTGTATTTAAACGCTTCATTTTTTAAGAGGTCTTGAAAAGACTAGATATTTGAATAAAAGCGAACGATAATGAGTGGTTGTTTAAAAAATGTTAATGATTTTTCTGTTGCTCTTCATCCGTTTCTAATGGTAGGATGTTGGTAAGTGATCTAGAAAATAAGTCACCCATTTTGATAGTATGTCCAATAAATGTGAAAAATATGAGCGGATGATGGTATGAGGAGAGACTTGGCGGGTATTTAGCACTGGCAGGCGCCGAAGGAGCAAGCTGAATCGTTTCAGTGAATCTCTCAGGCAAAAGTACTCTTACCGGACGCAACTCTGGAGAGTGTTTGCTCATCTTTTTTTAGCAAACCACCAAAGGGGAAAACGCACAATGATGTTGTGCTGTAAACTTTCAGGTGCAAGGACAGAGACTTCTTTTTGATAAAAGGGAGCGCTCTGTCCTTTTTTGCTGTGATTTTTTTCTGAAAATTCAGCTTGTGATCTGCACTGAAAGAAAAAAGGGGGAAACGATTGATGTTGAAACGAACACCGCTTTTTCATGCGTATGAAACGTTTGGCGCAAAAACCATTGACTTCGGGGGCTGGGAATTACCTGTCCAATTTTCTTCCATTAAAGAAGAGCACGAAGCTGTTCGAACAAAGGCAGGGCTTTTTGATGTGTCTCACATGGGTGAGGTGGAAATCAAAGGTCAAGACGCCCTTCCTTTTTTACAAAGGTTATTAACCAATGATGTGTCGAAGCTGACAAACGGCAAGGCACTATATACAGCCATGTGCTATGAAGATGGCGGGACAGTGGATGATCTGCTCGTCTATCAAAAAGAAAAGAACGATTATTTGCTTGTCATTAATGCATCGAATATCGAAAAAGATGTGGAATGGCTGCTTCAGCATCAAGAGGCGAACGACGTATTGATCCAAAATGTCTCTGATCAAATCGCCTTGCTAGCCCTTCAAGGACCTCTTGCCGCTGACATCATGAAAGCTGTAGCGGGTGAAGAAGTGACATCGCTCAAGCCATTTACATTTTTATCAAAAGCTGAGGTTGCTCAAAAAGAGGTGCTTGTTTCAAGAACGGGCTACACAGGGGAAGACGGCTTTGAAATCTACTGCAAGTCAGAAGATGCGGTCCACATTTGGTCGGTTTTATTGAAAGTAGGCGAGCCAAAAGGGTTAATACCGTGCGGGCTCGGTGCGCGTGACACCTTGAGATTTGAAGCAAGACTTCCGCTTTATGGCCAGGAGCTGACAAAGGAGATCTCTCCATTAGAAGGCGGGATTGGCTTTGCGGTCAAAACAGATAAAGAAGCCAATTTTATTGGCAAAGAAGCGCTCAAGAAGCAAAAAGAAGAAGGGCCGAAGCGAAAGCTTGTCGGCATTGAAATGATAGATAAAGGGATTCCGCGCACAGACTATCCAGTCTTCTCAGGAGAAAAGCAGATTGGAGTTGTCACCACAGGCACACAATCCCCAACATTAAAGAAAAATGTCGGGCTTGCTTTAATCGAATCTTCTCAGGCGCAGCTTGGAACAGAGATAGAAGTACAAGTTCGCAAAAAACGTCTAAAAGCAAAAATCGTCGCAACACCATTTTATAAAAGAGCCAAATAACGAGGGGGAATAGAGGATGAAGCACAGGTATTTGCCGCAAACCGAGCAAGATCAAAAAGAAATGCTGGATGTCATCGGCGTTCAGTCGATCGATGAGCTTTTTTCAGATATCCCAGAAAAAGTGAGATTTAAAGGAGCATACAACATTAAAGCAGCCGCATCTGAAACAGAGCTTGTAAGGGAATTATCCCGATTAGCTGCAAAGAACAAAGATACGATTTCCTATGCATCGTTTCTTGGTGCCGGAGTCTATGATCATTATCAGCCTGTCATTGTGGATCATGTCATCTCACGTTCTGAATTTTATACAGCATACACACCTTATCAGCCGGAGATTTCGCAAGGTGAACTACAAGCCATTTTTGAATTTCAAACAATGATTGCTGAGCTGACGGGTATGGATCTTGCTAACTCCTCGATGTATGACGGCGGGACGGCATTAGCTGAAGCGGCGATGCTAGCTGCTGGACATACAAAAAAGAAAAAAGTGGTTGTTTCTGAAACGGTTCACCCTGAATCAAGAGCCGTGCTAAAAACATACGCCAAAGGACAGCACATCGAAGTTGTTGAAGTGCCTGCGAAAAAAGGACAGACGGACCTAGCAGCATTAGAAAAGGCTGTCTGCGACGAGACAGCAGCAGTTCTTGTGCAATATCCAAACTTTTTTGGTGTCGTCGAACCGTTAAAAGACATCGAACCTATTGCGCATAATGGAAAAAGTCTGTTCGTTGTTTCTAGTAATCCACTTGCACTCGGGTTACTGACACCGCCAGGAAAACTTGGAGCAGATATTGTCGTTGGTGATGCACAGCCGTTTGGCATTCCAGCAGCGTTTGGCGGGCCACATTGCGGATATTTTGCTGTGACGAAAAAGTTGAT
The DNA here is from genome assembly GCF_046535585.1 of Bacillus sp. SIMBA_005. Lineage (NCBI taxonomy): Bacteria > Bacillati > Bacillota > Bacilli > Caryophanales > Bacillaceae > Bacillus > Bacillus sp. SIMBA_005. The sequence goes on along the minus strand of NZ_JAWRWI010000004.1, from coordinate 143,383 downwards.
GCGAAAAGTGCCAGGCCGTTTAGTCGGACAGACAGAAGACGAAAATGGTGTTCGTGGGTTTGTACTAACCCTTCAAGCGCGTGAGCAGCATATTCGGAGAGATAAAGCGACGTCTAATATTTGTTCGAATCAGGCATTAAATGCATTAGCCGCTTCCGTTGCCATGACAGCGCTCGGAAAAACAGGCATCAAAGACATCGCCTATCAAAACGTGCAAAAAGCTCACTATGCGAAGACGCAGGCAGAAGCATATGGACTGCTTGCTGATGTAGAAGGGGCCCATTTCAATGAATTTGTCATCAAATTACAAGAACCTGTAAAAGAAGCCAATAAACGATTGCTTGAAAAAGGAATCATCGGCGGCTATGACTTAGGGAGAGACTACCCAGCGCTTCAACATCACATGCTCGTCGCCGTGACAGAGCTAAGAACGAAAGAAGAAATTGATACGTTCATTAAGGAATTGGGGGATCGCCATGAATAAACAAGATCAGCCGCTTATTTTTGAATTATCCAAAGAAGGAAGAATTGGTTATAGCCTGCCTGATTTAGATGTACCTGAACAGGAGATCCCGTCCTTATTTGATGAGGCGTATATCCGTCATGAGGATGCGGAGCTTCCTGAAGTATCTGAACTTGATATTATGCGTCATTATACAGCATTATCAAGACGTAATCACGGGGTCGATTCCGGATTTTATCCTCTTGGCTCTTGTACGATGAAATATAATCCAAAGATTAATGAAAAGGTTGCACGCTTTGCAGGCTTCGCGCAAGTCCATCCACTACAGGAGGCGGACACTGTGCAGGGAGCATTAGAATTACTGTATGACCTAGGTGATCATCTTGAAGAAATTACGGGGATGGACGCTGTGACATTACAGCCTGCGGCAGGAGCACACGGGGAATGGACAGGACTCATGATGATCCGTGCGTACCATGAAGCAAGAGGAGACCATAAGCGAACAAAAGTCATTGTACCGGATTCTGCTCATGGAACGAACCCTGCATCTGCGACAGTGGCCGGATTTGAAACCATTACCGTCGCATCTGATGAGAATGGACTTGTTGATTTAGAGGACCTGCGCCGTGTTGTCAATGAAGAAACTGCGGCTTTAATGCTGACGAATCCAAATACACTTGGCCTATTCGAAGAAAATATTTTAGAAATGGCTGAAATCGTTCACGGAGCTGGCGGCAAGCTTTATTATGACGGAGCCAACTTGAATGCCGTTTTGAGCAGAGCAAGACCGGGGGATATGGGCTTTGACGTTGTTCACTTAAATCTTCATAAAACCTTTACAGGTCCACATGGAGGCGGAGGCCCTGGTTCAGGTCCTGTAGGCGTCAAAAAGGATTTGATTCCGTACTTGCCAAAGCCGGTGCTTGTAAAGAAAGAAGGCCGCTTTTACTTCGATGATGATCGACCAGAATCAATTGGCCGCGTGAAGCCGTTCTATGGCAACTTCGGCATTAATGTCAGAGCGTATGCGTATATTCGCTCTATGGGTCCAGACGGCTTAAAGGCTGTAACTGATAATGCTGTGTTAAATGCGAACTATATGATGCGCCGTTTAAGTACTCATTTCGATTTGCCATTTGACCGTCACTGTAAGCATGAATTTGTCCTTTCAGGTAAACGTCAGAAAAAATTAGGTGTGCGTACACTGGATATTGCCAAACGATTACTTGATTTTGGCTATCATCCGCCAACGATCTACTTCCCGCTCAATGTAGAGGAATGTATCATGATTGAACCAACTGAAACAGAATCAAAAGAAACTCTTGATGCCTTTATCGAAGCAATGATTCAGATTGCCAAAGAAGCAGAAGAAAATCCAGAAGTGGTACAGGAAGCGCCGCATACAACAGTCGTCAAACGAATGGACGAAACAAAGGCCGCGCGAAATCCAGTTCTCGTTTTTGAAAGATAAAGAAAAAAGACTCAGGGGGGATCATGCTCCCAGAGTCTTTTTTGTTAGTTCTTTGTTTTGATGCGGCCGCCCCATTTTTTAAAGCCGCCTTTTAAATTATAAATCTCACGACAGCCGTTTTTACGTAAAGTTTGCGCTGCTTTTCCGCTTCTCAAATTGTTTTGGCAATAGAGATAAACAGGCTTGTCAGGACGAATTTCATTTTTGCGCTGTTTTAGCTGGGAAAGGGGGATGTTTCTTGCCCCTAAAATATGTCCGCCATCAAACTCATTTGGCTCTCTCACATCAATGAGTTGAGCTTTGCGGTAACCTTTAATAAATTCTGCTTCCGTCAGCGTTTTCATAATACGCTGCTGATAAATGTAGCTGCCGACAGAATAAAGAACGAAAAGTCCACAAAGTGAGAGGACGATATAGTTGAACATTGACAATACAACTCGACTCCTTCTTGAGCATCAGCACAGTGGCCTGTCTGATGGTACGTTTTAGACAAATACTATTATAGTAAAGCAAAAGAAACTTGTCATCATAAATGGTCAGAATTATTTTCAATTCGTTCCCTATTTGATAGACTGATGAAGAGAGAATATCGGTGGCTGTGACCATCATCTAACATTGACTACGTAAAAGAGAAGGGATTTTATATGCAAAAAGAGAAATGGTGTTTCATTGATACAGGAAATCAAGACCCTGCCTTTAACATGGCAATGGATGAAGCCTTGCTTTATTGGCATAGTGAGAAGCTCATCCCGCCTGTCATCCGTTTTTATGGATGGAATCCGGCGACATTGTCTGTTGGGTATTTTCAGCATGTTGAAAAAGAAATCAACATGGAAGCAGTCGAGCGTTATGGCCTTGGGTTTGTGCGCAGACCAACTGGAGGGCGGGGGGTTCTTCATGATCAGGAGCTGACCTACAGCGTGATTGTGTCAGAGGAACACCCAGAAATGCCGGCGACGGTGACAGAGGCATACCGCGTCATTTCAGAAGGCATTTTAGAGGGCTTTAAAGAACTGGGACTCGATGCGTATTTTGCCATTCCTCGAACAGATAAAGAAAAAGAAAGCTTAAAAAACCCAAGATCGTCTGTATGCTTTGATGCCCCTTCCTGGTACGAGCTTGTCGTAGAAGGCAGAAAGGTAGCAGGCAGTGCTCAAACGAGACAAAAAGGAGTGATCCTCCAGCACGGCTCCATCTTAATTGACCTTGATGAGGACAAATTGTTCGATTTATTTCTTTATCCAAACGACCGGGTGAGAGAGCGGATGCAGAGAAGCTTTAAAAACAAAGCGGTCGCCATCAATGAAATCTCAGACCGAACCTGTACAATAGATGATGCGCGTGTGGCGTTTAAACGAGGATTTGAAAAAGGATTAAATATTGAGCTTGTGCCTTATGAGCTGACAGATGAAGAGTTAGCATTTGTCCACCACCTTGCCAAAACGAAATATGCATCAGACGAGTGGAATTACAAGCGTTAAAGACAGTGGACACTCCTTGTTTTTTAATGGGCGATGGTGTAGAATTGTTATGATTATTAAGTAAAGGTGCATTATGGAGGGGTTTTATGACTACACCTAGTATGGAAGATTACATTGAACAAATATATATGCTGATAGAAGAAAAAGGATATGCCAGAGTCTCTGATATTGCAGAAGCACTCGCTGTCCATCCCTCCTCTGTAACAAAAATGGTTCAGAAGCTAGATAAAGATGAATACCTCATTTATGAGAAGTATCGTGGTCTAATTTTAACCCCGAAAGGCAAAAAAATTGGAAAACGTCTCGTATACAGACATGAACTGCTAGAGCAATTTTTAAGAATCATTGGTGTAGATGAAGAGAAAATTTATGATGATGTAGAAGGCATTGAACATCATCTCAGCTGGAACAGCATTGACCGTATCGGCGATCTCGTTCAATTCTTTGAAGAAAACGACGAGCGATCTGTTCAGCTGAAAGCGATTCAAAAGAAGAACGAACAAACAAATCAAGAATCTTAAGAAAAAGGACACCCTCAGCATGGGTGTCCTTTTTGATTAAAGTTCTAATTGAAAGCATATGCTCTTACACTATTAATAGCGTGATATCAAAGGGGGCTCCTCGATGAAGATAGATGGTGTGTTCTCAGGTGGAGGCATTAAAGGGGCAGCACTTGCGGGTGCCTATGAAGCGCTTGAAGCGAGAGGATATCAATTTGTCCGCCTTGCTGGTACAAGTGCTGGAGCGATCATTGCTTCACTCATCGCGGCAGGCTTTACAAGTCAGGAGATTCGGGGGCTTTTAGATGAAATGGATGAACATCAGTTGCTTGATAGGAGATGTCAATTCATCCCGTTTAAAATGCTTAGATGGGTGTCTATTTATTGGCGTCTTGGTCTTTACAAAGGCGACCGGCTGGAAAAATGGCTGACAGATGTGTTGAAACGAAAGGGGGTCACCGTATTTGGGGATCTTAAAAAAGATTCGCTGAAAATTGTTGCCTCTGATTTAACAAATGGAAAAATTCTCGTGCTGCCAGACGACCTTCCTTCATACGGCTTAAATCCAGAGCGTTTTTCTGTTGCAAGGGCAATCCGGATGAGCTGCAGTCTGCCGTATTTTTTCGAGCCTGTCAAACTAAAGTCATCAAAAGGCATTTGTACCATTGTGGATGGAGGCGTGCTTAGTAATTTTCCAATTTGGTTGTTTGCCGAAGAGAAAAAAAGACCGTTCGTCGGTGTCACATTAACCCCAAACGAAAAAGAACGCCCTCAACACTCCATCCGCAATGCGTTTGAACTGTTTGGCGCTCTTTTTGAAACGATGCGTGGTGCTCATGACGAAAGACACATTGCCACAAAACACGAACGTCATGTGATTTTTATTCCTGTAGAACACGTCATTGCCACTGATTTTCAGCTGATGACAGAAAAGAAAAAGGCGCTCGTCGATCTAGGCAGACAGAAGGCCGAGCAATTTTTAAAAAGCTGGACATTTTAAAACAAAGCGCGATTCTTCTTTTTGTTTTTCTTGCCTTCAATCACAGTTAACTGTGTTTGGCTTTTCTTTTTGAGAAGGACGGGCTTAGACTTGTGGTCAGTCGGCACGCTTCGCAAATGAGTGACCCGATTTTTCATCTGGCTTTTCGTTTTTGGTTTAGGCTGCTGGTAGCGACGTTTAGATTGTTTGACTGCTTTACGATAAAGATTGCCCTCTGTTCCAGTTCTTCGATTCATCAGCCATCTAAATAGGAAAAACATAACCGCTCCAATGATCACAACTGATAGCAGCATTGTAAAAAGTCTGCCTGGATTCGTTGTGAGTAAATACACAAATCCCAAAACACCTAAAGCGAAAATAATGGTAAAAGCAGGATGTACTCGGCGATTCATAACTGTCCACCTCCGAAGGAATTTACCGGATTTATAAGTTAGATCACTTGATGAGCAGAATCTGACGCTTGTTTCAGAGATGCTTCCTCTAAACGAAGAAGTTCATTAAAACTTGCAATGGCTACCTCGACTTGATCGTCAGAAGGTTCTTTTGTTGTCAGCAATTGCAGCCAAAGGCCAGGATAGCCAAGCACTTTCAGCACAGGCACTTCTCGGAGTTTATTCGTAAGCTGAAGCACTTCAAATGAAATGCCGAGAACAACTGGAATGAGCGCCAAGCGATTCAGAATTCTCACCCATAAAGGATCTGTCGGTACGAGTAAATAGACGAACATTCCGACAATGACAGTGAATAAAATAAAGCTGCTACCGCATCGATAATGAAGACGTGATTGTTTTTGGACATTTTCCACTGTGATGTCAAGATTCTGTTCATAGCAGTTTATGACTTTATGTTCTGCGCCATGATATTGAAATACCCTTTTAATTAAAGGGGTCATGGAAATAAAGTAAATATAGCCTAATAACAGGACCAGTTTAAAGAATGTTTCAACTGCGATTTGTGCGAAATTCCCTGAAAAGACGGGCCGCACAAGTTCAGCTAAAAAGACAGGTACTAGGGTAAAGACAAATTTACTAAAGAGGAGAGAGAGAACTCCGATCACAGCAATGCCGAAAATCATAGATAATTTTGAGCTTTGTTGTTCTTTTTCAAGAGTATGATCTTCTGAAGGATCTAAGTCATAGCGCTCGCTGGAGAAGTTCAAGTGCTTACTGCCATTTGCGCTTGCTTCAACAAGTGCAACAACACCCCTGACAAAGGGGATTTTCTTGAGAAAGGCGGTTCGTTTATTGAAGGTCCGGGGAAGCTTTAAAAACTCAATGGACTGATCCTTACGCCGAATCGCTGTCACATAGTTCTTTTTACCTCCGAACATGACACCTTCGACAACTGCCTGCCCTCCATATGCTGGAGATTTTGTTTGATTGGACATATTTCATCAACCTGCCTGTTTCCTGTAATTTACATGCATTTCCTTATACCTTTATTGTACAGGAAATGTAGGGAAATCACTAGCGCACAGGTCGATTATCTACTAGAATTCTATCTACCTCTTTTTAGCCAGTATACCCTGTTATAAAAATTTTACACTCACGTATGGAAATCCTTTTTTTTATGACATTTTGGACATACTACTTGCTGGAGGTGTTCACAAATGAAACGTGATGAAAAGAAAAACCAAGAAGAGAACAATCAGTCTGTACAAACGTCATCGCTATTGGCAAGAGCAGCTGCGACAGGCTTTGTTGGCGGTGTTTTTTGGGGCTTTATCGGGTTTCTGACCCATATGTTTCATTTCTCAGAGGTGAGTCCCAATATGCTCCTTCAGCCTTTTGTGCTCGGAGAGTGGAAAAAGGGCGGACTTGGTACTTTTATCAGTATTGTGCTTTTAGGGGTTTTATCAATCGGAGCAGCCTTTATTTATTATGGGCTTTTGAAACGGATCAAAGGCTATTGGATGGGGCTGATATATGGCGCGCTTTTATGGCTGATCGTTTTTTACTTATTTAACCCGATTTTCCCAGATGTAAAGCAAGTACAAGATTTGCAGCAAAGCACCATCGTCACGACATTTTGCCTATATATTTTATACGGCATGTTTGTCGGGTACAGTATTTCGTTTGAATATAATGAATTAACGAGTCAAAAGCTTGCGAGGGCACTCGGGAAAAAGACAGAATAAAGTGTAAATCACCTATTCATATGATAAAATATTTTTGGAAACGAAAGGTTTCTAAGGAAAAAGAAACAGATCTCGATATAGATTGAATTAGGGTGAAGGAGTGGTTGTATGCCTCATTTTCTTGTGCTGAATGGGCCGAATTTAAATAGGCTTGGCAAAAGAGAGCCGGCTGTTTACGGAAGTAAGACGCTGACAGATTTAGAGACAGATTTGTTCCAGTTTGCAGAAAGAGCCAATATCCAGTTAACGTTCTTTCAATCAAATCACGAAGGAGATTTGATTGATGCGCTCCACGAGGCAGAAGATCAGTACGATGGAGTCGTATTTAACCCGGGGGCTTTTACACATTACAGCTATGCCCTGAGAGATGCCATTGCAAGTATTTCTTTATCCGTCGTTGAAGTACATATCTCAAACGTTCATAAGAGAGAGGAATTCCGCCATCATTCTGTACTTGCTCCAGTATGCCAAGGGCAAATCGTTGGTCTTGGTTTAGAAGGGTATAAATTGGCGATTCGTTATTTAGTGAGTGAAGGGGGAGCAGTATCATGAAACTTGAAAAGTTAAGAACACTTTTATCTGAATTAGAGATCGATGGTCTAGTCATTACGAGCAGCTTTAATTTACAGTATATGACCAGCTTTACTGGTTCAGCCGGTCTCGCCGTTGTTTCAAAGGATCGGGCAGCTTTTATCACGGATTTCCGTTATACAGAGCAAGCGAAGGACCAAGTAAAAGGCTTCGACATTATTGAACATAAAGGAAATATCGCAGAAACCGCAGCTCAAACGGCAAAGGAATTTGGGATCAAACGCCTTGGATTTGAACAAAACCATATGACATTTGCCACGTACCAGCAGTATGCAGATAGAGCAGGTGATATTGAGCTTGTTCCGGTCTCAGAATCAGTTGAAAAGTTGCGCTTGATTAAGTCTAGTGAAGAGATTAAGATATTAGAGGAAGCTGCGAAGATTGCAGATCACGCCTTTGATCATATTCTCACTTACATCAAGCCGGGCTTGACGGAAATTGCTGTCATGAACGAGCTTGAATTTTTCATGAGAAAAGAAGGCGCTGAAGGATCTTCATTCGATATGATTGTCGCCTCAGGTGTTCGTTCAAGCCTGCCGCACGGAAGAGCGAGTGAAAAGGTGATTGAATCTGGTGATTTAGTTACACTCGATTTCGGTGCTTACTATAAAGGGTATTGTTCTGATATGACAAGAACGATTGCTGTTGGCAGACCGAGCGATAAGTTAAAGGAAATTTATCATATCGTATTAGAAGCAGAAAACGCTGGTGTGGATAGAATCAAGCCAGGCTTAACAGGAAAAGAAGCTGATCGCATCACACGTGACATCATTGAAAAGTATGGCTATGGTCAATACTTCGGGCATTCAACTGGCCACGGGCTAGGGATGGAAGTACATGAAGCGCCAGGCCTTTCCTCACGATCAGAGGTCGTTTTAGAAGAGGGCATGGTCGTGACAGTTGAACCGGGAATTTACTTGCCGGATGTCGGCGGCGTGAGAATTGAGGATGATATTGTCCTGACAGCTGACGGCAATAAACGATTGACCCACTCACCGAAAGAACTTATCATATTATGATGGTGAAATGTAGGAGGATGACAAAATGATTTCAGTAAACGATTTTCGTACAGGCCTGACAATTGAAGTGGACGGCGGTATTTGGCGTGTAGTGGATTTCCAACACGTAAAGCCAGGGAAAGGCGCAGCGTTTGTTCGTTCGAAACTGCGTAACCTGCGTACTGGTGCTATTCAAGAAAAAACATTCCGTGCAGGCGAAAAAGTAGCGAAAGCTCAAATCGAAACAAAAACAATGCAATATTTATATGCAAATGGCGACCAACATGTCTTCATGGATACAAGTTCTTATGAGCAGCTTGAACTAAGTGAAACACAAATTAAAGATGAGCTGAAATATTTGCTAGAAAATATGTCGGTTCACATTGTGATGTATGGTGCTGAAACACTTGGAGTAGAACTTCCAAACACGGTAGAACTAGAAGTAGTAGAAACAGAGCCTGGTATTAAAGGTGACACGACATCAGGCGGATCAAAACCTGCAAAAACAGAAACTGGTTTAATCGTCAACGTTCCTTTCTTTGTGAACCAAGGAGATAAACTAGTCATTAATACATCAGACGGTTCATACGTGTCAAGAGCGTAATGAACGAAAAAAGACTGTAAACCTCGTGTTTACAGTCTTTTTTTATTGTAAAACATGTAAGACTCCCCCAAAAGGTACGCCTTCTCTCAATTCTCTCATTCATCTCTTTTCCTTTCCGAAAAACAAGACTACTTCCAGCTAGACAAGCATATAGTGTAAAAAAAGCTGGAGGTTCTAGTATGAAACAATTTCTCCCGGGCATCCATCCATCAGTCGCTGCGATGGCAGGCATGAGGTTTTTATCAGCAACGATTGAAATGACAGCCGCCATCCTCATTTTAGTCACAAATGATGTCCGAAAAGCGGTTGTCATTAATAGTATATTGGCGATCATTGGGCCGCTCATTTTTATTATCACGATGACGATTGGAATCTATCAAATCGCAGGGCAGTTATCCTATGCCAAGCTCGTCTTTATTTTCATTGGTGTCGTATTTATTCTTGTTGGGATTTATAAGTAAAACGGCTTGGCATAATTAACGGCTCCCATCATACATTTTAGAGAAGAAAAAAAGGAGGGGAATTCGTTGCGGAGCTTGTTGGATATTCTCCCGCACTCGATTGGACAAGAACTTAGACTGCTAAAAGAAGCAGAATGGGATCAAATAGAAGAAATCCGCATTCGCACGGATCGTCCTATTGAATTAATGCAAAGAGGAAAACCGCGCTTTCTTTCTTATCGCACAACAGGAGAAGATGCGTCTCAGCTATTAGGCAGGCTGAGCAATTACAGCATGTACACACTTGAAGAGGAGCTAAAGCAAGGCTACATCACCATTTCAGGCGGGCACCGGGTGGGACTTGCAGGAAAGGTGATCGTTGAAAACGGCATTGTCAAAGGATTAAGAGATATCTCTTCATTTAATATCCGCATCGCAAAAGAAAAAGTCGGGATTGCGCTTCCCTTTCTTCCTTATTTATATGATGAGCACTGGTGCAATACACTGATCATCGGTCCACCGCAAACAGGGAAAACGACATTATTGCGGGATATAGCAAGACTGGCTAGTACGGGCACAAAAGCAATTCCTCCTAAAAAAACAGGCATTATAGATGAGCGATCAGAAATCGCTGGGTGTATAAGAGGGGTGCCGCAGCACCAGTTTGGACACCGGGTGGATGTGCTCGATGCGTGTCCAAAGGCTGAGGGCTTGATGATGATGATTCGGTCTATGAGTCCAGAGATCATGATTGTCGATGAAATCGGCAAACGCGAGGATGTGCAGGCACTTTTAGAAGCGATTCATGCGGGGGTCACCATTATCGTTTCCGTTCATGGGTATTCACTTGAAGATGTATATAAACGTCCATCATTGAAACCGCTATGGGAGCTTCGTGTGTTTGAGCGTTATATTGAATTAAATCGCAAGGACGGTCCCGGCACGATCGGACGAATATATGACCAAGGCGGACAAGAGATGAAATGGAGGCGGGGAGTGGACGTATGTTAAAGCTCATTGGCGCTATCTTGATTGTCGCGGCTACGACTTGGGGAGGGTTCGAGTTTGCCAAACGATATAGCGACCGGCCGAAACAAATTCGACAGCTCCGGTTTGCGCTCCAGTCTCTTGAAGCTGAAATTATGTATGGTCAAACACCTCTAGCGCGTGCAGCAGAGCAAATTGCGTCACAAGTAGGCACTCCTGTGAATCGGTTATTTGAACAATTTGCAGAAAAGCTGAAAGGTGGAACTTTTTCTGCACGGCATGCATGGAATGAGAGTCTTGAGGATGTTTGGAAAAAAACCGTCTTAAAAAAAGGCGAATATGAGGCACTGAAGCACTTTGGAGAAACACTTGGCCAGCATGATGTCACGTCTCAGCAAAAATATATCAAGCTTGCTTTAGGTCATTTGGAATCGGAGGAGAAGGAAGCTGAAATCGCCCAAGCCAAAAATGAAAAAATGGTCAGAAGCCTCGGATTTTTAAGCGGATTACTACTGATTCTTTTATTGATGTGAGAGGAAGGGAGTCGAGAGCATGGGCGTTGATGTAAACGTCATTTTTCAAATTGCGGGAGTAGGCATCGTTGTGGCATTCCTCCATACGATTTTAGATCAAATGGGGAAAAAGGAGTACGCTCAGTGGGTCACGCTGCTTGGGTTTATCTACATTTTGTTTATGGTAGCAACCATTGTAGATGATTTGTTTAAAAAGATTAAAGCCGTATTTCTATTTCAAGGATAGGGGAGGGCTTACAAATCGAAATCATACAAATTGTTGGACTTGGTTTAATCGCTACTTTTTTAGCATTAATCGTCAAAGAACAAAAGCCAACCTTCGCCTTTTTGCTAGTTGTATTTACAGGGTGTGTGATCTTTCTTTATTTAATAGATCAAATCTATGCCATTATCTCGATGATAGAAAAAATTGCGGCAAGTGCCGGTGTCAATATGAAGTATGTTGAAACCATTTTAAAAATTATTGGCATTGCCTATATTGCGGAATTTGGCGCCCAGCTGACAAAAGATGCTGGACAAGGCGCCATTGCATCAAAAATAGAGCTTGGCGGCAAAATTCTCATCTTGGTCATGGCAGTTCCTATTTTAACAGTCATCATTGAGACGATCTTAGGTATGATCCCGTCTATGACTTAATTGAAAAGAGGTGATGACAATGAAACGGGTGACAGCTGTTATGGGACTGATGCTTTTCTTCTGGCTGATCGCTCCGCACGCAGGTGCAGAAGAAAAAGAGCCTTTATCAAATGAAGCACCAGCAGCAGAAGACGTGGCGGCTGGACAAGCTGATGCACTTGAGCTTCATTCCATTAGTGACTTTTGGGAAACCATATTGGATGAGTATGGCGGCTTTCTGCCAGAAAGCCAAAAAGGAACAGTGAAAGAAATGATTGATGGCGATAAAGAGCTGTCTCCCAAGACATGGCTGAAAGCCTTTGTTCATTATCTTTTTCACGAGGTCATCGCAAACGGAAAGCTCCTTGGGACACTGATTTTACTCACCATCTTTTGTTCGCTTTTACAGCTTTTGCAGAATGCATTTGAACAGAGCACTGTCAGTAAAGTCGCATACGCACTTGTTTATATGGTGCTGATCATTATTGCACTCAACAGCTTTCATGTGGCGATTTCTTATGCAACGGAAGCCATTCAAACGATGACCAGTTTTATTCTTGCTCTTATTCCTCTGTTATTAGCACTTATTGCTTCCTCAGGCGGGCTTGTCTCAGCCGGATTCTTTCATCCGGTTATCTTATTTTTGATGAATACGAGCGGCGTTTTTATTCAATATGTCGTTCTTCCGCTTATTTTTTTATCAGCGATATTAAGCATTGTCAGTACGCTGACTGAACAATACAAGGTTACCCAGCTTGCCCAGCTGTTAAGAAATGTGGCGATAGGCGGGTTAGCCGTTTTTTTAACTGTCTTTCTTGGTGTCATTTCTGTGCAAGGGGCATCTGCTGCGGTTACAGATGGTATCACACTTCGTACAGCCAAATTTATTACCGGAAATTTCATCCCCGTCCTTGGCAGAATGTTTACAGATGCGACGGATACCGTCATCAGTGCCTCTGTATTACTTAAAAATACGGTCGGACTTGTCGGCGTCGCTATTCTCATTTCAATTGCCGCCTTCCCTGCGATCAAAGTGCTCTCGCTAGCTCTTATATATAAGCTTGCCGCAGCCATTCTTCAGCCATTAGGAGGCGGTCCGATTATCAGCTGCCTTGATGTCATTTCAAAAAGTGTGCTCTATATCTTTGCTGCACTTGCTGTCGTATCGCTCATGTTCTTTTTAAGCATTACCGTCATTATCACTGCTGGCAATTTGACCATGATGATGAAGTAAGGAGGGGACACCTTTTGAGTTTTCTCACGGAATGGATCACAAGTATTATTCTCTTTATCTTATTTGCGATTGTCATTGATCTTCTGCTTCCCAATTCAAGCATGCAAAAATATGCCAAAATGGTCGTCAGTCTCCTGTTGATTGTCGTGATGCTCAATCCGATTTTTGCTTTATTTCGGGCAGACCCTGACCAAATCTTCTCAGAATTGATGAAGGGGAAGGAAGAAGCACAGTCAGAAGAAATAAAAAATCAGATGAATTTAGAAAAAAAAGAAATACAAGCCTCTCAGCGTGCATATATTTTAAAGCAAATGGCTGTCCAACTAGAAAAAAGCGCAAAGGAGCCACTGGAGAAGGAGAGCTATGAAATGAAACACGTAGAAGTGCAGGCAGATGTTGAGCACCTGGATCAGAATATGGAGGCGGATCAATTTCGCATCAAAGCAGTTCTTTCCCCGCTCACAGGTGATGCTGTAGAAACGGTGGCAAAGGTGGACATTGATCTCTCCAGGCAAAAGGAGGACAGCGCTGGATCTTCTAGCAAAGAGATCAAGAGGGTGAAAGAGACGCTTGCTGATGTTTGGAATACGAGTCCTGAGCACATTGCGCTGAACATTGAGGGAGGTGACGCAGCAGATCATGAATAACAAGGACTGGAAACAAAAGCTGAAATCATTCTTGCAGCCGCCTGAAAAAGGTGAAGGGAAACCAAAATTAACGAAGCACCATTACTTGCTGCTTGTATTCATCATCGGCGTATCTTTCATGTTAGTCAGTCAGATCTTGTCACCGCCATCAAGCAAAGAACAAGCTGCTGTTCCTGCTTCTAAAAAAACAACCTCACAAGAGCAGGAGGTATTCAAGCCGGCATCGTCAAGTAAATCAAAGAATTCGATTGAGGATGTGGAGCAAGAATACGAAAATCAGCTGAAAGAAATTTTAGAGACCATTATTGGCGTTGAGGATGTATCGATTGTGGTCAATGTAGACGCAACTTCTTTAAAAGTGTTTGAAAAAAACAAATCCAATAAAAGCACAACGACCGAAGAAACAGATAAAGAAGGCGGCGTGCGAAGTGTCACTGATCAAACAAAAGAAGAAGAAATCGTCATCATCAAAAATGGCAATGAAGAAACGCCAGTTGTGGTGCAAACGAAAAAACCAGATATTCGAGGTGTTCTCGTTGTTGCTCAAGGAGTAGACAACGTTCAAATAAAGAAAACCATCATTGAAGCGGTTACACGAGTGCTTGATGTACCGAGCCATAGAGTGGCTGTTGCCCCTAAAAAAATCAAGGAGGATTCGGAATGATGTTAAAAAAACAAACGGTTTGGCTATTAACGATGCTAAGTTTAGTTGTCGTCTTAAGTGTGTACTATATCATGTCTCCACAAGGTGAAAATGCAGTGACAGTAGAAGAGATGAAATCAAAAGGAACGGAAGAGAAAAAGACTGAACCAGAAAAAGGAATGGATAAAGGAACAGAAAAAGGCGCTGATGAGAAGTCCACTGACAAAGAAACAAATGGTAAACAAGAGGATATCGAAACAAGCGGTGAAGAAGGAAAGGCTGTGTCAGAGCAAACAGACGATGAGCTTTTTACAACATACAGATTAGAGCTTGAAGATAAACGAAGCAAGCAGCGCGAAGAGTTCAACGAAATCGTATCCAGTGATGATGCAACAGCACAAGAAAAAAGCGAAGCGTATGACCAAATGACAGCGCTTAGTGAAGCAGAAGGAACGGAGCGTCAACTTGAAACCTTAATTAAAACAAAAGGTTATAAAGATGCGCTAGTGAGTGCAGAGGGAGATAAAGTGAGCATCACAGTTCGTTCTGACAAAAAATCAAAGTCCCAAGCTGCCGATATTATTGATATGGTCACAAAAGAAATGAGAGGTCTTGATAACGTAGCGGTCACTTTTGAGCCCTCTAACGAATAAAAAATGAACAGACGCCCTTTGCCGAAAAGGGCGTTTTTTGATGCGGTTTTGCGCCCTCTTCAAGATGCTCTCGCAAAGCGCTTCGCCACAATAGTAGTTGAATTCATTGAAATCCTCCTGTAAGATGGTTATAGTATGTACTTTTAGTACTAGCCTATAAAGAAAAAGATAAATCCATACATAGGGGTGCAAATCCATGTTAAAAATTGAAGAAATTCATGAACTGATTAAATTAATTGACGAATCTACTATTGATGAATTTACGTACGAAAACGAAGGTGCAAAAATCAAACTGAAGAAAAATAAAGAAGTCGTTCAGCAAGTTGCGGCACAAGCATCAGTGGCTCCTGTCCAAGCAGCTCCAGCTCAACAAGCTCCTAAAGCACAAGCTCCAGCTCAGACCGAAGCCCCTGCACAAGAGGCAGCTGCGTCTGATAATCTGCATAAAATTACATCCCCAATGGTTGGCACATTTTATGCTTCATCTTCACCAGAAGCAGGTCCTTACGTGACAACAGGTTCTAAGGTGAACGAAAACACAGTTGTGTGCATCGTAGAAGCGATGAAACTGTTTAATGAAATCGAAGCAGAAGTAAAAGGTGAAATCGTCGAAGTATTAGCTGAGAACGGTCAGCTTGTAGAATTCGGACAACCCCTCTTTCTAGTGAAAGCAGAGTAAGGAGTACGATCATGATTAAAAAGCTATTAATTGCAAACAGAGGAGAAATCGCAGTTAGAATTATCCGCGCTTGTAAAGAGCTTGGAATTGAAACAGTTGCGGTATTTTCGGAAGCGGATCGCGATGCGCTTCATGTTCAAATGGCTGATGAAGCATATTGCATCGGACCGACTGCTTCAAAAGATAGTTATTTAAATGTCACGAATATTGTTAGTGTTGCTAAATTAACAGGTACTGATGCCATCCATCCAGGATACGGTTTCCTTGCTGAAAATGCAGACTTCGCTGAGCTTTGCGGGGAATGCAATGTCATCTTTGTTGGGCCAACTCCGTCAGCGATTTCCAAAATGGGAACAAAAGATGTCGCGAGGGAAACAATGAAAGATGCTGGCGTTCCGATTGTTCCTGGTTCTCAAGGAATTGTAAAAGATCTTGATGATGCTGTTTCAACAGCAGCAAGTATTGGGTATCCTGTGATTATAAAAGCAACTGCCGGCGGCGGTGGTAAAGGAATCCGTGTAGCTCGTACCGAAGAAGAGCTCATTAACGGTGTCACCATCACGCAGCAGGAAGCAGCGCAAAACTTTGGTAACCCTGGCGTCTATTTAGAAAAGTTCATTGAAGACTTTAGACACGTGGAAATCCAAGTGCTTGCAGATCAGCATGGCAATACCATTCATTTAGGAGAGCGTGATTGCTCAATCCAAAGAAGAATGCAAAAGCTTCTTGAAGAAACGCCATCACCAGCGCTAAATGCAGACATCCGTGAGCAAATGGGTGAAGCAGCCGTAAAAGCTGCAGAAGCTGTTGAATACACTGGTGCTGGAACAGTCGAATTTATTTATGATTATAGTGAAGAGAAGTTCTACTTCATGGAAATGAATACCCGTATTCAAGTAGAGCATCCTGTAACAGAAATGGTCACAGGTGTTGACTTGATCAAAGAACAAATTAAAGTGGCATCAGGTGAGAAGCTTTCTCTTACACAAGAGGATGTCGAATTTGAAGGATGGGCAATCGAATGCCGTATTAATGCAGAAAACCCAGAGAAAAACTTCATGCCATCAGCTGGTGAAATTAAAATGTATCTTCCGCCAGGCGGTTTAGGAGTACGCGTGGATTCTGCCGCTTATCCGGGCTATGTGATTCCGCCATATTACGATAGTATGATTGCAAAGGTGATCACATATGGTAAGACGAGAGAAGAAGCGATTGCGAGAATGAAACGTGCGCTTCAAGAATTCGTCATTGAAGGAGTCTACACAACAATTCCATTCCATCTAAGATTGCTTGAGCATGAAACATTTGTGAGCGGTAATTTTAATACGAAGTTTTTAGAAACATACCAAATTATGAAATAATCACAGCTTTCGGAGGTGAATGATCGTGTCAGAAAACAATTTGCTTGAAATGAACCTTGATGAAGATCAATTGGGAAAAGTGCAAATTGCACCAGAAGTGATTGAGGTCATTGCTGGGATCGCCGCTTCAGAAGTCGAAGGCATTGCCGAAATGCGCGGCAATTTCGCTGCTGATGTAGCAGAACGCTTTGGTAAAAAAAATCACCGTAAAGGTGTGAAAGTAGATGTCTCTGATGAAGGCATCACAATCGATGTATATTGTGTGATTGAATTTGGCCTATCCATTCCAAAGGTATCCACTGCTGTACAAGAAAATATCCGTCAAACTCTTTTGAACATGACTGCCTTAACGATTAATGAAATCAATATCCATGTCGTTGGTATTCAATTTGATACAAAATCAGCTGATGCTGAAGTAGATCAAGAAATGTAAAAAAGAGTTCAAGTGAAACCAAGGAGGCATCGCCTCTTTGGTTTTTTAAAGCCCATTTTTGGGTCATTTCCGAATAATGATGATCTCACACGTGGATTGATTCGTTTTTCGTGACAGCTCACATGGATCTTGGTGCGACCACGGTCAAAATATGTTATGATCTCTGTATGGCTTAACGACAAGCGGATAAAGTGGTTAAAGGAGTAAATAATGAAAAGAAGAACTGCAAGAGAAAAGGCGCTACAAACATTATTTCAAATTGATGTGAGCAATATTGATCCGAAAGAGGCCATTACACATGCGCTGGACGAACAAGAATCAGATCCTTTTTTTGAGGAGCTGGTTTTCGGTGTGCTTGAACAAAAGGACAAGCTCGATGACATGATTTCACAGCATTTAGTGAATTGGAAACTCGATCGTATTGCAAACGTAGACAGAGCCGTTTTAAGGCTGTCTGTGTACGAGATGGTGTATCAAGAAGATATCCCGGTTAGTGTCTCAATGAATGAAGCGATTGAACTGGCCAAATTATTCGGTGATGATAAAGCACCGAAATTTGTAAATGGAGTACTTTCAAACATTAAAAACGACCTAAAGCAGCAATAGGAGGATTCGACATGACAGCAACAATCATCGATGGGAAAGAAACAGCAAAAGAAAAGCGTGAGCAATTAGCAAAAGAAGTAGAAGAGCTAAAACAAAAAGGTGTCACACCTGGTCTTGCCGTTATTCTAATCGGTGATGATCCGGCTTCACTTTCTTACGTACGCGGAAAGAAAAAAGCAGCAGAAGCAATGGGGATGCATTTCCAGCTAGATCATTTAGATGCTTCTTTAACAGAAGAAGAATTGCTTCAGCTGATTGATCAGTACAATGCGAACGATCAATTTCACGGGATTCTTGTTCAGCTTCCACTGCCAAAACATATTTCTGAAAAAGCCGTGATTGAACGTATTTCACCTGAGAAAGATGTTGATGGTTTCCATCCATTGAATATCGGGAAAATGCTGCTTGGGGAAGACACATTCCTTCCATGTACACCAGCAGGCATTGTTGAACTACTAAACAAGACGGGTGTTAGTCTTTCTGGAAAAGAAGTCGTTGTTGTCGGACGCAGCAATATTGTCGGTAAACCAGTAGGACAATTGCTGTTAAACGAAAACGCAACGGTTACTTATTGCCATTCAAGAACAGCGAATATTTCAGAACATACGTTGAAAGCGGATATTTTAGTTGTTGCCGTCGGTCGAGCAAACTTTATTAAAGCTGACCAAATTAAAGAAGGCGCTATTGTGATCGATGTAGGAGTCAATCGTTTGGATACCGGGAAGCTTGTTGGTGATGTTGATTTTGAAGAGGCAAAAGAAAAAGCTTCTTATATCACACCAGTCCCTGGCGGAGTCGGTCCAATGACGATTACGATGCTTGCACATAATACGGTTAAATCAGCAAAACGTACATTAGCATAAGCTTTATCCATTCATCCACCTGCATACTGCTGGTGGATGAATGTGCGTTTTTGAGGAGGAGGAATACGTCATGAGTGAAAAAGCCTTTGTGACGGTCACAGCCCTTACAAAATACATAAAAAGAAAATTTGATGTCGATCCGCATTTAGAAGATATTTGGATCAAAGGTGAGCTATCCAATGTCAAGATTCATTCAAGGGGACATGTGTACTTCACCTTAAAAGACGAAAACGCCCGCATGCAAGCTGTCATGTTCCAGCGCTCTGCGGCGAAGCTGCCTTTTTCACCTAAGAGTGGGATGAAGGTGTTTGTACGCGGCGGAATTCAAGTCTATGAACCAAGCGGCAACTATCAATTATATGCAAAAGAAATGCAGCCTGATGGTGTTGGTGCTCTTCATCTTGCTTATGAAGAGCTGAAGAAAAAGCTAGCAAGTGAAGGCTTATTTGATGCGCGCTATAAAAAGCCAATCCCTGAATATCCAGAGGTTGTTGGTGTCATTACGTCTCCAACAGGAGCGGCTGTTCGAGATGTCATTACGACGATCAATCGGCGCTATCAGCAGGCGAAAATCATTGTGCTTCCGGCGCTCGTCCAAGGTGAGCATGCGACCCGTTCCATCGTAGAGCGAATCAAGGAAGCGAATGAAAAACAGCTCTGTGATGTCTTGATTGTCGGAAGAGGAGGCGGTTCGATTGAAGAGCTTTGGGCTTTTAATGAAGAAGCTGTCGCAAGGGCCATCTTCGCATCAGACATTCCAATCATATCTGCAGTTGGGCACGAAACAGACTTTACGATCAGTGATTTCACTGCAGATATGAGAGCACCCACACCAACAGGAGCGGCTGAACTTGCTGTTCCAAGCACGACCGATTTAATAGAGCGAATCAAATCAATCGATATACGGCTAACAAGAGCGGTAAAGAATCGAACCTCACAAGCGAAAGACCGTCTTGTGGCGCTGCAATCCTCTTATGCCTTCCGTTTTCCAAAACGATTACAGGAGCAAAAAGAGCAGCAATTCGATTTGGTATTTGACCGTTTTCAAAAACAGCTGACGAGACAAATTGAGCAAAAACGCAGTCAGCTAGACCGCCAGACATACAGACTGAAGCCGCTTCATCCTAAAGAACAGCTGCTTCAAGCGAAAAAACGACACGCCAATGAAACAGAACAGCTCATTCGCAGTATGAATGTGCAAATGAAAACAATTCATTCGCAGTTCCAATCGGTTCTTGGTAAACTAAATGCATTAAATCCACTTCAAGTGATGGAAAGAGGCTACAGCTTAGCCTATAAAGAAGAAGAACTAGTAAAAAGTGTGAACCAAGTAGAGACGAAGGATCAGCTGACTATCACGATGAAGGATGGACGTCTAATTTGTGAGGTTATTGAGAAGGAGGGGCAATCATCATGACAGAATCCAATAAACAAAAAGAAGAACAAATGACATTTGAAGAGGCGATGAAAGGTCTTGAGGAGATTGTGGGAAAGCTCGAAGAAGGAGATGTACCACTTGAGCAGGCCATTCATTATTTTCAAGAAGGCATGACCCTTTCGAAGCTTTGTCATGAAAAATTACAGCATGTTGAAAAGCAAATGGATTTCATTTTAAAAGAGGACGGTGAGCTGGCTCCCTTCTCAGTGAAGGAGGCAGATGCTGGTGACAAGTAATTTAAATGAATTTTTAACAACACGAAAGCAGGCCATTGAAGATTATTTATTTACATATGTTCAGGAATTGACGATTCCAGAAGACCTGAAATCTTCTATGCTCTATTCACTTAAAGCGGGCGGGAAAAGGCTTCGACCTGTTCTCGTTCTTGCTCTTCTAAATGCTTACGGTAAAAACGAAGAAGACGGTATACCTGTTGGCTGTGCGGTTGAGATGATTCATACGTATTCCTTGATACATGACGACCTTCCTTGCATGGACGACGATGACCTTCGCAGAGGAAAACCGACGAATCATAAAGTGTACGGAGAAGCAACAGCGGTTCTCGCAGGTGATGCCCTTTTAACAGAGAGCTTCCGTTTGATTACATCACAGCTGTCAAGCAGCGTCTCTGCTGACAAAAAGATCAGAATTGTAGATGAGCTTGTAAAGTCAGCAGGTGCACTAGGAATGGTTGGCGGTCAGTTTGATGACATGGAAGCAGAGCAAAAACAAGTATCGCTTGCTGAACTAGAATCCATTCACGCCCGTAAAACAGGAAAGCTCCTCACGTTCAGCGTCGCAGCAGGTGGAATGCTGGCAGGAGCATCAGATGACGATATCGAGAAGCTAAGGGAATTCAGCTATCATATTGGCATTGCGTTTCAAATCCGTGATGATATTTTAGATCTCGAAGGAAGCGAAGAAAAAATCGGAAAACGGGTCGGCTCTGATACAGCAAATGAAAAGTCGACATATCCTTCTTTATTAACGCTTTCAGGAGCAAAAGAAAAACTGCATGAGCACATCACACGTGCAAAAGAAATTGTCTCCAATCTTCAATTAGAGCAGCAATTACTGCATGATTTATGTGATCTAATTGCCTCAAGAGATCATTAAAAACAGCCTAGATTTGAGGGTCCTCGAGCAATTGTGGTAAACTGTAAACAGTTTATTATGATGAGACAACTCTTATTCCCTACTGGTTTTCAAAGGAATAAGGCATTATAGATGTATATAGAAATTTTGTTGAAAGCGAGTTGATCCTAATTGGATCTTTTATCAATAAAAAATCCAACGTTTCTAAAGGGAATGTCAAATGCAGAATTAGAGGAGCTTAGCGCTGACATTCGCATGTTTTTAATTGAGTCCTTAGCTAACTCTGGCGGGCATATCGGTCCGAACCTGGGAGTCGTTGAACTGACTGTTGCGCTTCATAAAGTATTTGACAGCCCAAAAGACAAATTCCTCTGGGATGTTGGACATCAGTCTTACGTTCATAAGCTGTTAACGGGAAGAGGGGCGGAGTTTGATACACTTCGCCAATATAAAGGGCTTTGCGGTTTTCCTAAACGAAATGAAAGCGAGCATGATGTTTGGGAGACAGGTCACAGTTCAACCTCATTATCTGGTGCGATGGGTATGGCGGCAGCGCGTGATATCAAAGGGACAGATGAATATATCCTGCCGATTATTGGAGACGGTGCACTAACCGGAGGTATGGCGCTGGAAGCTTTGAATCATATCGGTGATGAAAAGAAAGATATGATTGTGATCTTAAATGACAATGAAATGAGTATTGCACCAAACGTCGGTGCGATTCACACAATGCTTGGCAGATTACGTACAGCTGGCAAATACCAATGGGTAAAGGACGAACTTGAATATTTATTCAAGCGCATTCCAGCTGTAGGTGGTAAGCTTGCTGCGACAGCAGAGCGTATCAAAGACAGCCTCAAATATTTACTTGTATCTGGCATGTTCTTTGAGGAAATGGGATTTACCTACTTAGGTCCTGTTGACGGACATTCGTATGAAGATCTTTTTGAGAATCTTGAATATGCAAAGAAAACAAAAGGGCCTGTTCTTCTGCATGTCATCACGAAAAAAGGAAAAGGCTATCAGCCGGCAGAATCCGATAAAATTGGCACTTGGCATGGTACGGGTCCATACAAAATTGATACAGGTGATTTTGTAAAACCGGCAGCAGCAGCTCCGTCTTGGAGTGGTCTCGTCAGTGAAACAGTCAGAAAGCTGGCACGGGAAGATGAGCGGATTGTTGCGATCACGCCTGCGATGCCTGTTGGTTCAAAGCTTGAAGGCTTTGCGAAGGAATTTCCAGAGCGGATGTTTGATGTAGGCATTGCCGAGCAGCATGCAGCCACAATGGCAGCTGGTCTTGCGACGCAGGACATGAAGCCATTTTTAGCGATTTATTCAACGTTCCTGCAAAGAGCCTATGACCAAGTGCTCCACGATATTTGCCGCCAGAATCTAAACGTCTTTATTGGCATTGACCGTGCTGGACTTGTCGGTGCAGATGGAGAAACCCATCAAGGTGTGTTTGATATTGCCTTTATGCGTCATATGCCGAATATGGTGCTCATGATGCCAAAAGATGAAAATGAAGGGCAGCACATGGTCAATACAGCTATTCAGTACGATGACGGTCCTATTGCCATGCGCTTCCCGCGCGGTAATGGGTTAGGTGTCAAAATGGATGAACAGCTGAAAACCATTCCGATTGGGTCCTGGGAGGTTCTTCGTCCAGGGAAGGATGCTGTGATTTTAACATTTGGTACGACGATTAAAATGGCGCTTCAAGCAGCAGAAGAACTTCAAAAAGAAGGGAAATCGGTTCGTGTTGTCAATGCTCGTTTTATTAAGCCTCTTGATGAAGCGATGTTAAATGATATTCTTTCTGAAGGTATTCCGATTTTAACGATTGAAGAAGCTGTGCTCCAAGGCGGATTTGGCAGCAGCGTTTTAGAATATATACACGATAAGAAAGCATCTCATATCAAAGTAGAACGTATGGGCATTCCAGATGAATTTATTGAGCATGGAAGTGTTGATGCCCTGCTTGAAGAAATTGGTTTGACGAAAGCACAGGTTGCTGACACTTTACGTGACTTGCTTCCCGCAGCACCAAGAAAAGGAATTGGATCATGACATCAAAGAAAGAACGACTTGACGTTTTATTAGTCGAACAAGGACTAATGGAAACGAGAGAGAAAGCAAAGCGTGCCATTATGGCAGGGATCGTTTACTCAAATGAAAACCGCTTGGATAAACCAGGAGAGAAAATCGCTCGTGATACACCGCTCACTGTGAAAGGGAACCCTCTGAAATATGTGAGCCGCGGCGGATTAAAGCTGGAAAAAGCGCTAAAAGAATTCGACTTAACTGTTGAAGGGAAATTGCTAATTGATATTGGTTCATCAACAGGTGGATTTACAGATTGCGCTCTTCAAAATGGAGCGGTCAAATCATATGCTGTTGATGTTGGCTACAATCAGCTTGCATGGAAATTAAGGCAGGATGACAGGGTAATCGTCATGGAGCGCACCAATTTCCGTCATTCGGTCCCGGCAGATTTTACCGAAGGATTGCCAGAAGTAGCGTCAATTGATGTCTCTTTTATTTCACTTAAACTCATTCTTCCGGCTTTAAAGCACATTCTTGTTCCGGGCGGAGACTGTATTGCACTCGTCAAGCCCCAATTTGAAGCAGGAAGAGAGCTTGTTGGGAAAAAAGGCATCGTGCGAGATCCGTCTGTCCACCTTGGTGTGCTGGAAGAGATGAATCAATTTGCTGCAAAAGAAGGCTATGATGTGAAGGATGTCTCATTTTCGCCTATTACAGGCGGAGACGGGAATATTGAGTTCCTTCTCCATTTAGTGCTTCACCCTGATCAAGAAGAGAATGCGGCACTTCCAGTTTCAGAACTTGAAAAGATCGTCAAGGAAGCCCATTCTGTATTGAAAGAAAAGAAAAACAGTCCTGAGCCGGCTGATACATGAGGTTGAAACAAAAGGAATAATAGCTCGCTATTATTCCTTTTTACATGGTCAAAAGATGAGAATTGGCCGTTTCTCACGTAACGCTTGTTTTTTGAACTGTGGTTCATATAACATAGAACGTAAAGAAAAACTGAGATCAAACGCCTAGGGGGGTCAATAATGAATAAAGGTCAAAGGCATATTAAGATTAGAGAAATCATCGCGAGCCAAGAGATTGAAACACAAGATGAACTAGTCGATATTTTAAAAGCCGATGGATATAACATTACACAAGCGACCGTTTCAAGAGATATTAAAGAATTGCATTTAGTGAAAGTGCCGACGAACAATGGAACATATAAATACAGCCTTCCTGCGGATCAGCGGTTTAATCCGCTGTCTAAACTAAAGCGATCCTTAATGGATGCATTTATTAAAATGGATGCTGCCAGTCATTTAATCGTCCTCAAAACCATGCCAGGTAATGCTCAGGCGATTGGGGCTTTAATGGATAATTTAGATTGGGAAGAAATCATGGGAACCATTTGCGGAGATGATACCATTTTGATCATTTGCCGCACACCAGATGATACGGAAATAGTTTCAAGCAAAATTTTAGAGCTCCTATAAAGAATCAGGTTTACAAAAAGAGGTGGCAAATGAGTGTTAGCAGAACTAACCATTAAAAACTTTGCAATCATTGAAGAGTTAACGGTTTCATTTGAAAAAGGACTCACAGTCCTAACAGGGGAAACAGGTGCAGGGAAATCCATCATGATTGACGCTGTCTCACTTCTTGTGGGAGGTAGAGGGTCGTCTGAATTTGTTCGTTATGGTGAGAAAAAGGCTGAGCTGGAGGGGCTTTTTCTTGTACCAGCAGCTGACCACCCTGTATTTGCTTTATGCGAAGAGCAGGGAATTGACGCAACTGATGAAATGATGATCCTTCGCCGTGATATTAACAATAACGGGAAAAGCATTTGCCGCATCAATGGCAAGCTCGTCACAATCTCACTTTTACGCGAAGTAGGACGCCTTTTGCTCGATATACATGGACAGCACGATAACCAGTTATTGATGGAGGATGAAAATCATCTGCATTTACTCGATCAATTTGGAGCAGAAGAAATTGCACCTGCTTTGTCACAGTATCAAGAAGCATATGAGCAATATACAAAGACAGCCCAAAAGCTAAAACAGCTCTCTGAGAATGAGCAAGAAATGGTGCACCGATTAGATTTATTGCAATTTCAGCTAGAAGAGATTGAAGCGGCACAATTAGAGCCGGGAGAAGATGAGAAGCTTCAAGAAGAGCGCCATCAGATCAGCAACTACGAAAAGATCTTTTCCTCACTCCAAAACGCCTATAATGCCTTGCGCAATGAGCAGGGGGGACTTGATTGGGTTGGCATGTCATCGAGCGAGCTCGAGCAGGTTTCTGAGATTAACGACGATCTAAAAAAGCTTTCCGAACAAGTGTCGAACTCTTACTATTTATTAGAGGATTCGACGTTTCAAATGCGAAGCATGCTGGATCAATTAGAGTTTGACCCAGCACGCCTTGATTTTATTGAGTCTAGGCTGAATGAAATGAAGCAGTTAAAGCGAAAGTACGGGACGACGGTTGAGGAAATTTTGGAGTATGCGGCGAAGATTGAAGAAGAAATCGATCAAATTCAAAATCGGGACAGTCATCTGCAGACACTTAAAAACAAACTGGATGCAATGAGCCGTGACGCCCTGCTTGAAGCACTTAACGTTTCGGAGCTTCGTAAAAAATGGGCCAAAAAGCTAGCGAAGCAAATTCAAACAGAACTAAAGGATTTGTATATGGAGAAGTCAACATTTGATACATCCTTTTCCATTCGGTATGCGCCTTTTAGCAGCACGGATAATCCGCTGCTAGATGGAAAGCCCGTCCAGCTTGGGAAAAACGGAATTGACCAAGCTCAATTTGTGATTTCTACTAATCCTGGCGAACCGATGAAATCTTTATCAAAAGTTGCTTCTGGTGGAGAAATTTCACGTGTTATGCTCGCCGTGAAAAGTATCTTCTCAGCCAAACAAGAGGTCACTTCCATTATTTTCGATGAGGTGGATACAGGCGTAAGCGGCAGAGTTGCACAGGCAATTGCCGAAAAAATTTATAAAGTGGCGGCTGGCTCACAAGTGCTCTGCATTACGCATCTCCCGCAAGTAGCAGCAATGGCTGACACGCATCTCTTCATTTCGAAACGCTCTAAAGCTGGTAGAACACTGACAAACGTCAAACCATTAAGTCATGAAGAAAAAGTGAGTGAAATTGGCAGGATGATTGCGGGTGTCGAAGTCACTGAGCTGACAAAACAGCATGCAAAAGAATTGCTGCATCAAGCAAATGATGTCAAAACAACAGGGTAGCTGAAAAACCAGCTGCCTTTTTTATATTGTGTCAAAATCGCTGTATATACCCGCGAATTCGTCTTTTTCTTTTATCAATTTATCCAATCATTTTCTATAGCTGCTGGTTATAAATCAAAGCGAAGAAGGCAAAAGTAAAGATGTAGCCAAAACATGAGTGTTCTGGTGTGGGTAAGGAGCGAGGAGAGTGAAAAATGAATGCCCGAAAAGATGAGAAAAGCCATTGGTGTGATTCTCCTTGTTTCTTTAATAAGTACAGGGTTTATGAGCATAGTGAAGGAATACATCAGCATTCCAACAAATGTTGCTGTATTTGAAAAACAGAAGCACGCAATTGACACATCAATAGAAGCGTCAGCCAATGCTTCTTCACAAGCCTTTAGTCTTTCAGAGAAAAAGAATCAGCTTGAAGTAACAGGACAAAAGGCAGGAAAAGCCGAAATTGTTTATGATTTTAAAGGATTTCCTATTAAGAAAACAAAAGTCGACGTTCTCCCTGAATTAAAAGTCGTTCCTGGAGGACAATCCATTGGCGTCAAGCTCCACTCTGTAGGAGTTCTCGTTGTAGGTTTTCATCAAATCACAACAGCAGACGGCAAAAAATCACCAGGCGAAGCCGCAGGCATTCAATCAGGGGATATGATCATTGAAATCAATGGTCAAAAGATGGAGAAAATGAATGACCTCACCCCATTTATCCAGAAAGCAGGGAAAACAGGTGAAACGCTTCGTTTACTCATAAAAAGAGACCATAAAACCTTTCAAACAACATTAACACCCGCAAAAGATGCAAGTGAAGGCACCTATCGAATTGGTCTTTACATTCGAGATTCCGCCGCAGGAATCGGCACGATGACCTTCTTTGAACCATCTTCTAAAAAATATGGTGCCCTTGGGCATGTCATTTCTGACATGGATACAAAAAAACCAATTGTTGTCGACAATGGTGAAATTGTTAGATCAACCGTAACATCGATTGAAAAAGGCACAGGAGGCAATCCTGGAGAAAAATTGGCGAGATTCTCTTCCGAACGAAAAACAATAGGAGATATCTCCCGCAACAGTCCATTTGGTATCTTTGGTACGTTAACCGAAAAGCTTGAAAATCATGTATCAGACAAACCGCTTCCAGTTGCTTTATCAAATGAAGTGAAAGAAGGTCCAGCAGAAATTTTAACCGTTGTGGATCATGATAAAGTGGAGAAGTTTGATATTAAAATCGTCAGCACGACTCCGCAGAAATTCCCGGCAACAAAAGGGATGGTATTAAAGGTAACAGATGAGCGTCTTTTAAGTAAAACGGGCGGTATCGTCCAAGGTATGAGCGGAAGCCCCATCATCCAAAACGGAAAAGTCATTGGGGCGGTCACGCACGTTTTCGTCAATGACCCGACAAGCGGCTACGGCGTACACATTGAATGGATGCTGTCAGAAGCAGGCATCGACCTTTATCAAAAAAACAAAAAAGCAAGCTGATCATCAAACTGCCGCGAATCTTCCGGCAGTTTTTTTCTCCCCTTTCTTTCTCTGCCATCATGTTATAAAATAAGGAAAAAGAGATTTTTCGACAAAATGGAAAGTGGTATGTTGTCAAATTGCAATAATCGTCGATTCGTTAAGAAAAACGTAGAAAAAGCTAGATAATGCTCTATTATTCGGAAAATTAAAGTTTTTTAAAGGGGATAGCATGGTTTTGTCGAATTGAACACTCAGAAGAGAAATACAAAAGACTAAAGGAATCGACATTGGGGAGGAAAGAACGTGGAGAAAATTAAAGTGTGTGTAGCTGATGACAATCGAGAGCTTGTTGGCCTTTTGACAGAGTATATTGAGGGACAGGAAGATATGGAAGTACTTGGCGTGGCGTATAATGGTCAGGAATGTCTGACATTATTTAAAGATAAAGAGCCCGACGTTCTCCTCTTAGATATTATCATGCCTCATTTAGATGGCCTTGCTGTACTGGAACGCCTCCGTGAAAACAATGACATGACCAAACAGCCAAGTGTGATTATGCTAACGGCGTTTGGACAAGAAGATGTCACGAAAAAAGCAGTTGATTTAGGGGCATCCTATTTCATCTTAAAGCCATTTGATATGGAAAACCTAGTCGGTCATATTCGTCAAGTCAGTGGAAACGGCACACAAGTCACCCATCGATCTTCATCTATCCAAAACAGTGTCCTTCGAAACAAACCTGAACCGAAACGCAGAAACTTAGATGCGAGCATTACGACGATTATTCATGAGATTGGTGTACCTGCTCATATTAAAGGTTACTTATACTTAAGAGAAGCCATTTCGATGGTGTACAATGACATCGAGCTTCTCGGAAGCATCACAAAAGTGTTGTATCCAGACATCGCGAAGAAATTTAACACGACCGCGAGCAGGGTCGAACGAGCAATTCGTCATGCGATTGAAGTGGCTTGGAGTAGAGGAAACATCGACTCCATTTCCTCACTCTTTGGTTATACAGTCAGCATGTCTAAAGCAAAACCAACCAATTCTGAATTTATCGCAATGGTGGCTGACCGTCTCCGCTTGGAGCATCGAGCTAGCTAGTTCATTTTTATAGAAAAACGTTTCTTCAAAGAGGCGTTTTTTTATTTTGAAAAAATATTGTAAAAAATTGGTTGTATTGATACAATCATCTTATTGTTTCATTTGGACAACTCAGCTTGATTTATTTTCAGAATAAAATGAAAAATAAAGCATGAAAGAAATGGGTATGACATAAATTAGTGGTAATCAGCTACGCCAATCAATTGTTTGGTCTTCAAAATAGTAGAAGGAAACGCTCATTCGTAAGAAAAAGGATGAGAGGAAAAGGTCTGATGAATTTGGTAAATAAAGCAAATGAGATCGAAAGTTCTATTGCTATTGACCTGATTGGTTGGCGTTTTAAAGTCACTGGCTTCTTAGAGATTGTGCCATTTGAACTGAATATTCCCATTGTCGAATTTAATAATTTTCACATTCTTTTACTATGCTATAATAATGAAAAGAAGAGGGTGAGGTTATGGGAAAGCTGAAAATCCACTCTGCTGAGGTAGCGAACGAAATTAGCAAGTGGACGAGGGTCATTTCTCAAAATGACCTAGAAAAATCTGCGATCTATAAAGAGAAAATTCAGAATTTGCTAAAAAATACAGATGAAGACCGCGAAGTTCTCCTGTATTATCAGCTTGTTAATGGCAGACATGAAATGTTACTTGGAAATATTGAAAAAGCCAATCACATTATGAAGAGTGTCGGAACGCTTGATGAGAAAGCAGATGACATTATTAATTTTTATTTTTACTTTTACAAAGGTCAATATGCTGCATATGTGAAAAAATATGATGAAGCCATCAGCTTTTACAAAATTGCAGAACAGCGTCTAAAACGTGTGAATGAGGACCTTGAAGTAGGGACTTTTCATCATAAGGTTGCTTCAATTTATTACGAACTGAAACAAAATTTCATATCCATTAATCATATCAAAAAAGCCATCGATACGTTCAAAGCGCATGAAGAATATACAGCGCAGGCGATTGACAGCTTGATTTTACATGCAAGTAATTGTATCGATTTGATCCAATTTGACGAAGCGGAGGAAAAATACCAAGAAGCACTTGAGAAAAGTAAACGTATTAACAATGAAGTGCTGATTGGGAAATGCTATCACAATTTAGCCGTTCTTTATTATGCGAAACATGATTACGAAAACAGCGCACAATATGCCAAAAAAGGGATGGGCATTCAAATGCACCGTGACAATAGCCATTATTACATCCAATCTTTATATGTTCTGGCAAATGCCTTGGTTCATCTAGGAGATCAAGAGGCGAAGGAATATATTAAAGAGGGCATTCAGTATAGTTGTGATATCCAAAATAATGAATATATAGTAAAATTTGAAATTTTAGATTTGATGTGCGAAAATAGTGGAGCAGCAGACTTATTCTCTGAAAAATTAGACTACATAGAAAAAAATAGATTATATGTGGAGCTTGAGGATTTGTCTGAACAAATATCGAAATACTTCAAGGAACGAAATGACTATCAAAATGCCATTCGTTTTCTTGAAAAGAAATTCGATGCACAAATACTTCAAAAGAAAGTGGAGGTTATCTTATGAAAAAGTTGTTGTTAGGTTTAACCGTTGTTACAGCAGTCGCAGTTGTTTCTTCCCTTTTTGCTCTTGACGCAGAGACGACAGAGCAAGCCATCAGAGCGATTACGTGATCGAATTTATACAGAACCTCTTCGTACGAATCAGAAGAGGTTTTTTTATGTGCTCAAACTGGAAAAACGAAAAGAGAGACGTCATAATGAAAGGAAGCATCATACTTAGAGGTGACATATGACGAAAATTTTTGCACACAGAGGTTTTAAAGGCATCTATCCTGAAAATACCATGATAGCCTTTGAGCATGCACTTCATTCTGGGGCTGACGGAATTGAGCTGGATGTTCAGTTGACGAAAGATGGCAGGCTTGCTGTCATTCACGATGAGAAGCTGAATAGAACAACGAATATGAAAGGCTTAGTGAAAGACCATACATATGAAGAGTTAAAAGCAGGAGATGCGAGTCATTCTTTTTATGAAGAAACCGGTGCTGTATCCATTCCCCTTTTAGAAGAAGTATTGGAGCTAGTGACGCAGCAATCATCACTCATCATCAATATTGAACTGAAAAACTCCATTTATCGATATCCTGGTATGGAAGAGAAAGTAAAAGAGCAAATTGAACACTTTCAAATAGAAGATCGTGTACTAGTCTCATCGTTTCATCACGGCAGTTTAGCTCTTTTTCACAAGCGGATGCCGCATGTTGAGCTTGCTGTTCTCACAATGGATGTCATTCATCGGCCAGAGATGTACATAAAAACAGTACCTGCAAGAGGTTATCACCCCAATATAAAGGGCGCAGGGGTAACAAAAGAAGTCGTATCAGCTCTCCATGCTGCCCAGCAAGTGATCAGGCCATTTACAGTAAACAGTGAAAAGCAAATGAAAAACATGTTTTCCTTAGGTGTCGATGGAATTTTCACAGATTTTCCTGATAGAGCCGTCGAAATAAGAGAAGAAATGAAATAAAGACCTGCGATCAACAGCGGGTCTTTTTTCATGTTTATCTCTGTTTAAAGCGGGTGGTCACTTTATTTCGTTTGCGGTCTCTATATAAAATAAAGCCAGCGACTACGTAAAGACCTCCCCCTAAAAAAACCAACCCTGCAATTCCTTGCAGCCATAAAAATGGAAATGGTGAAATGATGATACCGAAAACAGTGTCACGCAGCAGCTTAATTCCAAGTGCAGCAAGCGCGCCAGGTATTAAAATAATCACTAATGCAAGTATTCTCCCCATCAAATGTCCCCTTAAACGTCATTTACTTCCATTGTCTAATTCAAAAAATATTTTGTCAAGAAAGGAAAACGTGGTAATATAAGAGTTGTGCAATTTTTTGCAACGGAAAAATATGGTGTGCAAATTTTTTCATATAAAGGGGTAACGGGATGCAGAGAGTCTTGATTGTCGGTGCAGGACAGGGTGGATCAGCATTGCTTGAAACATTGCTGAAAACAAATATGATTCAAATCGTTGCAATCGCCGACCTTGATCTTGGGGCACCGGGGATGGTAGAAGCGAAAAAAAATGGAATTGATACGACAACGGATTGGAAAGAATACATAAAAGATGACATTGATATCATCATTGAAACAACGGGCAGTTCAGCTGTCCTTAAAGAACTGATGGAAGAAAAAGCAGAGCAGTCTGTCATTGTTCCAAGTTCGATGGCATACGTCATTTCAGAATTAATGTCAGAAAAGCATCAGCTCATTCAAATATTAAAAGAACAAACCTATAAACATGACCGCATTTTTAATGCAACGAACGACGGCATGATTTTTATTAATATGGATGAAGAAGTTGTTCTGTTTAATCGATCGGCTGCCAAAATGGTTGGACGTTCGCAAAAAGATGCGATTGGCCGGCACATACGTGAAGTGATCCCAAATACAAAACTCCCCGATATTTTAAGATCGAGGGAGCCAGAATTTCATCAAAAACAATTTCTGAATCAGCAAATACAAATTGTCACAACGCGTTTGCCGATTATTGACGACGCAGGAAGAATGCTAGGCGCTCTATCCATTTTTAAAGATATTACAGATGCAGTGGAACTTGCAGAAGAAGTCACAAACCTCAAAGAAGTGCGCACGATGCTTGAGGCGATCATTCAATCATCAGATGAAGCGATATCCGTCGTAGATGAGCAGGGGAAAGGAATTTTAATTAACAGAGCTTATACGAAAATGACGGGATTAACAGACAAAGAGGTTGTGGGCAAACCTGCGGGTGCGGATATTTCTGAAGGGGAAAGCATGCATTTAAAGGTGCTTGAAACAAGAAGGCCAGTTCGAGGCGTCAGAATGAAAGTCGGACCTAATAAGAAGGATGTGATTGTCAACGTAGCACCAGTGATCGTTGATGGCATTTTAAAAGGCAGTGTCGGCGTCATTCATGACGTATCAGAAATTCAATCACTCACGAATGAATTAAATAAAGCAAGACAGCTCATCCGAACACTTGAGGCAAAGTACACTTTTGAAGACATTATTGGAGAAAGTGAGCAAATGCTTGTAGCGCTTGAGCAGGCAAAGCTAGGGGCTAAAACACCAGCCACTATTTTACTCAGGGGAGAGTCAGGTACTGGAAAAGAGCTATTTGCGCACGCTATACACAATGAAAGTGACCGGAAATATAATCGCTTTGTGAGAGTCAACTGTGCTGCCTTATCAGAAACACTTTTAGAGTCAGAGCTTTTTGGCTACGAGGAAGGTGCATTTTCTGGTGCGAGGCGCGGCGGGAAGAAAGGGCTGTTTGAAGAAGCGAATCATGGCAGTATCTTTTTAGATGAAATTGGTGAAATGACGCCAAGTACACAAGCAAAGTTATTACGCGTCATGCAGGAGAAAGAAATTGTGAGAGTAGGCGGAACAAAAGCGATACCAGTTGATGTGCGTGTGATTACCGCAACAAATGTCAACATTGAAAAAGCGATGGCGGAAGGAAAGTTCAGAGAGGACTTATATTATCGGATGAACAGATATCCGATCTCCATTCCGCCTCTAAGGCAGCGCCTTGAAGATATTGACTCATTAAGCAAACGTCTTATTCAGAAAATCAATTTAGACTATGGTCGAAATGTGAGCGGCTTAACAGAAGGTGCGCTCGATAGACTTCGGTCTTACAGCTGGCCTGGAAACGTGAGAGAACTGGAAAATGTCCTTGGACGAGCCATGATCTTTTTGAATCCGCAAGAAGAATGGATCGATGAAGATCATATTTCCTTCATGGAGTCAGAAGAGCAGGAAGAAAAAGAGCAGCAGGAACTAGCTGTCAGTCAATTTGAGGGAGAGACTCTTTCGGATGCTGTTGAAGCGTTTGAAACGCAGCTGATTAAACAAACCCTTGAAAAGCATCAATTCAACCGTACGAAAACAGCGAAAACATTAGGGATTAGCATTCGTAACCTTTACTATAAAATGGATAAATATCAACTTGCAAAAGATAGCATGCAATAAAATGCACGTTACCTGCAAAAAATTGCACGTATCTCATGCGAAATGCCTCATTTCACTGCATTTTAAGCTGGCATAGAACTTGCATATGAAAACCATGAACCCGAGCATAAGGAAAGGTGGGCATATATGAAGCTTGACGATCTGATTATGAAAGCCGCCCAGTTGCAGAATAAAACTGCTGCTGTGGCTCATGCAGAAGACGAAGAAGTGCTTCATGCCATTAAAATGGCAATTGAACGCAAGGTCGCTCGCTTCCTGCTGGTTGGGAACAAACGCAACCTGAAGGAGCTGGTGAAACAGCATGAGATCAATGAAGACTGGATAGATATTATTCATTCGGATTCTCCTGAAGAATCAGCCAAGATTGCCGTGCAGGCAGTGAGCGAGAAGCATGCAGATATATTGATGAAGGGGCATGTCACGACAGCCGTTCTTTTAAAAGCGGTGCTGAATAAAGAGTACGGGCTGCGGACGGCGAGTGTTCTATCACATGTCGCGGCATTCGAAGTGCCGGGCTTTGATCGTTTTATTTATGTCACAGATTCTGCGATGAACATCGCGCCGGATTTAAACATGTTCAAAGAGATCACGATCAATGCTGTTCAAGTAGCACAAGCTGTCGGAAACGACATGCCAAAGGTGGCTGTGTTATCTGCGGTAGAGGTTGTGAACCCGGCAATGGATTCCACTTTGACAGCGGCAAGCCTGGCGCAAATGAATAGGCGAGGGCAAATTTCTGGCTGCCTCATTGACGGGCCACTTGCTTTAGACAATGCCATTTCTCAAACAGCAGCTTCTCATAAAAATATTACGAGTGATGTCGCCGGTCATGCAGATATTTTGCTTGTGCCAACGATTGAAGCAGGAAACATTCTTTATAAATCTCTCATCTACTTTGCGCATGCAAAGGTGGGAGCTGTGGTGGCAGGAGCGAAGGCGCCGATTGCTTTAACAAGCCGGTCGGATACAGCTGAAAGTAAGCTTTATTCAATTGCACTTGCCATCTGTACATCAAATTAAGCGAAAGTCATAGGAGGAATAAACAATGGAACTTTTTAAATATATGGAACGATACGATTATGAACAGCTTGTATTTTGTCAGGATGAACAATCTGGCTTAAAAGCGATTATTGCCATTCATGATACAACACTTGGGCCAGCACTAGGCGGGACAAGAATGTGGACGTATGAAAACGAAGAAGCAGCGATTGAAGATGCGCTTCGTCTAGCAAGAGGGATGACTTATAAAAACGCAGCAGCAGGTCTGAATCTTGGCGGCGGTAAAACAGTCATCATCGGTGATCCAAGAAAAGATAAAAATGAAGAAATGTTCCGTGCATTTGGACGCTACATCCAAGGATTAAATGGCCGCTATATCACAGCGGAGGATGTCGGTACAACGGTAGAAGACATGGATCTGATTCATGAAGAAACAGACTTTGTGACAGGTATTTCTCCTGCATTTGGTTCATCAGGAAACCCGTCTCCTGTTACAGCTTACGGTGTATACAAAGGGATGAAAGCTGCTGCCAAAGCGGCATTTGGAACCGATTCATTAGAAGGAAAAACGATTGCAGTCCAAGGTGTTGGGAATGTGGCCTACAATTTGTGTAAACATCTGCACGAGGAAGGCGCACAGCTGATTGTCACAGATATCAACAAAGACTCTGTAAAACGAGCTGTAGAAGACTTTGGCGCAAAAGCAGTAGACCCTGACGACATTTATGATCAAGCATGTGATATTTATGCACCATGTGCACTTGGTGCAACGATCAATGATGTAACGATTCCTAAGCTGAAAGCAAAGGTCATCGCAGGTGCAGCGAATAACCAGCTGAGAGAAACGCATCACGGCGACCTGATTCATGAAATGGGCATAGTGTATGCACCTGATTATGTGATCAATGCAGGCGGTGTGATTAACGTAGCTGATGAGCTTTATGGCTATAATGCAGATCGTGCGATGAAAAAGGTAGAAGGTATTTACCAAAACATTGAACGCGTGATTGAAATTTCAAACCGTGATGCCATTCCAACTTATAAAGCGGCAGACCGATTGGCGGAGGAGCGAATTGAAAGAATGCGTAAATCTAGAAGTCAATTCCTGCAAAATGGTCAACATATTTTAAGTCGTCGCTAATTTGAAGAATGAGTTGAAACGGAGGTTTTGTTTTTGCTGACAAAAGAATGGCGTATTCTCACAATTAATCCTGGCTCTACTTCAACAAAAATCGGTGTGTTTCACAATGAACGATCTATTTTTGAAACGACACTGAGACATACAGATGAGGAATTAAAGACATTCCCTCATATCATTGATCAGTTTTCATTTCGTAAAGAAACAATCCTGAAGACGCTGCATGAACAAGGGATGAACATCTCAAAGTTTGATGCAGTTTGTGCGCGCGGCGGTCTACTTCGTCCGATTGAAGGCGGCACATATGAAGTCAATGAGCAAATGGTGCAAGACCTGAAAGAAGGATATGCCGGCCAGCATGCATCAAATTTGGGGGGTATCATTGCACGAGAAATTGCACTAGGTTTGAACATCCCAGCTTTTATTGTCGATCCAGTTGTGGTGGATGAGCTAAAACCAATTGCTCGTATTTCAGGGCTGCCAACGATTGAAAGAAAAAGCATCTTCCATGCATTAAACCAAAAAGCAGTCGCAAGAAAAACAGCTGCATCCTTTGGGAAGCGCTACGAAGATTTGAATATGATTATTACCCATATGGGCGGCGGCATCACCATTGGTGTCCATGAAAAAGGAAAAGTCATTGATGTCAATAATGGACTCCATGGTGAAGGACCTTTCAGCCCGGAGCGCGCGGGGACACTGCCAACAGGTGACCTCGTCAATCTTTGCTTTTCTGGTGAGTACAGCCAAGAGGAAATGCTGAAACGCATTATTGGTGAAGGTGGTCTTGCGGGCTACCTTGGTACGACAGATGCTGTGAAAGTTGAGCGCATGATTGAAGCAGGCGATGAACGGGCGGCGCTGATTTATGAAGCGATGTGCTATCAAATTGCCAAGGAAATCGGTGCGGCTAGTGCTGTCCTAAAGGGTGCAGTTGACGTTATTGTGTTAACAGGCGGACTTGCGTACAGCAAACAAATTACATCAAGTATTAGAGGTCACATTGACTGGATTTCAGATGTTGTCGTCTATCCAGGCGAAAATGAACTGCAATCCTTAGCAGAAGGTGCACTTCGTATTTTAAAAGAAGAAGAATCTCCGAAAGAATACCCAAATGATCAAGAGATGAAGAAAGGAGTGACAAGTCATGGCAACTGAATATGACCTCGTCATTCTTGGTGGAGGCACAGGCGGCTATGTAGCGGCCATTCGTGCCTCACAGCTTGGATTGAAAACAGCAGTTGTAGAAAAAGAAAAGCTTGGCGGAACATGTCTCCATAAAGGATGCATTCCGTCTAAAGCGCTGCTTAGAAGTGCTGAAGTCTATCAAACCGTCAAACGTGCTGCTGATTTTGGCGTTGAGGCAAATGGCATCGCCTTGCAGTTTGCAAGTGTGCAGAAAAGAAAAGCAGAGATTGTAGAGAAACTAGCAGGCGGCGTCAAACATTTAATGAAACAAGGGAAAATTGATGTCTATGAAGGGATCGGCCGCATCCTTGGTCCATCTATCTTTTCGCCAATGCCAGGAACCATTTCCGTAGAAATGGCAAATGGAGATGAAAATGAAATGCTTATTCCAAAGCAGGTCATCATTGCGACTGGTTCAAGACCGCGTGTGCTGCCTGGACTTGAAGCAGATGGGACGCACATTCTTACATCAGATGATGCACTAGAACTGCCAGAGCTTCCGCAGTCGATGCTCATTGTCGGCGGCGGGGTAATCGGAATCGAGTGGGCTTCTATGCTCAATGATTTTGGTGTGAAGGTGACGGTGATTGAATTTGCAGACCGCATATTGCCAACAGAGGATCATGACATTTCTAAAGAAATGGAAAAGCTTTTATCTAAAAAAGGCATCACCTTTGTGACAAATGCGAAAGTACTGCCAGATACCGTCAAAAAGCAAGAGAATCTCGTGACGATTCAAGCAGAAAAGGATGGAGACATTCAGACGTTTGAAGCGGAAAAACTTCTTCTATCAGTCGGTAGAGTACCAAATATTGAAGGCATTGGTCTTGAAAACACGGACATCCAAACAGAAAAACAAGGCATTGTCGTGAATGAACATTATCAAACGAAAGAATCACATATTTATGCAATAGGAGATGTCATTGGCGGGCTTCAGCTGGCACATGTGGCATCACACGAAGGCATGATTGCTGTGGAGCATATGGCTGGGCAAGATCCAAAGCCGCTCGATGAAACGCTCGTTTCTAAATGTGTTTACTCTCACCCGGAAACCGCTAGTGTTGGACTCACTGAACAAGCGGCAAAAGAGCAAGGCTTCGAAGTCAAAATGGGGAAATTTCCATTCATGGCGATCGGAAAAGCACTTGTATACGGGGAGTCTGATGGATTCGTCAAAATCATTGCTGATCAAAAGACAGATGATATTTTAGGGATTCATATGATTGGTCCTCATGTCACAGATATGATATCTGAAGCTGGATTAGCCAAAGTACTTGATGCAACGCCGTGGGAAGTCGGGCAGACAATTCACCCGCACCCAACCTTATCAGAGGCGATTGGCGAGGCTGCCCTTGCTGTTGACGGGAAAGCGATCCATTTTTAATCAAGGAGGGAAATAAGATGAGTAACATGCGTCATCATGAATTAGGATTATCTGATGAACAAGCAATTGATATATATAGAACAATGCTTCTAGCAAGAAAAATTGATGAACGGATGTGGCTTTTAAACCGTTCTGGTAAAATTCCATTCGTCATTTCTTGTCAAGGGCAGGAAGCGCAGCAAGTCGGTGCTGCTTTCGCTCTTAATAGAGAAGAGGATTACGTCTTACCTTACTACCGTGATATGGGGGTTGTCCTCGCATTTGGAATGACAGCAAAAGATTTAATGATGTCAGGTTTCGCAAAACAAGACGATCCAAACTCAGGCGGAAGACAGATGCCAGGGCATTTTGGACAGAAATCAAATCGAATTGTGACAGGATCTTCACCTGTTACAACGCAGGTTCCTCATGCAGTGGGGATCGCACTTGCTGGACGACTAGATCAAAAAAACTTTGTCAGCTTTGTTACGTTTGGGGAGGGCTCTTCAAACCAAGGTGATTTCCACGAAGGTGCTAACTTCGCTGCTGTGCATAAGCTGCCTGTTATTTTCATGTGTGAAAATAATAAGTACGCGATTTCCGTACCTTATGACAAACAAGTAGCATGTGAACGCATTTCAGACCGTGCGATTGGGTACGGAATGCCTGGCGTAACTGTTGATGGCAATGATCCGCTTGAAGTATATGCCGCTGTCAAAGAAGCGAGAGACCGTGCGGCAAGAGGCGAAGGACCAACGTTGATTGAAACGATCTCTTACCGTTTAACTGCGCATTCAAGTGATGACGATGATTCAAGCTATCGAGAAAAAGAAGAAGTGCTTGAAGCGAGAAAGAAAGATCCGCTCATCCAATATGAAACGTATTTAACCGAAGGAAACGTCATGACTTCAGAAATGAAAGAAGAGATGACAAAAGAAATCATGCAAATCGTAAACGAAGCTACTGATGAAGCGGAAAACGCTGCTTATGCTGATGCTGAAAGCGCACTTCGTTACGTGTATGCGGAGTAAGGGGGAAGAAAAATGCCTGTTATGTCATATATAGACGCCATTACACTGGCGATGAAAGAAGAAATGGAGCGAGATCCGAAAGTGTTTGTGCTCGGAGAGGATGTCGGGAAAAAGGGCGGCGTATTTAAGGCGACAGCGGGTCTCTATGAGCAATTCGGAGAAGCGCGCGTCATGGATACACCTCTTGCAGAATCAGCCATTGCTGGTGTAGGGATTGGAGCCGCGATGTATGGAATGCGCCCAATTGCTGAGATGCAATTTGCGGATTTTATCATGCCTGCCATTAACCAAATCATTTCAGAGGCTGCGAAAATTAGATACCGCTCAAATAACGATTGGAGCTGTCCGATGGTCATCCGTGCACCTTATGGGGGCGGAGTTCACGGGGCGCTTTATCATTCACAATCAGTTGAAGCGATTTTTGCCAACCAGCCTGGTTTGAAGATTGTCATGCCTTCTACACCTTATGATGTAAAAGGTCTTTTAAAAGCTGCGGTGCGAGATCCAGATCCTGTATTGTTCTTTGAACACAAACGTGCCTACCGTCTCATTAAAGGAGAAGTGCCTGAAGAGGATTACACACTCCCTATTGGAAAAGCAGATGTGAAACGTGAAGGCGATGATATCACGGTCATTACATATGGCCTCTGCGTCCATTTTGCGCTGCAAGCAGCAGACCGCCTTGCAAAAGACGGCATTTCTGCGCATATTCTCGATTTGAGAACAGTGTACCCGCTTGATCAGGAAGCCATTATTGAAGCGGCATCAAAAACAGGCAAAGTGCTTCTTCTAACGGAAGATACAAAAGAGGGCAGCATCATGAGTGAGGTAGCGGCGATCATATCAGAGCATTGCTTATTTGATTTAGACGCACCAATCAAACGTCTAGCTGGACCAGAAATCCCGGCAATGCCTTATGCACCGACGATGGAAAAATTCTTTATGGTCAACCCAGATAAGGTAGAAGCTGAAATGAGAGAGCTAGCGGCGTTTTAAGAAAGAGGAGGGTTTCAAGTGGCAATTGAACAAATGAAAATGCCTCAGTTAGGTGAAAGTGTAACAGAAGGAACCATCAGCAAATGGCTCGTTTCACCTGGCGATCATGTGAATAAATACGATCCTATTGCGGAAGTCATGACGGATAAAGTGAACGCAGAAGTCCCGTCATCTTTTACAGGAACGATAACAAAGCTATCAGCTGAAGAAGGCGATACACTGCAAGTAGGAGAAGTGTTCTGTGAAATTGAAGTAGAAGGCAGCTCGCAGCAAAGTGCGAAAGAAGAAGCCGCACCTGAGCAAAGTGAAGCTCCCGAAGCAGATCAAGCAAAAGAGAATCAAAGTCAAAAAAAACGCTACTCTCCAGCAGTCCTTCGTTTAGCTGATGAGCACAGCATTGATTTAGCGGCAGTGCAAGGAACGGGAGCAGGCGGACGAATTACAAGAAAAGATTTACTACAGCTTATTGAAAGCGGCGGCATGCAAGAGAAGGCAGCACCTGTCACTGAACAGGCGGTCAAGCCAGAGCCTGTGCAGCCATCAAAACCAAAAGCGGCTCCTTCCATCTCTACAATGCCTGGTGATGTTGAACTGCCAGTCACGCCAATCAGGCAGGCGATTGCGGCAAATATGCTGAGAAGCAAACATGAAATTCCGCATGCATGGACGATGATGGAAGTTGATGTAACAAACCTTGTGACTAGAAGAAATCAGCTCAAGGACCAATTTAAAGCAAAAGAAGGCTTTAATTTGACGTTCTTTGCGTTCTTTGTCAAAGCAGTGGCTCAGGGCTTAAAGGAATTCCCGGAAATGAACAGCATGTGGGCTGGAGATAAAATTGTGCAAAAGAAAGCAATCAATGTCTCGATTGCTGTTGCCACTGATGACGCTCTTTTTGTTCCAGTTATTAAGGATGCAGATGAAAAAACGATTAAAGGCATCGCCAAGGAAATTCATGAGCTTGCTTCCAAGGTGAGACAAGGTACGCTGAAGCAAAGCGACATGGAAGGCGGCACCTTTACTGTAAACAACACGGGATCATTTGGTTCAGTACAATCTATGGGAATCATCAATTATCCGCAAGCGGCGATTTTACAAGTAGAATCGATCGTGAAGCGTCCGGTGATTGTAAATGGTATGATTGCAGCAAGAGACATGGTTAACCTTTGTCTTTCATTAGATCACAGAGTACTTGATGGTCTTGTATGCGGCAGATTCCTTCAACGGATTAAACAAATCCTTGAAGGCATTGACGAGCAGACATCTGTTTACTAAAACAAGAATGTCCCCCTCCCGCTATGGAGAGGGGGATTTCCCCATGATGAGAAAGGAGCGATGATATGTCTGGACTAGACTTTTTTGCATTTTTAACGATTGGACTCATGTTTATCACAGCAATTGCGTTCGCTTTTCTTCGATATATTTCTAAATCACGCAATCATCCTGAAAGATTACTACTGATCATATCAATCGTTTCTATTATTAAAGTTTTGTATTGCTTGCTGCTTGTCGGTGGATTTAAAGGAGCAGCGAATAGCCTTTTAGGAATTTCTCTTCTTACCGGAACGCTGCTCGGATATGCACTTGAATATTTATACAGACGCTATATCAAAAAAACGCCCGAAAAAGAATGATCTCGGGCGTTTTCTTTATTCTGCTGGAACAATAAAGGTCAAATGCTGTTTTAACACTTCTAAAGAAGCTGGTGCTGTCATATACACTTCGCCATCTGTATCAGCATCCATTTCCTCTTTTGTGTGGATCTGAATACTGGATGCTTGAATGAGAGAGAGGTCGCCGGTGAAATCCTCCAGTTCTTCCCGGTTCATAGAAAAGATCTCTTTTAGAGCAGAGAAGCTCGTATTTCTGCAAATTAAGATTTCTGCTTTTCCATCATCAATCGCTGCTCTCGGCAAATCAATTTTATTTGTCCCGATGAAATGTCCATTCATAACAAGAACGATGACGGCTTCTTCTTCCCAGCTTTCCTCCTCTGTTTCAACTCGTACGTGAAAAGGATCTGTTTGCTGCAAGGTGCGCAGGGCACTTGTGAAGTAGCTGATTTTGCCGAGTACAGCTTTTTCCTTATCATTAATATTGTTGGACGTGTCTGCAATGAGGCCGATGCCCCAAAAGTTTAACAAGTATCGATCTTCTGCCTTGATTAAGTCGACCTTTTTTTCTACGCCGTCTACAATCATTTGAGCGGCTTTCTGCATTTGTTGCGGAATACCAAGCGTTCTAGAAAAGTCATTGCATGTCCCGCCTGGTAAAATCGCTACAGCTGGCCTTTTTTCTAAACCACCGATGCCATTCATACATTCATGCACGGTTCCATCTCCGCCTAATATGATAAGTAATTCTATCGTCTCATCAATTGTACGACAGAATTCATAAGCATCATTTGGCTGCTTTGTTGGTTTAAGAATGAGTTCATCAATATGTAGAGAAAGAAGAGGTACTGTTTGACCGAGAACTTTTTCCATGTTTTTTTGTCCAGCATTTCCATTATAAATGAGCATCGCTTTTTTAAATTGTGCCATCACGCAGTTCTCCCTTTCATCTCTTTATCATCACTTTTCCCCAATTTTGCGGCGTATAAACGATGTTCAGAAAAAGTGTGGAATGAAAAGACAACACATTTGCCCGCAGGCGTTTTCCTTGATATGATGTTGTTAAAATGGTTTTGGCATGCTAAAGGAGTGGACGGACAATGAATATTGATTTTAATTTATTTATGAATGATATTGTGAAACAAGCGAGAGAAGAGATCAAACAGGCTGGCTATACTGAGCTTACATCAGCTGAGGAAGTGGATGAAGCCTTGTCTAAAGAAGGCACGGCACTTGTCATGGTGAATTCAGTATGCGGATGTGCTGGCGGTATTGCAAGACCAGCTGCAGGCTATTCTGTTCATTACGATAAGCGCCCGGATCAATTGCTGACAGTGTTTGCTGGACAAGACAAAGAGGCAACAGCAAGAGCCCGTGAATACTTTGAAGGCTTCCCGCCATCTTCACC
This sequence comes from Bacillus sp. SIMBA_005, assembly GCF_046535585.1. Classification (NCBI taxonomy): domain Bacteria; kingdom Bacillati; phylum Bacillota; class Bacilli; order Caryophanales; family Bacillaceae; genus Bacillus; species Bacillus sp. SIMBA_005. The sequence continues at coordinate 99,293 of NZ_JAWRWI010000004.1, read as the reverse complement.
ATCCTTTGCATTATTAAAAGATGGAAAGATCATCAAAATGGTCGAGCGTCATGAAATTGAAGGGCACGAGCCAATGGAAGTCGTGTCAAAGCTTCAAGCTGCATTCGATGAGCATTGCGAAGAAATTTAACATGTGACGTTTGAATGATGACATATAAAGCAGTCCGGTCTTTAGATCGGTCTGCTTTTTGTTTTATAAGACCATTGAATCAAAATAATTTTAGCAAAATACTATTGCATCTTAAAAAGAAAGTGTTTAAAATACATTATAGTGAATAAATATTCAAAACAATACATGATTTTAAATACTGGGAGGCATTATCTTATGAAAAAGTGGTTATTATTACTTATGACAGCTGGTCTTGCAGCTGCACTCGCAGCTTGCGGAACTTCTTCTAATAATTCAAACGCATCAGGAGATGACAAAACACTCGTTATGGCGACATCAGCAGATTATCCGCCATTTGAATCAAAAGACGGAGATAAAATTGTCGGCTTTGATGTTGATCTTGCTACAGCACTAGCGAAAAAGAACGGCTACAAGCTAGAAATTCAAGATATGGATTTTGCAAGCCTTGTATCAGCTCTTAAAACAAATAAAGCTGATATCGTCCTTGCAGGCATGACCCCTACAGAAAAACGTAAAAAACAATTAGATTTCTCTGATGTTTATTACAATGCTAAAAACTTAGTTGTCTCAAAGAAATCTAGCGGAATGAAAACAGAGAAAGACTTAAAAGATAAAACAGTCGGCGTTCAATTAGGTTCAATTCAGCAGGATGAAGCAAACGGTTTGCAAAAGAAATATAACTTAAAAGTGGAAGACCGTAATAAAATCTCTGATATCATTCAAGAAATCAAAGCAGGTCGTTTTGATGCAGCCATTATTGAAGATAAAGTAGCTGCTGGTTATTTGAAAAAAGAAAAAGACTTCCAAGCATTTGGATTGAATAGTTCAAATGAAGGTTCAGCCATTGCATTCAAGAAAAATAGCGACTTAACAGCTAAATTTAATAAATCATTAAAAGAAATGCAAGACAATGGCGAACTTGATAAATTAATTAAAAAATGGTTTGCTGATGAAAAATAAGTCAGGAAAAGGATCAGCGTCATTCACGAAAATCCAGTAGAAAGCGCTGAAAAGTTCAACTCATGTTGAACTTTTTTCCTGTTTTATTTTTTGATTTCGTATGAAGGCATAAAAAAGGAGACTGTCATGTTAGATTTTAAAGATGTAATACCTCAGATGCCCTTTATTTTAGAAGGGCTTAAGGTCACACTTTCTATTGTAGTGGTATCACTTTTTCTTGGATTTATCTTAGGGATTTTATTAACGCTTTGCAAAATTAGTGTATTTAAGCCGCTCATTTGGCTTGCGGATTTTTATACATCCATCTTCCGAGGCACACCGCTTGTGCTTCAATTGCTCATTATTTATTTCGGTCTGCCTCAGCTTCTCGGGTTTCAAATCGATCAATACTGGGCTGCTGTAGCGGCATTTTCACTAAACTCTGCTGCATACGTATCTGAAATTATTCGTGCTGGTATTAATGCCATTGATAAAGGTCAAAAAGAAGCAGCCGTTGCTTTAGGCATCCCTTATGCTAAAATGATGAAGGACTTATTGCTTCCGCAGGCATTTAAAAATATTTCACCTGCACTTGTGAACGAAACGATTACACTGACAAAAGAATCAGCAATTGTAACAGTCATTGGACTGGGAGATGTCATGAGACGAGCCTATCAAGCAGGTGCCGTCACGTATAATTATCTTGAACCGCTTATTTTTGCGGGTCTCATCTATTATGTCATCGTGCTTGTTCTCACCTTTGTCGGCAAATCGGTGGAAAGGAAGTTAAAATCAAATGATTAACATAGAGAAACTCACAAAATCTTTTGGTAAAAATGAAGTATTAAAAGGGATTGACACCACCATTAAAGAAGGGGAAGTTGTCGCAGTCATTGGACCATCTGGTTCAGGAAAATCGACGTTTCTTCGCTGCATCAACTTGCTTGAAAAGCCGACTTCTGGTGTCATTACGATTCAGGATACCGAAATCACAAACCCAAAAACCAATGCACTCAAAGTGCGTGAGAACATCGGAATGGTGTTTCAGCATTTTCATTTGTTTCCGCATAAAACGGTGCTGGAAAATATCACATATGCGCCAATGAATGTGAAGAATCAATCGAAGGAAGACAGCATCAAACAAGCTGAAGATCTGCTGAAAAAGGTAGGGCTTTTAGAGAAAAAAGATGATTTTCCGAACCGCTTGTCAGGTGGTCAAAAGCAGCGTGTCGCAATTGCACGTGCGCTTGCGATGACACCAGACATCATGCTGTTTGACGAGCCAACGTCTGCACTAGATCCAGAAATGGTCAAGGAAGTGCTAGAGGTCATGAAAGAGCTGGCTCAATCTGGAATGACGCTTGTGATCGTCACACATGAAATGGGCTTTGCAAAAGAAGTGGCTGACCGCGTGATCTTTATGGACGATGGGAAAATTGTAGAGGATGCAAACCCTGTGCAATTCTTTGAATCACCGTCGTCACAGCGCGCGAAAGATTTCTTGCAAAAAATATTATAAAGAAAAAAGAGAGGGAGACTTAACATCTCCTTCTTTTTTTGATTATAATGGGTAAAGTAAAAAAGTTCATCATTTCACAATAAGTGAATAGAAACAAGACAGAAAAGAGTGACTCACATCATGTTTAAAATCGGTTACCGAACGCTGAAAACAGCATTAGGAACAGCGATCGCCATTTATATTGCGCAACTGCTTGGCCTTCAAAATTATTCCGCTGCCGGGATTATTACGATTCTGTGTATTCAGGTGACAAAGAAACGGTCGCTTCTTGCATCGGGCGCCCGCTTTGCCGCATGCAGTCTTGCCATTTTATTTTCTTATCTATTTTTCGATCTGATTGGGTATCATCCTTTTGTAATTGGTCTGATGCTGCTTGTCTTTATTCCGACAACCGTATTGCTTCGCATTAAAGAAGGGATTGTCACAAGTTCAGTCATCATCCTCCATTTATACATGTCCGGCGGGATTACCCTTCACCTCATTTGGAATGAACTGCTGCTGATTACGATTGGTGTTGGCGTGGCACTGATCATGAACCTGTATATGCCAAGTGTTGATAAAAAGCTTAAACGCTACAGCGAACAGATTGAAGCCAACTTCGCAAAAATTTTTGAGGAAATCGAACAATACTTAATGACAGGGAAACAAGACTGGACAGGCAAAGAAATACCAGAGACACATCAATTGATTAAAGAAGCAAAAGCTCTTGCATATCGTGATGTTGAAAACCATGTGTTAAGACATGAAAACCTGTATTATCATTATTTCAATATGAGGCAAAAGCAATTCGAAATCATCGAGCGTGTGCTTCCGAAGATCACGTCCATTTCCATTACAACAGAGCATGGACAAATCATTGCGGAATACATTAGAGACTTACGTGAACATATTCACCCAGGGAACACGGCACATAAGTTCTTAAGGCGCCTCATTGATATGAAAGAAGAGTTCGATAAGCTACCGCTGCCGCAAACAAGAGAAGAGTTTGAGGCAAGAGCTGCACTGTTTCATTTCCTTGGAGAAATGGAACAATATTTAGTACTGAAAAGCTATTTTAAAGGGATGAAAGAATAGAGACGCATGAGTTCCTCCTTCATTGGTCAATCTAATGAAAAAAGGAGGAGCCTATGCGTCTTTTAATTTATACCGTATTGACCATGTCCCTTTCACCAATCTGGCCGCTCGGACAAAACCCGCTTCCAGGAGACCCGTATGTCATTATTAATAAACAAACAAATGAACTTGCCTATATTGATCAAGGGAAAATCCAAAAAATATATCCTGCTTCAACAGGGAAAACGTCAGATTTAACGCCAGAAGGGGAATTTACCATTATGATCAAAGCGAAAGATCCCTATTACAGAAAAAAGAATATCGAAGGCGGTGCGAAGAATAACCCTCTCGGCAGAAGATGGATTGGATTTGATGCACGAGGAACAGATGGCAGAACATACGGAATTCATGGGACGAGTGACGAAACAACGATTGGGAAATTTATCACGGCAGGATGTGTGAGACTTCATAATCACGATGTAGAGCTTCTATTTGACCAGCTTCCGGTTGGGACAAAAGTATGGATTACAACATCAAGCGATTCATTTGAAAAGCTTGCCAAAGACAAACAGGCCATTCGTTGATTGAACGAATCACCTGCTTGTCTGCTTTTATTGAAATCTTATAAAAAGGTTGCCGCTCCTGCTAAAAGTGAAGATATTAGCAGCAGGCTAATCATGAGCAATACCATGAATTTCATCATTTTCTGAGACATATCGCACCCCTATAACCGAAGATTTTTTGCGACGAACGCACCTTTCTTTATTCTAGCTCGTTTTTTCAAATGCGACAAGTGATCAACAAAGGAAGTGAACGGATGAATCAAATCGACCATATTGCCATTGCAGTCTTTTCTATAAAAAATACATCTCGCATTCTTCAACAGCTGTTTAACTGGCATTTTTCAGACATACAAGAGATTCCTGAACAGGAGGTTAAAGCGTCTTTCGCTTCACTTGATCATGTGCACATTGAATTAATTGAACCGATGTCCGGCAGCAGCAAACTACATACCTTTTTAACCAAAAGGGGAGAGGGACTTCATCATATTGCGTTAAAGTCAGGTGACATACAGGCGGACCTTAACCGTCTTGATCATCTTGGCGTGGAGCTTCTCCAACAATCAGCACAGATAGGCGCGAGCGGGAAGCGGATTGCATTTATTTCACCGAAAGAAACGTCCGGTGTGTTATTTGAATTGTGCGAGCCCTTGAAAGGAGAGGAGCATGGCAATGAATGAATCGTTCAATGATTTGGCGAAATGGCGCGAAAAAGCATTCATGGGCGGTGGCATGAAACGTGCAGCTGCGCACCGGAACAAAGGAAAACTATCGGTTCGTCAGCGGCTGCATGAACTTCTTGACGAGGGCAGCTTCATGGAAATTCAAGCATTTGCAACAGGCAGCATGTCAGAGCATGTCGGTGATGGCGTCGTCACTGGAACTGGACTCATTCATGGAAGGCCAGTATGTGTTTATGCACAAGATGCAACAGTGCATGGAGGGTCTTTAGGCGAAATACATGCTAAAAAAATTGCTTCTCTCATGGATCTCGCAGCTAAGAATCAGATGCCGGTCATCGGTCTAAAAGACTCAGGTGGTGCGAGAATTCAAGAGGGTGTGGTATCATTAGAAGGATACGGACAGATCTTTAAACGGAATGTGCTGTACTCCGGTCAAATCCCGCAAATATCCGTTATTTTAGGTTCTTGTGCTGGAGGAGCAGTCTATTCTCCTGCCTTGACCGATTTTGTGTTCATGACAGAACAGACAGCTCATATGTTTTTAACAGGTCCGAAAGTCATAGAGAAGGCAACAGGAGAAACGGTCTGTCCTGACCGTCTTGGCGGTGCAAGTGTCCAGCATCAGACAAGCGGGAATGTGCACTATACTGGGAAAGATGAGAAAGACGTGTTAAAAGCGGTTCGAACACTTTTAACGTACATACCAACGAAACAACAGACTGTCATGGATGCGAAAACGAGTGAGCAAGACGCAGCTGATCCAGGCAGCATCTTGCCAAAGGATCCATCACGCACCTATGATGTCAAACAAGTGGTGACAGCCATCATCGATTCAGGCTCATTCTTTGAGACGCAGCCTTGTTTCTCAAAAAATATCGTCACAGGGTTTGCGAAATTACAAGGGGCTTCAATTGGTGTAGTTGCCAATCAACCAAAGGTGCTGGCAGGAAGCCTTGACCTTGATGCGGCTGATAAAGCGGCTAGGTTTATTCGATTTTGCGATGCGTTTCATATTCCGATCTTAACGCTTGTAGACGTCCCTGGTTTTTTACCAGGTGAGAAAGCCGAGCATGCGGGAATTATCCGTCACGGTGCAAAGCTTTTATATGCATACGCTGAAGCGACCGTTCCAAAAATCACAGTGATTTTAAGAAAGGCGTTTGGCGGAGCATATGTCGCAATGAATAGCAAGGGCTTAGGCGCTGATTTTGTTTATGCATGGCCAGCGGCAGAAATTGATGTGATGGGGAAAATGTTCGCAGACGAAATCGTTCATCCTGATTCGCGCGAGGTTGAAACGAAGCCAAGTGTATTAAAAGCGGCTCAGGCAGGGCTGATAGACGATATTTTTATGCCGTCTGAAACGAGAGAACGATTGATTCGCTCATTTGATTTGCTTCGCAGGAAGGAAGAAGAAAGACCGTTAAAAAAGCATGGCAACATGCCGCTATAAGAGGAGGAGCAGTATCATGATCAATGAAAAACGTTTATTAGACGAATTTTTAGAACTTGTTCAGATTGATTCCGAAACAAAACACGAAGAGAAAATTGTGGAAGTCTTAAAAGAAAAATTTTCGCTGCTTGGACTAAAAGTGGTGGAAGACGACTCAAAAGCGAAAACAGGCCACGGTGCAGGCAACCTCATCTGTACACTGGAAGGTACTCAAGAGGCTGATACCATCTATTTCACTTCTCATATGGACACAGTTGTTCCGGGCAATGGTGTAAAGCCGGTCATTGAAGACGGCTATGTGAAAACAGATGGAACAACTATTCTAGGTGCTGACGATAAAACAGGACTTGCGGCAATGTTTGAAGCAATCCGTGTGCTGAAAGAGAAGAATTTACCGCATGGAACGATTGAATTTGTCATCACAGCAGGTGAGGAATCAGGACTTGTCGGAGCAAAAGCGTTAGATCCAAAGTTGATGACAGCGGCATACGGCTATGCCCTTGATTCAGATGGCAAGGTCGGAACCATTATCGTTGCAGCGCCAACACAGGCGAAAGTACGCGCAACCATTTACGGAAAAACAGCTCACGCAGGTGTCGCGCCTGAAAAAGGTGTGTCAGCGATTACCATTGCATCAAAAGCCATTGCTAGTATGCCGCTTGGCCGAATTGATGAAGAAACAACGGCGAATATCGGCCGTTTTGAAGGCGGAACGCAAACGAATATTGTGTGCGATCAAGTCGATATCCTTGCTGAAGCACGCTCTTTAGAACCTGCAAAAATGGAAGCGCAAGTAGCGAAGATGAAAGAAGCCTTTGAAAAAACCGCTAAAGAAATGGGCGGAAGTGCCGATGTACACATTGACATCATGTATCCAGGCTTCAAATTCTCTCACGGCGATCAAGTGGTAGAAGTGGCGAAAAAAGCGGCTGCGAAAATTGGCCGTCCATCAGAACTACAGACGAGCGGCGGAGGCAGTGATGCAAACGTCATTGCAGGAAACGGCGTCCCAACTGTCAACCTAGCTGTTGGATATGAAGATATTCATACGAAAAATGAGAAAATGCCGATTGAAGAATTAGTCAAAACAGCTGAAATGGTTCTCGCCATTATCGAAGAAACGACAAATCCATCGTAAAGGCAGGAGACTCTGTGAGCACGCAAAAGATCATTATTTTCCAAGTGGGGCAAGAGGATTTTGGCATCAGTGTAGAACATATTCGTTCAATTGAGAAGGTCCCTTATTTACAAGAAGTATCGAACCTTCCAAAAGAAATAAAAGGACTCATGTCTTTAAGGGGAGAGGTCATTCCTGTCAGTGACACAGGCGTGATGCTTCACGGAAAGCCTCTTGATGTGAACGAGCAGTCCAAGGTATTGCTATTTGAATTAAACGAACAAATGGTAGGCTGTCTTGTCTCGGATGCAAAAGATATTATCGATATCGAACAAAGCGAGATCAAGCCATTTCATATGAACACAAAAGCCTCTGAATACTTCTTCGGCGTTGTGGAGAGAGAGAACAAGATGATTTTACAAGTGGACCCAAATAAGTTCCTTGGGAGAATTGAGGATCTCGATCAATTGCCAGCGCGGTTAAAAGAAAAATTGGCATAAAGAAGATCCCCTTATCTGATGATAAGGGGATTATTTTTATTCAGCAGCTGGGCTAGCTTGGTCGTTTGCCTCAGCTTTTGATTTTGATTTTTGGTACATGACATTCAAAATAATGGTTTGGACTGTGAGTAATAATCCGCTTGTCATCCAGTATAAAGGAAGGGCAGCGGGGGCATTAATTGAAATAAACAGCATCATGATTGGGAAAATCATGCCCATCACTTTGGCTTGCTTTAGCGCAGCCTCTGTCTGGGTGCCTGATTGCTTCGCAAACCTTTGCGTAACATAAAATTGCAAGAAATACATAGCGCCTGCAAAGATCGCGACCAATAGATCAGTTTGTCCTAAGTTAAACCATAGGAACGAATGTGTTGCGATCTCAGGTGTTGAACGGATCGCTGAGTAAAAGCCAAGAACAATTGGAATTTGAATCAGCATAGGCAGACAGCCCATTGCCAGCGGGTTCACATTGTTCTCTTTGTATACTTTCATCATTTCCATTTGTAATTCTTTTTGTTTTTCAGGTTCTTTCGTTTTCTTTAATTTGCTTTGAATGTCGTCAATTTGAGGCTTCACCAGTGCCATTTTCTCCTGCATGACTCTTTGCTTCTTAAATTGGTTCGCAAAAAGAGGGAAAATCAGCAGGCGGACGATCAAGGTTACGAACATAATCGATAAACCATAATCATCATGAAAGAAGTTCGCAAGCCAAATGATCAGCTCAGAAAAAGGCTGGACAAAATAATGATGGAAAAACCCATCAGAGCTCGCATTTGTCTGCCCACTCGCTGCAAAAGCAGGTGAGGCAATCATCATTAAACATAAAGTCGTACAAATCGTTAATAAACGTTTCAATTCGTTTCCTCCTCATTTTTTAAAAAATTAATTAGAGAGAGGAAGCGAATGGTCTTCATCATCGTTTGATGATCGTTTCATTCGAATGACTTTACTAATCCAAGTTGTAATGCGATCATATATGATAAACAGAAAGTCTGTTCGATTCAATAAAGATGCGTCCAACTCTTCCAAACGATGTCCACCGAGGTGTTCGTTCATACGGCAGTCTTTTAATAAAAACGCAATGCCGATGGCCGTCAGGGCTGGAAGAATAATCGTAAAGAATTCAACAAGGAAAAAGACTTCATTGAATGTATCAATAATCATGATTATCACATCCATTTCATTACTCACAGTGTACTATACACATTGTGAAATGTCTAACAGGACCAAGTGTTTTCTTTATTACGTGCAAATCCTTATTTTGTATAAAGTGGTATTTGTCATCCAAACTTCACCATTCCTATCTTATAATGAGGGGGAATAGAAGAAATGGAGGTTTTGAATATGACAAGTATTTACCCGAAGTTTCGAGCAGCTGCGGTACAAGCAGCCCCTATCTACTTAAATTTGGAGGCAACCGTTCAGAAATCATGTGAACTGATCGACGAAGCAGCTTCAAATGGTGCTAAACTTGTGGCATTCCCAGAAGCATTTTTACCTGGTTATCCTTGGTTTGCTTTTATTGGTCATCCAGAATATACAAGAAAGTTCTATCACAAATTATATAAAAATGCAGTCGAAATCCCTAGCTTAGTTATCCAAAAAATAAGCGAGGCAGCAAAAAGAAATGAAACGTACGTTTGTATATCATGCAGTGAAAAAGATGGCGGTTCCCTCTATTTAGCTCAACTTTGGTTTAACCCAAATGGGGATTTAATAGGAAAACATCGGAAAATGAGAGCTTCTGTAGCAGAAAGACTGATTTGGGGAGATGGAAGTGGAAGCATGATGCCTGTTTTTCAAACTGACATTGGCAATCTTGGCGGATTGATGTGCTGGGAGCATCAAGTACCACTAGATCTGATGGCGATGAATGCTCAAAATGAACAGGTGCATGTAGCATCTTGGCCAGGTTATTTTGATGATGAAATTTCAAGCAGATATTATGCTATTGCGACACAAACTTTTGTGCTGATGACTTCTTCAATCTATACGGAAGAAATGAAAGAGATGATTTGTTTAACGCAGGAGCAAAGAGATTACTTTGACACATTTAAGAGTGGGCATACGTGCATTTACGGTCCAGATGGAGAACCGATCAGTGATATGGTTCCAGCTGAAACAGAGGGAATTGCATACGCAGACATTGATGTGGAAAGAGTCATTGATTACAAGTATTATATTGATCCAGCTGGCCACTACTCCAATCAAAGCTTGAGTATGAATTTTAATCAGCAGCCGACTCCGGTTGTGAAACATTTGAATGACAATAAAAATGAAGTGTTAACATACGAGGCTATTCAATATCAAAATGGTATGCTTGAAGAAAAAGTATAATTCGTGAAACCTTCTCTTTTTTAGAGAAGGTTTTTTTGAGGAAAGATGAAATAAATCAATGTATAATTGAGCATAAAAGAGATTCATCATATTTGATCGATTCGGAACTTCTGATTAAAATATAGGAACTGAAGAAAATGGGGTTATGCCAATGTCAAATATTATTTTTCATATAGACATGAATGCGTTTTATGCCAATGTAGAAATGGCGTATGATCCTTCTTTGAGAGGGAAACCTTTAGCCATTAGCGGAAATGCGAAAGAGCGTAAAGGGATTGTGGTGACGTGCAGCTATGAGGCAAGAGCGCTAGGTGTAAAGCCCCCAATGCCGTTATGGGAAGCGAAGCGGCTTTGTCCGGGGCTGATTGTCCGTACACCAAACTTTGACCGGTACCGAAGCTCCTCACAAGAGATGTTTACGATACTAAGAGAATACAGCGATTTAGTCGAGCCAGTATCCATCGACGAGGGCTATATTGATTTAACGCATACGCCATATGCCGAGCACGCGTTGAAAACGGCTCATGATATTCAAACGAGGCTTGTAGAGGAGCTCATGCTTCCTTCAAGTATTGGCATTGCACCGAATAAATTTTTAGCGAAAATGGCGTCTAATTGGAAAAAACCAATGGGCATCACCATTTTGCGTAAACGAGATGTACCCCAAATGCTATGGCCGCTGCCAGCGGGTGACATGCACGGAGTTGGACAAAAAACGGCAGATAAATTGAAAACGATTGGCATTCACACCATTGAAGACTTAGCGAAAGCAAATGAGTATACACTAAAGGAATTACTGGGCATCAATGGACCGAGATTAAAGCAAAAGGCGAATGGTGAACATGACGGCATCGTAGACCCAGAAAGAATATACGATTTTAAATCCGTCGGTAATTCGTCAACCCTTCCTCATGATTCTGACGATCCAGATGAACTTGTCGCGTTAATTGATAAGCTATCACAATCTGTGAGTGCAAGGTTAAGAAGAAAAGAAGTGATGGCAAATCGGCTGCTCATCATGATTCGGTACGCAAGCTGGAAAAATATTACGCGAAGTGTCACCCTCACGAATCCAACGGATCGGAAGGAAGACTTATTTGAGGCAGCAAGGCAGTTATTCCTTAAACATTGGAATGACCAGCCTGTGAGACTCTTAGGTGTGACGGGGACAGATCTTGTAGAACGAAAAGCAGCCGTTAAACAGCTTGATTTATTTTCCTATACAGAAGATGCAAAAGAAGAGCCTCTTCAAACCATTTTAGAAGGCCTGAAAGAAAAGTATGGAAAATCACTCGTTCAAAGAGGGATAACTATCAAGGAAGAAGAGAGCAAAACAAGTGGAACAAGTTTTAATAAAGACTTTTTTCAGGACAAAAGAGGAAATGACTAGCCTGAAAACTTGATAAAAGAGGTGGTGTTGTGGTAATTTCAAAGGGTACATCATTTCAGCAGTAATCAATATAGTGTGTTAGAAGGGACGTCAGAATTATGTCAAAACAACAAATCGGTGTGGTTGGACTAGCCGTTATGGGGAAAAACCTTGCCCTTAATATTGAAAGCCGCGGGTTCTCCGTGTCCGTTTATAACAGATCTAGCAGCAAAACGGAAGAATTTCTTCAAGAATCAAAAGGGAAAAACGTTGTAGGCACATACAGCATCGAAGAATTTGTTCAGTCGCTTGAAACACCGCGTAAAATTCTTTTAATGGTAAAAGCTGGTGCAGCAACGGATGCAACCATTCAATCATTACTTCCTCACCTAGAGAAAGGTGACATCTTAATTGATGGTGGAAATACATATTACAAGGATACGCAAAGACGTAATCAAGAGCTTGCGGAAAGTGGTATCCACTTCATTGGTACAGGTGTTTCTGGCGGTGAAGAAGGGGCACTAAAAGGTCCATCGATCATGCCTGGCGGTCAAAAAGAAGCGCATGAACTAGTGAAACCAATTTTAGAAGCGATCTCTGCGAAAGTAGATGGCGAGCCATGTACAACGTATATCGGCCCAGATGGAGCAGGACATTATGTCAAAATGGTCCATAACGGCATCGAGTACGGAGACATGCAATTGATTTCTGAATCATACTTTATCTTGAAGCATGTGGCTGGTTTGTCAGCAGAGGAGCTTCATGAAGTATTCTCAGAATGGAATAAAGGTGAGCTTGACAGCTATTTAATCGAAATTACAGCTGATATTTTCACAAAAGTGGATGAAGAAACAAACCAGCCGCTTGTGGATGTGATCTTAGATAAAGCTGGACAAAAGGGAACTGGAAAATGGACGAGCCAAAGTTCTCTTGATCTAGGTGTTCCGCTTCCAATCATTACTGAGTCTGTTTTCGCGCGTTACATTTCAGCAATGAAAGATGAGCGTGTTGAAGCAAGTCAATTAATCGAAGGTCCTAAGCCAGCACAATCAGCAGAGAATAAACAAGAGCTGATCGAAGCGGTTAGAAAAGCCTTATTCATGAGTAAAATCTGCTCATATGCACAAGGTTTTGCGCAAATGAAAGCAGCATCTGATGAGTATAACTGGGATTTAAAATACGGTGAAATTGCAATGATCTTCCGTGGTGGCTGTATCATTCGTGCAGCCTTCTTACAACAAATTAAAGAAGCATATGACCGTAATCCAGAACTGAAAAACCTATTGCTTGATCCTTACTTTAAGGATATTGCTCAAAGCTATCAATCATCTCTTCGTAAAGTCATTTCACTTGCAGTGGAGCAAGGAGTTCCTGTTCCTTCATTCTCAAGTGCACTTGCTTACTTTGATAGCTATCGCACAGCTGTCCTGCCAGCGAACTTAATTCAAGCGCAGCGTGACTATTTCGGTGCACATACGTATGAGCGCACAGATAAAGAAGGCATCTTCCATACAGAATGGATGAAATAAACATAGAATGACTGAAAAACCTTACCCTTTGGTAAGGTTTTTTTGTGTTTGCATCTTTTCGGCTAAAAATGCGAAAAAGAGGGATGCTATGTAAAAAAGAAAAGAAAGTAGGGATCGAAGTGGGCATCTTATATGCACTTCTCCCAGCGATATTTTGGGGAAGTATTGTTCTCATCAGTGTCAAACTTGGCGGGAATGCTTACCAGCAAACCCTCGGTATTACGCTTGGCGCATTTATATTTTCAATTGCAGCCTTCTTCATCAAAATGCCAGAGCTGACACCGTTTATTTTTGCGGTTTCTGTCATTTCAGGCATCTTTTGGAGCATTGGACAAATGAATCAGCTTTCAAGTGTTGCGTTTCTCGGAGTCTCGAAGGCGGTTCCTTTGTCAACCGGCATGCAGCTTGTGAGCACTACGTTATTTGGCGTCATGGTCTTCAAAGAATGGCAAACGATGACGGTCATACTCATTGGTTCTTGTGCCATTTTACTGATTATTGCAGGTGTTGTGCTGACATCGCTCGGTCAAAAAAAGAATGGCGGTGGAAACGGTGGGGGCAATTTCAAAAAAGGGATCATGATTCTGCTCATCTCAACGGTTGGTTATGTCGGATATGTTGTTATTTTGCGATGGTTTCATATTGATGGCTGGTCTGCCCTCGTTCCGCAATCGGTCGGCATGCTGCTTTCATCCTTGGCGATTAGTCTTAAGCAGAACCCGTTTAGTAAATATACGTTTAAAAATATCATTGCCGGGCTTGTTTGGTCGACAGGAAATCTCGGACTTCTTTTGGCCATTCCGCTCATTGGTGTCGCCGTAAGTTTTTCGATGTCACAGACAGGGATCGTTATCTCGACATTAGGCGGCATTTACTTATTAAAAGAGAAAGCATCCAGAACAAGCTTTGTCATTGCAGGCTGCTTGATGATCATTGCAGGCGGCGTGCTATTAGGATTTACAAAATAGGAGGGTAAACGAATGTATCCAGATTTAGAAGGAAAAACAGTCGTGATTACAGGAGCTGGTACAGGAATAGGTCAAGCGATGGCGCGCCGGTTTGGACAAGAAAAAGCCAATGTGGTAATTAATTATTTCTCCGACAAAGAAAACCCGGACGACACGATTGCTGAGATTCAGAAAAGTGGCGGACAGGCTGTCAAAATTAAAGGAGATGTATCAAAGGAAGAGGATATGAAGGCAATGATTGATCAAGCTGTCGATACATATGGCAGTCTTGATGTCATGATTAATAATGCAGGAATTGAAAATGAAGTCCCTTCAACGGAGATGACGCTAGATAATTGGAACAAAGTGATGTCCACCAATTTAACAGGTATGTTTTTAGGCTGCCGTGATGCATTGAAGTATATGACAGAACATGGAATTGAAGGATCGATCATTAATATGTCATCGGTCCATCAACAAATTCCATGGCCGCATTTCGTCCATTATGCAGCAAGTAAAGGAGGCGCTAAGCTTTTAACAGAAACGCTGGCACTAGAATATGCCCCTAAAAAAATCCGCGTAAACAGCATTGCACCAGGCGCAATTGATACCCCGATCAATGCCGAAAAATTTGATGATCCAGCATTGAAAAAAGGCGTGATAGAACTGATCCCAATTGGTTATATTGGAAAACCAGAAGAAGTAGCAGCATGTGCTGTCTGGCTGGCGTCAAAAGAGGCAAGCTATGTGACAGGGTTGACGTTATATGTAGACGGCGGTATGACGAAGTACCCTGGATTCCAAGCAGGAAAAGGATAAGAAGAAACAAAAAGAGCGTACACACACATACGCTCTTTTTTATATAAAATACAGACAAATGATTCTAAATGTCTAGACATTTAAAAATAAAAATATATAATATTAACTGGAAGCGCTTTTATTACAACAATGGGGTGAGAGAAATGAAACGTATTTTATTAGCATGCAGTTCAGGAATGTCTACGAGTTTACTAGTTACAAAGATGAAGGCTCATGCCGACTCAATAGGGGACGAGGCAGAAATTTGGGCAGTTGGACAAGATCAAGCGAGGAAAGAAATGGCGAATGCGGATGTTGTGTTAATTGGCCCGCAAATGAGCTTTTTAAAAGGGGATCTTCAAAAAGAAGCAACAAAATACGGGATTGCAGTAGAGGTCATCGATATGCAGGCGTATGGGCTTGCCGATGGACAAAAAGCGTATGAACAAGCCGTTTCATTGATGGAGGAAGCGTAAAGAATGGAAAAGAAAACACTCGAAGGGCTCACGGAAGAACAAGTCAGTTTTCAATTGATCTTACACAGCGGTAATGCACGCAGCAAATTGCTTCAATCTCTGAAACAATTTCGAGAAGGTCAAGAAGATGAGGCATTTGGTCTCATGAAAGAAGCCGAAGAAGATTTACGTCATGCACATGGCATCCATTTTCAACTCGTACAGCAAGAGGCAGGCGGGGAGAAAACGCCTTTCTCCTTATTGCTCATGCACGCAGAAGACCACTTAATGTCGACTATTACGATGAAGGAGCTTGTGGGAGAGCTCCTGCCGATTTTCCAATCGCTTAAACAATAAAGGGTGTAAACAAGGGGGGAAACCAATGTTTGATAAAATAAGTGCCATTTTGGTTCCGATTGCTGGGAGACTGAACAATAACCGCTATTTAGGTGTATTACGGGATGCCTTTATGCTTGCGTTCCCGCTTACTATTTTTGGTTCCATAATGGTTGTGCTAATGAATTTGCCATTTTTAGATAAAATCATGAGTCAAACCGCACTGGAAGGCGTCCAGTCTGCACTGAATATCGCGCCAAGTGCGACCATCAGCATTATGAGTGTGTTTGTTGTATTTGGGATTGGCTACTATTTATCGAAAAGCTATGATGTGGAAGCTGTCTTTGGCGGCGTGATTGCTTTAGCCTCTTTCCTACTTCTAACGCCATTTTTACTAGAACAAGAAGGCGGTGCATCTATTGCAGGCGTGATCCCAGTCGATCGTTTAGGAGCAAAGGGGATGTTCCTTGGGATGATCACAGGCTTTTTGTCTGCTGAAATTTATCGTTATTTTGTCCAAAAGAAATTTGTCATTAATATGCCGCAAGGGGTTCCGCCAGCTGTTTCAAAGTCTTTTGCTGCACTGATCCCGGCTACTTTGACACTCACAACCTTTTTACTGATCAATATCATCATTACACAAGGCTTCAAAACAAACATGCATGACTTGATTTATCATGCGATTCAGGCACCGCTTGTCGGACTTGGAAGCGGTATCATTCCTACCTTGATCGCTGTTTTCTTTATACAAATTCTTTGGTTCTTTGGGCTTCACGGCCAAATTATTATCAACTCTGTCATGGACCCCATTTGGAATACGTTGTCCATTCAAAACCTAGAGAGCTATACAAAAACTGGTGAGGTTCCAAATATCATCAGCAAGCAGTTTATCGAAATTTATACAGTTGGCATGGGCGGAACCGGTATGACGCTAGCTGTCGTGTTTACGATTTTAATTTTCCTGAAAAGTAAGCAATTAAAACAGGTAGCAAAGCTAGGCTTAGGACCAGGATTATTTAACGTCAATGAACCGATTATTTTCGGCTTACCGATTGTCATGAACCCGCTTATTCTTATTCCATGGATTTTGGCGCCAATGGTTATTACATGTATTTCGTATTTTGCGATGGCATCAGGCATTGTACCACCACCGACTGGCGTGAATATTCCCTGGACGGTGCCGATCTTTATAAGCGGAATCATGGCAACCAATTCACTAGCGGGCGGTCTTCTTCAGCTGTTTAACCTGATGATCGTGTTTGTCATTTGGTTCCCGTTCCTGAAGTTTATTGACCGTATGAATGTGAAAAATGAAAAAATAACCACAACGGAAAAAACAAAAACAACTAACATCAAAGGTGAGGGAGACTCAATACATGTCGATGGAAAATAACAAGCAAATATATACATTTCCAGAAGGTTTCTGGTGGGGATCTTCTGCCTCTGCCACGCAAACAGAAGGAAGCGTCCCTGGTGATGGAAAAGGACCGAATATTTGGGATCATTGGTTTGAGCAAGAGCCGACTCGTTTTTTTGATGGCGTTGGACCGAATGTGACATCTCAATTTTACCGAAAATATAAAGAGGATATTCGTCTGATGAAAGAAATTGGGCACAATTCATTCAGATTGTCCATTTCATGGTCACGTCTCTTGCCTGAAGGGACAGGTGCGGTCAATGAAGAAGCAGTATCTTTTTACAATGATGTGATCAACGAATTGATTACACATGATATTGAGCCGTTTGTGAACCTGTACCATTTCGATATGCCAATGGCACTTCAGGAAAAAGGCGGCTGGGTCAACAGACAGGTAGTAGATGATTATGTGAGCTATGCAGAATTGTGCTTTCAATTATTTGGCGACCGGGTGAAAAAATGGTTTACCCATAATGAACCGATCGTTCCTGTAGAGGGCGGATATATGTATAACTTTCATTATCCAAACGAAGTTGATTTCCAAAAGGCTGTACAGGTCGGTTATCATGAACTTTTATCAAATGCGAAGGCGATTGCGGCTTATAAAAAGCTGAAGCAAGGCGGTAAGATTGGCATCATCCTTAATCTTACCCCATCTTATCCGAGAAGCCAGAATCCGTGCGATGTAGAAGCAGCTGAGATGGCGGATGCTTTCTTTAACCGTTCCTTCCTAGATCCTGCGGTGAAGGGACATTTCCCAGAGAAACTAGTAGAGGTCTTAAAGAAAGAAGGCTTTATGCCGAGTATGGAAGAAGGAGACCTTGAGCTCATTCGAGAGAATACCGTCGACCTCCTTGGAATCAACTATTATCAGCCAAGAAGAGTGAAAGCGAAAGAGCATATGCCGCATCCAAATGCACCATTTATGCCAAATCATTATTTTGATGCATTTGACATGCCGGGAAGAAAAATGAATGTGTATCGTGGCTGGGAAATCTATGAAAAAGGCATTTATGATATATTGAAAAAAGTCCAAACAGACTATGATAATATTGAATGTTTTATTTCTGAAAATGGAATGGGTGTTGAAGGAGAAGAGCGGTTTAAGGATGAAGAAGGAATGATTCATGACGATTACCGCATTGACTTTATTTCAGAGCATCTGAAATGGGTGCATCAAGCCATTCAAGAAGGAAGTAATGTAAAAGGCTATCATCTGTGGACCTTTATGGATAACTGGTCATGGTCGAATGCCTATAAGAATCGCTATGGATTTGTCTCAGTTGATCTTCAAGAAGACGGAAAACGTACGATTAAGAAAAGTGGATACTGGTTTCAATCGGTATCAGAAAATAACGGTTTTTAATCAAGATACTTGCTCTTTCCTTGAAAAGGGCAAGTATTTTTCTTATGTGACGGTAAATGGATGAAACAAAAATGGCTGGTACCTTTTAAGCTCACTAGGCTTAGTGTAGAATGAGAGGAAGCTATGAAAAAACAAGTCAGTTGGTGGTGTGAGATGAAAAAGTACGAACTCATTTCAGAAGAAATCAGAAAACGAATAGGAACAGCATATTATCCAGAAGATCAACCCATTCCAGATGAAAACTCGCTTGCCGCTGAATTTCAATGCAGCCGAATGACGATGAAGCGTGCGCTCGATCTTCTCGTAGCAGAAGGTCTCCTCTTTAGAAAAAGAGGTCACGGTACATTTATTGTGAAGGCAGCGCTCAATCAAGGGGCAATCAATGTGTCAGGACATGAAAATAAAGGGTTCACAAAAGTCATGGCGGATAAAAACGTCACGACGCAAATCATTCACTTTGATGTCCATTTTCCAAGCAAAGAGGTGGCAGCCCACCTATCCATAGACTCCACCACACCCATTTATGACATCATCCGTCTCCGTCTTGTGGACGAGGAGCCATACGTATTAGAAAAAACGTTTATGCCCGTCAATCTTATTAAGGGAATAGATGAAGAGGTTTTATTGGGATCAATCTATGGCTACATATCAAATGATTTGAATTTAAAGGTGGCAGGCGCGCATAAGAAAATTAGAGCGGCTAAATCAGACGAGCTAGACCAGCAATATTTAGGCTGTGACCCAACGGATCCTGTGCTAGAGGTCGAGCAGGTTGCTTATTTAAACACAGGTCGGCCGTTTGAGTACTCCTTTAGTCATCATCGCTATGATAAGTTCGACTTTTCAACGGTTGAAATTACGAAAACAGGACGTTAAAAAAAGAGCAGAACCCCCAAGGGAGACTGCTCTTTTTTATATCATTTTATATATTCCACCAATGATACCCATCTTTTTCTAGAAGCTGATCGGCTTCTTTCGGTCCCATAGAACCAGCAGGATAATTTGGTTTTAATGTTTTGTTTTCTGCCCATTTTTCAGAAATCGGATCAACAAAGTTCCAAGAAAGCGCCACTTCATCCCAGTGAGCAAAGTTCGTAGCATCACCCAGCAAGCAGTCATGAATCAGCTTTTCATATGCTTCTGGTGTATTCATGATGTCATTATGATTTGTTTGGTAGTCGAGCTTAATCGGCTTTGCAAATGTACCACCATCAAGCTTGCGAGCGTTCAGGTGAAGGGTGATACCTTTATCTGGCTGAATATGAATGACGAGTAAGTTCGGATGCATGGAATTTCCGTTACCATAGTACAGGTTCATTGGAATGTCTTTAAATTGAACAACGATTTGAGTAGATTTCTTTTCTAAACGTTTTCCAGTACGAATGTAAAATGGCACGCCGGCCCATCTAAAGTTATCGATGAGCAGTTTCCCTGCAACGAATGTTTCCGTGTTTGAGTTCGGGTCAACATTTTGCTCTTCAAGATATGAAGGAACCATGCCGCCATCAACCGTACCAGCATCATACTGTCCGCGGACAAAGAATTGATCGACCTCATCTTTAGAGAAAGGACGAAGAGCGCGTAATGCTTTCCGTTTTTCGCTGCGGATTTCCTCGGTATTCAGCTTAATTGGCGGCTCCATTGCTAAAAGTGCAACCATTTGAAGCATATGGTTTTGGACCATATCTCTTAGAGCACCTGAACTTTCGTAATAGCGGGCCCGGTCTTCAACCCCTAATGACTCACTAGATGTAATTTGAATGTTTGAGATATATCGGTTTGTCCAAAGTGGTTCAAAGATGGCATTTGCAAAACGGATGACCTCAATGTTTTGAACCATTTGTTTACCGAGATAGTGGTCAATACGATAAATCTGATCTTCAGAGAATGCATCTCGAATTTCTTCATTTAACTTTTTCGCACTTGGCAAGTCATGGCCAAATGGTTTTTCGATGACAAGTCTTGACCAGCCAGTTGTTTTTGATACACCTTCACTTTTTAGGAACTTTGCAATCGTTCCGAAGAATTCCGGTGCCATCGCTAAATAGAACATCCGGTTGTTTGGGATACTGTACGTATCTTCAAGGCCTGTTAGAAGTGTGTTAAGCGATTGATAGGAAGCAGGGCTTGATACGTCAAAGTCGTGATAATAAAAATGTGAACTGAATTCCTCTATTTTCGCTTCTGCATCATCAGAAGAAACAGATTCTTTTACCACAGCTCTTAGATCCTCATGAGACCACGGACGGCGTCCAACACCGACTACGGCGAATTGATCGCCAAGTTTTCCGCTATGATAAAGTCTATGTATAGAAGGGTAGAGCTTGCGTTTGGCAAGATCTCCTGTTGCGCCAAAAATGACAATGACTGCTTTTGGATTGTTAGTTTCTGTATTCACGAAAAGTACCTCACTTTATTCGTAGCATTGTTGTAAAAACCGAGAATGTATGTACATTTTCTTTATTTTAAAGGTTCATTGTTCGTAAAGCAAACATTTGATTCGACTTTTTCTGCTCTCGTTTGACTTTTTTCGAAAATTCCGCTGAATTCACATTTACCTTGTCTTCATGTATTCTATATGAATAAAGATATTGTATACCGGCTTTAGGAGGAAAAGTAATGGAACTGCTCTTTTTAGGAACGGGTGCAGGCATTCCTGCGAAAACTAGAAACGTCACTTGCACTGCACTAAAGCTTTTAGAAGAAAGAAAAGCAGTGTGGCTTTTTGATTGCGGAGAAGCGACGCAGCATCAAATATTACATACAACGATTAAACCGAGAAAGATTGAGAAAATATTTATCACTCATATGCATGGTGATCATGTATACGGTCTCCCAGGACTGCTTGGGAGCAGATCCTTCCAAGGCGGAGAAGATGAACTAACGATCTATGGACCTAAGGGCATCAAAGCGTTTGTGAACGCAGCACTTTCAGCTACACAAACGCATTTGACATATCCGCTGCATATCATAGAGATAGATGAAGGGATCGTATTTGAAGATGATACCTTTCAAGTAGAAGCAAGAAGAGTATCTCACGGGATTCCAGCTTACGGCTATCGGGTAGTAGAAAAAGATGTACCAGGTGCATTAAAAGCCGAAGATCTAAAAGAAATCGGTGTAAAACCTGGACCTTTGTATCAGAAGTTAAAAAATGGGGAAACCGTGACGCTCGAAGATGGAAGAATCATTGATGGAACCGATTATTTGGAACCCCTTAAAAAAGGGAGAATCGTTGCATTTTCAGGAGATACCCGTTTATGCGAGAATATAACAAGGCTTGCCAAGGATGCGGATGTGTTAGTCCATGAAGCAACATTCGGTAAAGAAGATGCTGAGCTAGCCCACAATTATTATCACAGCACGACAGAACAAGCAGCGAAAACAGCGCAGGAAGCAGGCGCAAAAAGATTAATTTTGACCCATATTAGTGCACGTTACCAGGGAGAAGAGGCACTAAAACAACTATTGAAAGAGGCACGCGATATATTCCCGCTGACAGAAGCTGCACAGGATTTCTCTTCTTTTTCCATTGACCGCACCCTGTAAAAATTGGATGAAACGTCAAAAAAAGTTGTGTGATTTTTTTGATATTTATAATGACTCTCTTTTTCAGGTAGTGGTAAAATGGTGAAGAAAAAACAAATGACGAATGAAACTATGAAGAATACGGGAGGCACAATCAAAGATGAGCGGTTTTACAGCGTTAAGTGAAGCAGAATTAAATGACCTATATGCAGCACTACAAAATGAGTACGAAACGTTTAAAAGTAAAAACTTACACTTAGACATGTCTAGAGGAAAACCTTCACCAAAACAGCTCGATTTGTCTATGGGTATGCTCGATGTTGTGACATCAAAGGATGCGATGACGGCTGAAGATGGCACAGATGTGCGTAACTATGGCGGTTTGACAGGGCTCCCTGAAACGAAGACATTTTTTGCAGATGTGCTCAATCTGAAGCCAGAACAAATCATCATCGGCGGTAATTCCAGCCTGAATATGATGCACGATACCATTGCCCGTGCCATGACCCACGGTGTATATGACAGCAAAACACCTTGGGGAAAGCTGCCAAAGGTAAAATTCCTTGCACCAAGTCCAGGATATGACCGTCACTTTTCCATTTGTGAGCTATTTAACATAGAGATGATCACGGTAGATATGAAAGCTGATGGACCTGATATGGATCAGGTCGAAAAATTGGTCGCAGAGGATGAAGCGATTAAAGGCATTTGGTGTGTACCAAAATATAGCAACCCAGATGGCATTACGTATTCAGATGAGGTGGTTGACCGCCTTGCTTCGATGAAAACAAAAGCAGACGACTTCCGCATTTTTTGGGATGATGCATACGCAGTCCATCACCTAACGGATACGCCTGATACGTTAAAAGATATTTTTCAAGCAGTAGAGGAAGCAGGGCACCCTAATCGTGTATTTATGTTTGCATCTACTTCTAAAATTACATTCCCAGGCTCAGGTATTGCACTCATGGCATCTAGCCCGGATAATGTGAGCTTCACTCAAAAACAATTATCGATTCAAACAATCGGACCAGACAAAATCAATCAATTAAGACACCTTCGTTTCTTCAAGAATCCAGAAGGCTTGAAGGAACATATGAGAAAACATGCAGCGATCATTAAGCCAAAGTTTGACCTCGTTCTTTCCATTCTTGATGAAACACTTGGCGGGAAGGACATTGCAGAATGGCACAAGCCAAATGGCGGATATTTTATTAGTTTAAATACACTTGATCATTGTGCAAAAGCTGTTGTGCAAAAGGCAAAAGAAGCTGGTGTGACCATGACAGGTGCAGGCGCGACTTATCCTTATGGAAAAGACCCGCTTGATCGTAACATTCGCATTGCGCCAACGTTCCCATCACTTGAAGAACTAGAGCAAGCGATTGACATCTTTACATTATGTGTTCAGCTTGTCAGCATTGAAAAGCTGCTGTCTAAAAAAAGTCAGTCAGCTCCAACGGCATAAAGAAAAAAACTCCTTGACGCAAAACTAGTCAAGGAGTTTTTGTTTTTAATTGGCTGTTTGATAATAGGAAACAGGTTGTTTGGCTGCGCACCATACATCATAGATCGCAAGCTGCACAATATGCGGTTCATCATGATGAATATAGTGCGAGCTGTTCTGCGCTTGAATCCATCCGCTTTGGGATGACAAAGACAGCATCCGTTTATGAAGTCTGAGCCATGCCTCGTGTGCTGGATGAAACAATCGGCTCTTACCTGATGAAATGACAAGGAGCGGCATCATCCCATAATGGGTTTGCTCCTCTTTCATTGTGCTGAGCATTTGCTGAAAATCCTCATGCGTACATTCTGCTGTAAACTGCGCCATATATGAGGTGCGTTCTTCCTTTGATAAAAGCGGCAGGATCACCTGCTCTTGCTCCTCACTTGCTGGGTCTAACAGCACCATGCCAATGACGTCATCCCCTCTGCGGCTTGCCCATAACCGGCTGACAAGAGAGCCAAATGAGTGAGCCACAATGAGAAAAGGCGGCTGGATATTGGCTTCTTTTAGCAGCGCATCTAAATCATCTGCAAGATCATGCAATGTTCTTCCTTCACTGCTCTCACTGCTTTTTCCATTTCCTAATCGATCATATAAGAAAACCCCAAGCTCAGGATCAATATCGCGGGCCATATTCGACCACGTATCACCCGAAATGCCGTAGCCTGCTTCAAAGATAATGGTGGCTTGCCTTTTGCCCTGACGATGTTTTGTATAAAAATGATGTCCATCTATATGATACATTCTTTCAATCATTGCCGAGTTCATTCTTCCATCTCCTCTAAGTGGTTCTTTAGCTAAAAGACGGCACAAAAGGCAGATATGTTTCTCTTAAAAACAAAAAAGATGCCTATTTCAAAAAATAGACACCTTTTTCCTATGCATTTTTACCAAGCGCGGTCATATTGACGCGGGCTTTCGATGGATGTACGAAGCTCTTCAGCAGCTGTTTTTGGGAAGTATGGATCCCGTAAAAATTCTCTGCCTATAAAAATTAAGTCTGCACGCTGATTTCGTAAAATCTCCTCTGCCTGTACACCAGATGTGATCAGACCGACAGCACCTGTTTGAATACCGGCACCTGCTTTGATTTTTTCTGCGAAGGTCACTTGGTAGCCAGGGAATGTGCTGATTTTCGCCTGTACGACAGCGCCTGAGCTGACATCGATTAAGTCGACACCTTGTTCCTTCAGCCATGTAGCAATGCCAATGTAATCAGCAATATCAAGTCCTTTTGTCGTGTAATCAGAAGCCGACACACGGACAAATAATGGGCCGTCCCATACTTCATTGACTGCATCGACGACTTCTCTTAAGAAACGATAACGGTTCTCTGGTGAACCGCCATAATCATCTGTTCGATGATTTGCCAGCGGTGAAAGGAATTCATTAATCAAATAGCCATGCGCCCCATGAATTTCAATGATGTCAAAGCCGGCCTTTTTTGCCCGGACTGCTGCATCCTGAAACGCCTGAACAGTATCTTTGATTTGATCGACGGACATCTGGACAGGGGTTTTAGACTGTTCATCAAATGGAATGCTAGATGGTGCCAGGATGTCACCATCTAGTTCAGCTTTACGTCCTGCATGAGCCAGCTGGATGGCTGTCTTGGTTCCGTATGCTTTGATTTGTTCGTTTAATAAAGCGAAGCCTTCAATGTGCTCATCACTCCAAATCCCGAGGTCTTGATCACTAATTCTTCCCTCGGGGGAAACGGCACTTGCCTCCACCATGATCAGGCCAGCTTGACCTTGGGCACGGGAAATATAATGTGTAAAGTGGAAAGGCTGTAATTTCCCATCCCGATCATAGGATGAATACATACACATCGGAGACATCACGATGCGGTTTTTCAGCGTCACACCTTTTAATGTCCAAGGTGAAAAGAGTTTTGTTTCCAAATACCTTCGCCTCCTCATAGAATTGTATAGCCGATTATAACAGCCATTCAAACTTTCGTCATAAAAGGTGCTCAAAGAATATAGCTTTTATACACGTTTTTGTATAATGGAGAAATAGAGAAAGCAAAGGGGGAGAACGAATGAAATGGCAAACAGAGAGTGAACGAAAGGAACTGCTCACAGCTCTTATGCAGTATGAAAGCATATCGGGTACAACTGGAGAAGTTGCGTTAGCTGAATATTTATATTATTTACTGAGGGAGCGGCCTTATTATAAGCAGAATCCTGATCATTTGGCT
Source organism: Bacillus sp. SIMBA_005 (assembly GCF_046535585.1). Lineage (NCBI taxonomy): Bacteria > Bacillati > Bacillota > Bacilli > Caryophanales > Bacillaceae > Bacillus > Bacillus sp. SIMBA_005. Next base: position 73,544 of record NZ_JAWRWI010000004.1, on the reverse strand, counting down.
TTGCATCCGATGAAAGATGGACGGTATTATTTAACGGCGCTTGTAAAGCGCAGTTCTCTTTCTCGTACCGTTTTGCTGCTTAGTCACTTCGATGTCGTCGATACAGAAGATTACGGTGAATTTCAAAACATGGCATGCAAGCCAGAGGAGTTAATGGCGTCATTTTCTCAAAAAAGTGCGCTTCTCCCAAAAAGAGCAAGAGAAGATCTAGCTTCAGGCGACTGGTTGTTTGGAAGAGGTGCCATGGATATGAAGGCAGGTCTTACTGTACAGCTGTCTATGCTGGAGAGAGCGATGGCAGAGACATTTGATGGAAATGTGCTACTCGTCACAGTGCCGGATGAAGAAGTGAATTCTCAAGGAATGCTTGAAGCTGTTCCAAAACTAAAGGAGCTTAAGGAAAAGCATAACCTTGACTATACCGCATGCTTAAACAGTGAGCCTATGTTTGAAACATATCCGGGTGATGAACATTATTATATGTATACAGGCAGTATAGGGAAGGTGCTGGCCGGATTTTTCTGCAAAGGAATTGAAACACATGTAGGAGAGCCGTTCTCAGGCTTAAATGCGAATTTTATGGTATCTGCATTAAACCGGCTGTTAGAGCTGAATAGTGATTATTGTGAGGAAGTAGATGGGGAAGTCACGCCGCCCCCAACTAACTTAATGCAAAAGGATTTAAAAGAAGCCTATTCCGTTCAAACACCTCACACCGCTGTTTCTTTATTTAATGTGCTGATGATGAATCGTTCAAGTGAAGAACTGCATGGGCTTCTTTATGACACGGCGAAACAAGCAGCAGACCAAATCGAAGCTGATCTCAAACAAAAAACAGCAGATTTTCAGCGCTTTAAACACTTTACACCAATAGACACTCAGGTTACGGTTCTCACGTATCACGAGCTGTATCAAAAAGCCGCAGAACGCTCTGGCGAACAGGAAGTCGAGCGCATTGTCAACTATGCATTCGCCAATCGAGGTGAGCTTGGAGATCGTGATTTTTCAACCAAAATCGTCTCTGAGCTGACGACGCTTTGTAAGGAAGAAGGGCCGCTGATTGTTTTATTTTATAGTCCGCCATTTTATCCAGCGGTTTCCTCAACGGAAGATCCGCATATTCAAGCCACCTTACAGAGGATTCAAATAGAGGCAAAGAATAGTTATGGGCTTGAAATAGAAGAAGTGAAATATTTTCCGGGATTGTCTGATTTAAGTTACTTACAGCTCGAAAAACAGGACGTAGGGCATTACACGACCAATATGCCGCTTTACCAGAAAGGCTATTCTTTACCGGAAGGAGAAAAGGGAGCACTTTACGTTCCAGTCATCAACGTGGGTCCATTAGGAAAGGATCCACACAAATGGACAGAGCGCCTGCACATCCCGTTCTCATTTGGCATTTTGCCAGAATTATTAGACTCAGCGATTCATGCTTTGTTAGAGAAAAAGTAAGTATATGATGAAGAGCCCTATCGTGATGATTGGGCTTTTTATTTTTAAATAAACGATCCGACGACTTAGATAAATAGAGTATGATAAAGAATATGACTTACATTTATTTGAAGGGGATGGTGAGAATGAAATGGAAACTGGAAAATTAACAAAAACAGAAATTACTACATCGCTTCAGGAAAGTATCCGTGAACTAGAACAGCTAGTGGGGACATGTGATGAGCACACACTAGATCAATCTTTGGGAGAGGGCAAGTGGTCGATCAAGCAAATTGCAGGGCATTTGTATGATACAGAAGAAGTCTGGTCAGAGCGAATAAAGCAAGCAATATCAAATGACCATACGCCTTTTCAATCGTATGATCCTGAAATGTATGTGAAGGAAAGAGCTTACGAAAGATTTAACGTACAGGAAATCAAAGCATTGATTAAAAGACTGAAAGAGAGAAGAAGCAAGACACTTCATCTATTAGAAAACGATACATGGGAGCAATCAGGTCTGCATCCTGAAGAAGGGGTGATGACAGTGCAAATATTAGCTGAAACGATCGCCTTACATGAACTACATCATCTCGATCAAATCAAAGCCATCATGTCAATGAGTGAATCATCTGCATGAGGAGATGCTAATTAGTGAAGCATCAAGAATTGTTAATCGATATGAATTTTTATCAGGCACGTAATTCTTTATTAGAACAAGCCATTTTTAAAAAAGAACCGAAGTGTGAAACAGGCAGTTTGCATCAAGTTGCTAGTGAGAAAAAATAGATGTGTATGTCAAAAAGCACCTGTCATCAACACAGGTGCTTTTCTCTATCATTTATACGTGCTTGCTGAAAACATTTCGTTTAATTCTGCTGCTCGTTTTGTTGCGGTTTTGACACAATCGACAACGGCTTCTTCAAATTGATAGGCAGCAAGTGTGTTCAGGCCGGCTTCTGTCGTTCCGCCTTCACTTGTGATCTCTTTGCGCAGTTCAGCAGGTTCTTTACCGCTGCTTTGAAGCATGTTGGCGGCACCCGCAATCATTTGGCAGATGAGCAGCTTCGCTGTTGCTTGGTCCATCCCAAGTTCCGAAGCGCCTCGCTCCATTCCTTCAATCAAATGATAAATGAAGGCAGGACCGCTTCCTGCAATAGCTGTAACAGCATTAAGCTGTGATTCATCTAATACCGTCACATGACCGATCGTTTCAAACAGCTCGATTGCTTTATTCTTTTGATCCTCTGTCACTTCTTGACTGACAGAAATGCCTGTTGCTGATTGCTGAATGGCGGCTGATGTATTTGGCATCGCGCGAACCACTGCAGTCTTCTCGCCAGCATAGTGTTGGATCGTTTCAATTGAGATGCCTGCTAAAATCGAAATGATCAGCTGCCCTTGTAAATGAGGCCGAACTTCAGATATCCCGCTTTCAGCATCTTTCGGTTTTAAAGCAAATACGAGAATATCCGCTTCTTCATAAATAAAAGAACGAGAGAAATCCGTTTTGACCCCATAACGCACCTTTAATTCTTCTAGACGTTTTTCATTCGTTTTGTTTGTGACAATAATATCTTCGTTTGACATGATGCCGCTTTTTAATAAACCTTTCATCATCGACTCTGCCATTGAGCCTGCACCAATAAATCCAATTTTACTCATAAGCCGCTCCTCCTTGTAGAAAATAAAAAAACCTCTCGCCTGAAAAGGACGAAAGGTTTTTCGCGGTACCACCCTCAATTAGCATGCAAATATGCATACTCAGCTCTAGTCCCTTAACGCGGGAAACGTTTAGGTTTGCCTAACAGCTCAAAGGGCAGGTTCAGCAAATAAGAGGATGGTGAGGTCTTACAGCCGGCGGACCTCACTCTCTTGCATCATTATTTTGCTTACTAATCCTTGTCATCACGCATTTTATATTTGTTGTTCATTATGCAACGATGGACAAGTTTGTGTCAATAGGGACAGATAAAAAAATTGACCGCCTAAACCGCATGACAGTCTGCCCTTTGCAGGATACAATGAATAAAGAAGACGAAGTGACAATGAATCATGAGTCAAAAAGCAGGAGATGACATAAAAAAGTGAAAGAAGACATCATTCAATTATCTATCCCGACCCCTTTTGCTGTGGGGGATGTACATGCATATATTTTAAAAGGAGAAGCTGTGACTTTAGTGGACTGCGGGCCGATGACAGAAGAGGCGGAGCACGCCTTTGTCACGCAATTACATGAGCATCGTCTATCAATTGACGATATTGATCAAGTGGTGTTGACCCATCATCATGCAGATCATGTCGGTCTTTTAAATTTGATGAAACCTCATGTCCGTGTGATTGGACATGAGTTAAATGAGCCGTATATTAGCCAGGACCCTGTGTTTAAAGAGCGTCAAATTGCTTTTACGAAACACCTTTTTCAGCAGTTAGGTGTGCCGCTTCGCCCTGATGAGTGTGAAAGAATCGTGAAGCAATCTTATACATATTCCTGTACTGCACATGTAGATGACGTCATCAAAGAAGGAGATCGGTTGAAAGGGCATGAACATTTTTTCGTCATGGAAACACCGGGACATGCACAATCTCATCTTTCCTTTCTAGATGAAACAACGGGCCACTTCATTGGTGGAGACCTTCTTTTGACGACTATTTCCTCAAACCCGTTAATGGAAGCGCCGTATGAAGGGGAGGAACGCCAAAAATCGCTGCTTCAATATAAAGCATCACTCAATCGATTACTTCATCTGCCGATCAAGACGATTTATCCAGGACACGGGCAGCTTATCACGTCTCATCATGAATTGATCAAAGAAAGATTTAAGAAACAAGAAAAACGGGCAAATACGATGTATCAGCTGCTTAAACGAAAAGAAATGACTGCCTTTCATCTTTGCCGCAAGCTATTTCCAGTGCTGTATGAAGAGGCCTTGTTTTTAACGATGTCAGAGACAGTTGGGCAGCTGGATGTCCTCTTAGAAGCTGGACAAATTGAAGAAGTGCAAAAAGATGGAATTCTCTATTACAGGGCAAACTAAGGAGTGAAACGCATGGGGCGATTAACAGGAAAGAGAATATGGATTACAGGCGCATCTGGCGGCATTGGTGAAAAAATGGCGTACTTGGCAGCAGCAGAAGGCGCAGAGATCATTATTTCAGCAAGACGAATTGAAAAGCTGGCGGATGTAAAAGAAAAGATTATGAGTGCTGGCGGGGTGTGTCACATCGTGGAGCTAGACGTCAGTCACCTTGAGGACATTGATCGCGCATATAAAGAAGTGGGGGCTGTTGATATTTTGGTGAACAATGCCGGTTTTGGTGCGTTTGATCTCGTTGAAGATGCGTCCATTGAGGAAATGGTGTCGATGTTTGAAGTAAACGTGTTTGGTTTAATCGCCTGCACTAAAAAGGTCATTCCAGAGATGAAACAAAGAGGACACGGACATATTATCAATATTGCCTCTCAGGCAGGAAAGATTGCCACCCCGAAATCAGCCATTTATTCTGCATCCAAGCATGCCGTCCTTGGCTTTTCAAACAGCCTCAGAATGGAGCTGTCAGACATCGGCATTCACGTCACCACAGTGAATCCAGGCCCGATTGCCACTGACTTCTTTACCATCGCCGACCGCAGCGGTGAATATGTGAAGAATGTTGAATTCATGATGCTTAGTGCGGACAAGGTGGCGGGGAAGGTCGTATCCGCTATGATGACGAAAAAAAGAGAGATTAATCTGCCTGGATGGATGAACACTGGCAGTAAATTGTATCAATTATCCCCATTTTTATTTGAAAAAGCAGCACGCAAAGCGATGATGAAAAAATAACAAAAAAGAAACCGGTCGTGAACTGGTTTCTTTTTTTTGAAGTAAGCCCGCCATTGTGACCGTCTTTTTATCTCCGCCTTGCTGCTTGCTGAAGCGGGTCCCACACACTGTTAAAAGGCGGTGCATAGCTAATATCTAAATCTTCAAGATCTGTTATGGTTAGCTGTTGGTAAAGAGCAGTTGCCATCACATCGATCCGTTTATCTACACCGTTTCTTCCGATGATTTGGGCACCGAGCAAGGTGTAGTCATCACTTCTGTAAAGCAGTTTGATTTTCATTTTTTGCGCATCTGGATAATATCCAGCGTGATCTGTACTGTCAATGGTGATGGTGGAAAAAGGAATATCAGCTGCTTGTGCTTCCTTTTCAGATAAACCCGTTCGTCCTGCTGTCATGCTCATAAATTTCATGACGGCAGTTCCAGTCACGCCTTGAAACGCCCGGTTTGTTCCCGTCATATGAAAACCAGCGATTCTTCCTTGTTTATTCGCCGTTGTGCCGAGCGGAATATAATCGAGTGATTGTTTGATGCGGTGATAAGTGGCTGCGCAATCCCCGGCAGCATAGATGTCTTTTACATTGGTTTGCATGTATTCGTTTACAACAATGGCACCATTTGAAAGTCGTTTGATTCCTGTTTTGTCTAAAAAAGAGGTTTGCGGGGTGACGCCGATGGCCATGATGACCATATCTGTTCTTATGGTTTGTTTGTCTGTTTGAACAGCTGTGACACGTGACTCGCCCTCTAATGTCTGCACGGTTTCCCCGAGAGTCACGTGAATGCCTTGGGCATCCGCCTCTTCTTTCAGGTGCTTTGCCATATCGGGGTCAAAGCCCGGACCAAGTGTTGAACCCCGCTGAATGATATGTACATTTTTCCCCAGTGCTTTTAAATTTTCAGCCAGCTCTAAGCCGATATATCCACCGCCGATAATGGTGACATGTGTGATATTTTGTTTTAAGTGGTCTAAAATGGACAGCGCATGCGGAATGGTTTTTAATACGTGTACGCCTTCTAGCGGCTGATTATTTAAATTCAGTGTGACGGGGCTTGCTCCTGTCGCAATTAAGAGGCGGTCATAGCTTTCGGTAAAGGATTCTTTTGTTTTCGTATGAGCCCCTGACACCATTTTTTGCTTTGGGTCAATGGAGGTCACTTCGTGTAAGCATCTAGCATCAATTCCGTATTTGTCGCGAAATGTTTCAGCACTGCGTGCAATCAGCTTGCTGTGGTGATCAATGAGACCGCCGATCAAGTAGGGGAGGCCGCACTGTCCATATGAGAAAATCTCTCCTTTTTCAAAAGCGACAATATGTGCATCCGGGTCCTCTCGATATATTTGCATAGCACAGCTCATTCCTGCTGCATCTCCGCCAATGATCACATATTTCATTTGGTGTGCTCCCTTCTATCTATCGAACTGAATACTCTTATTTACCCTCATTTTCCTTTTTTTAATGCTTTTTTTTCGCAAAAGAAGCAAACTTTAGTGGAAAAATAAAGACAGCGCCTTCATTTTAAGCTACAATCGGATTATCGTCTTTTTGGTTACGAGTTTAGTGAAGATTGGTGGGAAAGACTTTGAGTGACACACGACTAGATTTTAATACTTTATATACACGTCATACAAGAGAGGCTTGGTCTGCTCTTGGAGAATATATGCCGGTATCTGTTTCAGAAGAGGAAGCAAGAGCACTTCAAGGATTAAATGACTATTTATCGCTTGAAGAAGTTCAAGATATTTACATACCACTTATTCGTTTTTTGACATTGCATGTTTTTGCAGAAAAACAAAAAAATCAGCATGTGAATGCCTTTTTAAACTACCCGCATCATGCGAAAATTCCTTTTCTAATTGGGATTGCTGGAAGTGTGGCTGTCGGGAAAAGCACAACGGCCCGTATCATCGAAACACTTTTATCGAGGCTTGGAGATGGACTGAAAGTGAGTCTTGTGACAACAGATGGCTTTTTGTATCCTCAAAAAGAATTAAAGGATCGAGGACTCATGGAAAAGAAAGGCTTCCCGGAAAGCTATGATGTCAAAGCCTTGTTGTCTTTTTTAAACGAATTAAAATCAGGGAAACAAACCGTGCATGCCCCTGTATATTCGCATCTGACTTATGACCGGCTTGAAGGTGTGTATGAAACGGTGGAAGATGCCGATATTGTCATCATTGAAGGAATCAATGTGCTGCAATCCCCAGCGCTGGATGATCTGAAGGATGAACCGCGTGTGTTTGTATCAGATTTCTTTGATTTTTCGATTTATGTAGATGCTGCTGAAGCGCAAATTCAATCATGGTATAAAGAACGGTTCCGTTTGCTGAGGGAAACAGCTTTCCAAGACCCTGAATCCTTCTTTCATCAATACAAAGATTTGACGGATGAAGAGGCAGATCACATGGCAAGCACAATTTGGAATACTGTCAATCGCCCTAATTTATATCAAAATATTTTACCGACAAAATATCGAGCTGATCTCATTTTAAAAAAAGGCGATCAGCATAAGGTGGAAGAGATCGCCATCCGCCGAGTATAAAGAAAAACCGCTCAAACGAGAGCGGTTTTTTTAGTGACCTCCACTTACTTTTACAGCGACGGCAGCCGCCGTTCGTTTTTTTAGGCGGTAGTATCCGATGAGTAAGAACGGAACGCCTGCAGCAGTGACAATCGCCAAGACTGAAAAAATGGAAAGGGGATGGGATGCACCAAATAAATCAATACACAATCCTCCGACAAACGGTCCGACGACGCTGCCTAGCTGAGAAAACCCCATTGCGCCGAAGTATGATCCTTTCATTTCAGGTTTTGCAATATTGTCCACAAACAGATCCATCATTGCAAAGAGCAGTACTTCACCAATCGTAAACACGACAATGATAAAAGCAAGCGCACCGAGACTTTGTGAAAAAGCAATGGCAAACAAACTGCCTGCTAGAAGCAAGTTCCCAGTCGTTAACGACAAAATCGTTGAATAGCGCTTGGCGATCATAATCAGCGGGTACTGAATGACAATGACAACAACAGCGTTTAAGGATAAAAGGTAACCAAATAGCTTAGGGCCATCCTCAATCATAGGCGATGCCGATAAATATTGAGGCAGTGTTGAACTTAGATGCGAATAGCCAAACGAACATAAAGTAACGCCAATGAGGATGATGCTAAAGACCGTATCTTTCTGAATAATGGAAAGAGCTTTTTTGACACCGATTTGTTTGGTGCTTTCTGGAGCAGCCACTGGATGCTTTTGAAATTGCCATGCCAGCGTTAACCCGTACAACAAGTAAATGAGGGCAGCGACGAGAAATGGAAAAGTCGTTTTTGATGACCCAAGATATAAGCCAAGCAGCGGGCCGAAAATGACACCAATGTTAATGGCTGTATACCGTAAATTAAACACAAACAACCGAATACTTGATGGGGTGACATCAGATAAGAGCGCCTTAGATGTTGGTTCAAACAGTGCCCGGCACAGTCCGTTTAAAGCGTTCATGATAAAGAAGACCCAAATGGCATCTGCAAATGCAAAGCCAACAAAGACAAGTGTCCAACCGAAGATTGATAGAAGCATGACCTTTTTTCTTCCGATACGATCAGAAATATATCCACCGTAAAAACTCGCAACGATCCCAATCAGAGAGCTAACGGCAATGATTAATCCAGCAGAAGAAGCTGAGGCGCCTTTGACTTGTGTTAAATAAACGGCCAAAAAAGGAATGCTCATGGACGTCGCCATTCGGCCAAATATGGTGCCGATGATGATCGTCCAACTAAGCGGATGTAGTGTACGTAAGTTATTTTTCATGCTGTTTCTCCCCTGAGTTTGTAAGATGTTCCAATCATACATGAAAAATTGTGCAAATTAAATACACAATTTGATGGAGGGGACATCCGCCATATGGCAGAGAAGCTTGATTAGCGTATTTGAAGACGCGTGCTTTTTTATGCCGGTGCTTTTATGACACTGATTCGTGCGGTCATTTGACCCCATTTAATCAAGGTCGATCGCGACGATTTGCTGCAAGGACAGGTTGAGAACATCTTCATCATTGATGATTTTTATGCGCTGCGTTTCATAATGAATGGCTTTTACCCAGCCCCAAAACTGCTCTTTCCTACCTTCTACGGCATATGTCACGCAAATCGCTTGATCCTCGGTAATCGACTGTGTGATCAAAAAATTCATTTCCTCCAGTTGATCGGTGCTCAGCGGGAGAGGGATGTATTCTTTTTTCTTCCGTTTTTGAGCAAGCAGCTGCTCCCGGTGCTCTGGAAGCATCATTCGGCTTGATTCCCACATGAGGTTGTATCCAGGTGTTAATTTATTGGGATTCATGGCTGTTCGCCTCCGTTATTTGTAATGTCCGCCAATTTTTTCGGCGCGGTGATACGCCTGCCCTGCGCTTGTCAGTGACGAAGCGTGCAGCAGGGCAGCAGGCCCATACTTTATGTGGATTGCATCAAATACTTTGCTGAGTTTGTCTTTTTGAACATGATGATCAAATAAATTTAGCTGATACTGACTGTCAGACTGCAGCTGTGAGAGAGTAATACCGACACTTCGAATGGGCTGACCATCCCAGTGCTGCTGGCATAACTGAATGGCTGCGTCTGCAATATCTCTCCCGTACTGTGTAGGCGAATGAAGCTTAGTTTGTCTATGAAATCCGGTCGGGTGAGAAAAATCAGCGCCTCTCACGCCAACAGACACCGTTTGACCAAGATAATGCTTAAAGCGTGCACGTCTTGCCACTTCTTCGCTCAATTCAAGAAGAGCGACTTTGATATCCTCAAAAGACGCATAATCATGGGGGAGAGTCATATGATGTCCCACCGCTTTTTGCTCATTATGTGTGTGAATGGTGACCGGAGAGGGATCATGCCCTAATGCTGTTCGCTGCAAAAGCTCTCCGTTGATTCCCCAGCGTTTTTTAAGCCGGTCTAACGGATAAGCAGCAAGCGTCCCAATGGTACTGATGCCCATTCGTTTTAAATGGTGCTCCATTCGTTTACCAACGCCAAATAATTTTCCAATCGGAAGCGGCCATAAATCAGCCGCAACACTGTCTGCGCGAAGTTCATAAATGCCAGATGTGTTTTTTTTAGCAAAATGGTCACAGGCCATTTTGGCGAGCACTTTATTAGGACCGATGCCAACACGTGCGTAAATACCCGTCTGGTTCATAATGGTTGTTTGTATATTTTGAGCGATCTCACGGGGAGAACCGAGTAGTGTCAGACTACCTGTAATATCGAGAAATTGTTCATCAATTGAATACGGTTCGACAAGATCTGTGTATTGTTCAAGCAGCTCTGTGATCATGACAGAGATATCAAGATAACGCTGCATACGGGGGCGTACGACGACAGCTTCGGGGCATTTCTCCTGTGCTTCCCATAATCTTGATGCATTTTGTACGCCCCGTTTTTTAGCAAGCGGGCAGGCAGCAAGTACGACCCCGCTCCGCCGCTCAGGATCTCCAGAAACGATGAGCGGTACATCCTTCAAGTGGGGAGCCTCCACTTTTTCGACTGACGCATAAAACGATTGCATATCCACAAGCAGAATGGCTCGTTCATTCATTATTTTCACCTCTTAGAACGTATGTTCTATATTTATTGTAACCGTCAAGAGGCGAAATTGATACTGGTAAATCATTCAAAGAAAAGAGTGTAAAACCATATAAAAAAGACGAAGTATCTTCCACTTCGTCTCATTTGATCAAACATATTTTTAAGCATGTGCTAAATTGTAAGATGTTTGGAGCGGCTCAGAACGCAAACGATAGGCCGTCAGTTTTTTCTTAGGCTTATGAGTAAATTGCCGCACCACATCCACGTGGTCATCGTAATGATACAGATAAAGGGTCACATCATGCTTGCCAAGCTTTGTTTGCATAGTAAGCGGCGCAGGCCCTTCCTGCGGACGAAGAAAGCGTTCTTCATCACCAGGATAAATATAATAGCGTTCAATAAAGATCGCATCATTAAAATGTTGAATAATTTCAGATGCTTGCTGATCATCGAGCGGACGATCTTCAAACATGATCGTTGTTTGATCACTTGTTACTTTTGCATGCACTGCATAACGGCTAAAAAGGCGTTCCACAACACCAGAAGGCAGCGAAGTGACAAGAAGCTTTAAAAGACTAAACACAACAAGTGAAGTAACAATCCAAACCAATATCATCATCTCCAATAAACATTTGTTACATTTCCTATATGAACCATCTTAACATACCAAAAGAATGAAACTTTCGCACAAAAAGTGAACTTTTTGAAATAAGTGTGAAGATTTAAAAGGAGATGACCGCGAAAGAACGAAGAATCAACAAAGCTGAAAGGAAAAAGGCTGACACGTGATCTTTACAAACAATAAATCGGACAGGTAGACTATTGAAACAACAGTTTTTTGTGAAAAAAGAGAGCGGTAAGTTAAAAATGAAAAGGGGCGAGGTCATCATGATACGTCAAGTGAAGCCGTCAGATTTTTACGCCGTCACATCCGTCATCCAAAGCTGGTGGGGAGGTAGAGATTTGCGCGCAAAATTGCCGAAGCTATTTTTTGAACATTTTCAGCAAACAAGTTTTGTCGTCGTTGAAAAAGGTGAACTGATAGGCTTTTTAGTCGGTTTTTTATCGCAATCTCATTCAGATGAAGCCTACATTCATTTTGTAGGTGTACATCCAGACCATCGGAAATTAAAGATAGGAAAAATCCTATATCAAGCCTTTTATGATGTGGCAAAACAGGAAGGAAGAACAACCATTAAAGCGGTAACAGCCCCTGTAAATAAAGTATCGATTGCCTATCATGCAAAATTGGGCTTTCAAATTGAAAAAGGGGACAAAACTGTAGAAGGAATCTCCGTGTTTTCAGACTATGATGGAATAAATGAAGATCGTGTTTTATTTGTGAAAAAATTAGAGGCAATGCAATGATTGTCAATTTAGATCAAACAATAAGTGATGTAGCAAAGCAGATCTTACATATTCAACTAGCTGCATACCAACAAGAAGCTGAGCAAATTGGCTATGCCGATCTCCCACCATTAAAAGAGACCATTCAAGATGTAATGAAAGCAAAAGAGCAATTTATTGGTTTTGAGCAAAAGGGAATCTTACTAGGTGTTGCCTCTTATGAAGAGCAGAAAGATTATTTGATCATTAGTCGATTGGCTGTACATCCAAAAGCGCTAAAGCAGGGTATTGGAACAAGACTTATGTCCACAATTATGGAGAAAAATGTCCCTATAGAACTGACCACAGGGCAAAAAAACACCCCTGCAAAAAAGCTGTATGAAAAGTTAGGGTTTCTTGAAACAGGTGTGATTCATGTTGCAAAAGAGCTCACCTTATCAAAAATGACATGGACACCGAGGCGAAAGGTTGAGGTTGTCGAATTCAAAAAAGAGTGGCATGAAGAATTCCATCAAGAAAAGCAGCAACTCAAGCAAATCATTCAAAAGAGCTGGATAGAAGGACATCATATTGGTAGTACGTCAGTTGAAGGACTTGCTGCCAAACCAATTATTGATATCTTAATAGAAGTAAGTCATATAAAAGAGATCGATAGAAAAAGAGAGAGCTTTGAACATCTTGGATATCAAGCGCTAGGTGAAAATGGCATAAAAGGGAGACGTTTTTTTCAAAAGGGTGGCTTGAATCGTACGCATCATGTCCATGTTTATGAGAGAAATCACCCTGATGTGAAAAGGCATTTATTGTTTCGAGATTACTTAAGGGCCCATCCAGAACGAGCTGTAGCGTATGCGTCTGTCAAGGAACAATTAGCAAGTCAGTATCCAGAAGATATACAAAGCTATATGGCAGGAAAGAATGAAATCATAAAAGAAATAGAAAATGAGGCATATCACTGGGATAGAGAAGGAAGAGAGGGAGCTCTTTAAATAAGCTACCTCTTTTCCTCGTTAATTAGGAAGCTGAACATTGCCTTTTACAATATAGGCCTGTGAAGCAGCAGTAGATGGAAGAGCGGGTAATTTATCCTTTACAATGACCCCGCGGATATCTGTGATTCGAACAGGAAGAGATTTAGACCCCATATTAAATCCAAGGAAATGGTTGTAGTCTGTCTTTTCCATGTTCACCCATTGTCTATCTTTGTAATATTCCATTTTCATAATCGGATATTTATGATTGCGCACTTGAATCGCAGCCCACCACTCACTGCTGCCTTCTTTTATTCTGTAAGCTACATTTCCGCTAATCGGTGCTTTTATAATTTTCCAACTAATTGGGATTTTCCCATCTGCCATATTACCGATTTTGGCAAAGGCATTAGGAGAAAGATCAAGAGCTCCTTTTGCTCCTTCTGGATATTTATCGGTTACATACACAACGGTTTTTCCTTTTGGACCCTTTACTTCAAGGTAAGCGCCTGCAAGTGCCGCATTTACCCCTTTATAGTTATAGTCATGAGGATTTAAAGCCGTAATTTCCATGTCAGATGGAATAGGATCTAATAATGCAGCGCCCCCTGAGTAACCAGATCCCGTATAAGTCGCATAGCTTTCTCGTACTTCATCAAGGACAGATGACGCTTTCATGTTTGGCACAGCGAAACTCAACATAAATATCAGTGCCCCGATAAAGCAGAGAGATAATCTTTTTTTCACGATCTAAAACCTCCTGTTTATTCTTTTGAAATTGGTAGCGTCATCAGTATAATTCTAAAAAACAAGAAGCGAAAAGAGTCAATAGATAGATATAATCCTAGTGAGAAGAGCGTGTATTTCAAAGAATATGATTTTCGGATTTAGTCGTGTAGTCGTGTGTCATGTTTTATGGTGTTTTATGTGTTACAATGTAAGCATCAATTTAAAAAGGATGTTCTCCATGTATATTCACATCACAGAACTGGCTAAAACATATATAAAAAAACAGCAAATAGAAAACGAAACTAAGGAATTACTGCTTCGCTACGATTCAGAAGGTTGTGGCTGTGCAGTGAGTGGCGTACCAATGCTTTGGTTAACAAGTGAAAGAACAGGTGAATGGGAACAACTTAATAATAGCCAACATTTAAAACTATATATACACATTGCACAGAAGGTATTTTTTGATGAGGAAATGACCATCGATTTTAATGAAAAAGCCAATACATTGATGCTGAAAAGTCCTCAGCAAATACTCAGTCCAAGAATGGGCATACTTGTAAAGTAAGGTGGAAACGTAGTGGATCAGAAGCTTAGAGTGATACAAAACACGGCACAAAATAAAACATGGGTGTCGTTTTTAAATAACAATCATCCCTATACCCTTTTGCACTGGTCAATAGGTGGAATGGATTCGGTGAAAAAGGATGTTTGGCTTCTTCAGGATGAAGTCACATTTGAAACGGAAGAGTTTCCAACACTCGAATTAGCTGTCAATTGGATCAAAGAGAATATGGAACAGGTAACAGATGTATTATAAAAGCCCTTTTTGACAAAAGGGTTTTTTTCGTGCCTTCATCATCTCACCAAGCAGCTGGGAATGTCTAATCTGTAAAATGATCTTTTGAAACGAAAAAAGCCCATTTTATAACAACTAATTCGACAAAATGAGAAAAATAGACATGAAAAAATCTTGAATATACATGCCGAAAAATAGGCAATGAAAGCGGTTATTGCGGGATACCGAAAACTTTGCGAAAAATGACATTTCATATTTCTTCCATTCGAGGAAATGTGATAGAATACAACATGTATCGTATATGAGAAGGGAGGTGCTAAAGTGAATTGAAGCTCAAGCTGTCATCGCCTCAGGTTGGAATCAAAATAAACGAATGGTATAGGCAGATTTGCGGATTTCATGTCATGAAAGCAGAGAAGCTGAAGGCCGAGATCGAGCAGGAAATTCTGGAGATGGAGCAAGATCAAAACTTGTTGCTGTTTTACCAGCTGATGGATTTTCGCCATAAGGTGATGCTTGAATATTTTGAACCGGCAAAGAAAGCCTCAAATGATGAAGAAATTAAAAACCTGCTAGAAACGATCGAACATTCGCAAACGAAATTAACGGACATGCTTGAATACTATGTTCATTTTTTCACAGGAATGTTTGAGTTTGAACAGCAAAACTATTTAAGTGCCATTGCCTATTACCGTTCAGCAGAAAAAAAGCTCAATCTCATATCAGATGATATAGAAAGAGCAGAATTTTACTTTAAATTAGCTGAAATATACTACCACATGAAACAAACCCACTTTTCGATGCACTATGCCTTGCAAGCGTTAAATACGTACTCTGCCTACAGAACGTACACGCTGAGAATCATCCACTGTGAATTTGTCATCGGTGCAAACTATGATGATTTGAAATGCTATGAACATGCATTGCCCTACTTTAAAAATGCTCTAAATCGAGCACGCTCAATTGGAAACCCTCGAGTCATAGGTTCGGCCCTTTTCAACTTAGGTAACTGTTATTACCAAATGAACAACCTTGCGGAAGCAAGCCGTTATCTGAAAGACTCTCTTGAAGTGTTTGAAAAGGAGAATTTAACCCATCTTAATCGCTCTCTAGACCCACTATTTATGCTCACCCAAATCCTGTTTAAACAAAAACAAATAGAAGAGTCGTTAACCCTCTATCAAAAAGGTATTATGAAAGCCTGTGAATTAGAAGATGAAATTTACATCTGCAAATTTCAGTTCTTAAAAGCATTATACGTTGATGCAGAAATAACGATCATAGACGATACATTAGACCTGCTTGAGGACAAGCGCTTATACCCAGACATTGAGGAATTGGCACTTGATGCGGCTCATTATTACAATGAGCTTGGGCTGTATGAAGCATCGACACGGTTTTACGAACGGAAGATTCAAGCCATATCAAAAATTCAAAATGGGGGTCATTTATATGAAAACGAGTTTGATAGTTCTTTTATTGGCAGCAACTGCAGGATTATCGGTCATGAGTCAGCAGCAATCGGAAGAGAGTCATATGGAACTGGCGGGCAGACACCATACAACAGTGGTGACTATCGCATAAGTTAGCTCAAAAAGAGGAGACGAACCGCTGTTCAATCTCCTCTTTTATCTTCATTTGATGCAAATTGTTGAAGGAATGCTTGAACTTCTTGTTCGTAAGCTTCTTTATTTTCACTAAAAGACATCGCATGCGCCCCGTGCGGCGCTATAAATAGCTGTTTATCACCTTTTTTTCGAGCATATAGCTGCTGACTCTGCTCGCATGGAATATAGTCATCATGAAGACTATGGATAAAAAGCACAGGTTCTCTCACCTGATCGATCACATCAAGCGGTGACACTTGCCGAATGCTGTATCCATCCCGCCATTTTAACACTCGATCACTTAGTGGAAGAATCCATTGCCCTGAAAGACGAAAATCTGTTTTTAATCGATAGAGAAGCTGATCCTCAAAAGAAGCAAAAGGACAGTCAGCTATGTAAAAATTGGCGCTTGCTTCCGGCTTTGCAGCATATAACAAAGTCGTGACTGCCCCCATTGATTCTCCATGTATGCCGATCAAGGCATTTTCTCCAAGTCTTTGTCTGAGCCACTTTACGACCTTCGCTAAATCTTCTTTTTCGTAGTATCCATAACTCGTGGTTTTTCCGCCGCTCATTCCATGTCTTCTATGATCATAAAGCATCACATTCCATCCAAGGTTTTGGAATAATTTCATATACTTAACGGAATTGATTAAACTAACCGTAACGCCATGACAAAGTACAATGGTGCGTGTTGTATGTGGATGTGAGTGCGGCACAAAATAGCCATGAAGATCATAACCAAATGCTGAAGGAATACACACTTTCTCTTTGTTAAGCTGTTGAAACGCTTCATGATGATAATGCCCTTCATCTGATTCCCGTTTGATGAGCTCTTCATCTGTTAGTTTTCGAATATACATCATTTTATTGGTGAAAAAAATGCCGATTGCAATGAGCGGACATAATATGAAGGCAAGTATAGCGATCCATTTTTTCATCTAGCTGATTCTTCCTTTCCGAGGTTTTTTCTATGACGATCATACCACATGTTGGGAGAATGGCGTGACTCTTGCTCAGGAAATAAAACGGATGATACACTTAGAGGCAAAAGGAGAGAGGCACAATGAAAAAAAACAATGATCAAGCGAAATTAAAGGACGGCATAAACGAGGATCTCAAACAGCAGCTCCTTCAAATGAAGCAGAATCTGGCCGCCGAAACAGAAAAAAGAGAAGAACAAAAACGACAAGACCTCCTTCGGCAGCAGAAAGAAAAAGAAAAAAACAAAAGCTTCTCCGAGCTGCTAGATGAAAGTCATTTGGACTGGAGAAAATATAAAAGCTAAAAAAGGGAGCATTGATGCTTCTTTTTTGATGTCATCATTGAAATTGATCAACACACAAGAGTTTCTGACTCCTGTAATTCTTACTTCATTTCAACCCCTGACAAAGGGCTTTTAGCCTCTTCTTGCTTTTGCCTGTAGAATATGAAAAAGAGATCACATCGGGTGACCTCTTCTTTTATCTCATTTAAACCGGTGCGCCTCGTACACAGATGGTTTTGTATAGTAAGTCAATGCTTTTACTTCTTGGTCACTTAAAGAACGTGCATTGGCCGCTGCCGCATTTTCTTTTAATTGTTCCACCGAGCTTGCGCCAAATACAACGGAACTGACCGCAGAATTCTTAAGCAAATATTGAATGGACAGCTCTGTGAGAGATAGGTCATAAGCGACTTTCTTTAAAGAAGGAATGACCTGCTGTAGCTCGTCAAATGAATATTGAAGATAGCCGTTTTTTTGAATTGATGGACTTGCTTGTGAAAGTGGTTTTTCGGTTAAAAGCCCTTTTGCTAAAGGTCCTCTTGCCACGACACTAATGCCTTGTTCCTCAAGAAGAGAGAACCATTCCTCTGGACGGCGGTCGAGTAAACTATATTGCATCATTACACTGACGATGTTCGATTTTTTGGCGTATTCTTTAATGACGTTCGGACGGATAGAAGAGATGCCATAATAGCGAATAACGCCTTCTTCCACTAATTCTTCAAAAGCCTCAATCGTCTCATCAATAGGATCGTTGATCGTGCCTCCGTGCAATTGGTATAAATCAATATAATCTGTTTGCAGCCGCTTGAGGCTTTGCTTTACGGCTTCTTTTATGTACGCCTTTGAAGGGTCCCAGTTCCAGCCGGATTTGCCTTTTTCAAAGCGGTTCCCGCCTTTTGTGGCCAAAATTAAATCTTGCCGCCTGTTTTTAATCGCTTCCCCGACAATTTCCTCATTTGTTCCAAAATCATATAAATCGGCTGTATCCAAATAGTTAATTCCAAGATCAATCGCTTCATCTAGTAAAGAGAACGCTTTTCCTTTTTCTGTTCCTAGGGACATACATCCTAGAGCCGCTTCGCTCACCAAAAGATCCGATGTACCAATTCGTCTTTTTTTCAATTCCATCACACTCCTATTCCTTCACATTAAGTGAAAAAAATCTGGAATTCAAGCTAGGTGACTTCAAGTGGCGCATTGAAGCAAGCGTCCGCATTTCGCTTCTCTTAAATCATCTATGTTAAAATGAATGAAGTAAAAAGTGAAAGTAGAACGAGGAGCTGACAAAATTGAAGGACTTTGAAGAAAAAACATTATCGACTAAAGAATTATACAACGGAAAAATCATTGATTTGGTTCTTGAAGATGTAGAATTGCCAAACGGAAAACAAGGCAAACGCGAAATCATCAAACATCCTGGTGCAGTAGCCGTCATTGCTCGGACAGACGAAAATAAAATCATCTTGGTCAAGCAATACCGTAAAGCACTTGAGAGAGCCATCGTTGAAATTCCGGCTGGTAAATTAGAGCCAGGGGAAGAGCCGGCACATACAGCACTGCGAGAATTAGAAGAAGAAACAGGATACACCACTCAGAAGCTTCAAAAGCTGACGGCCTTTTATACATCACCAGGTTTTGCAGATGAAATTGTCCACATGTATCTTGCAGATCAGCTAGTTCCGCTTGAAGAAAAAAGAGAGCTGGACGAAGATGAATTTGTTGAAGTGATGGAAGTTTCATTAGAAGAAGCCTTGCACCTCGTTGAAAAGCAGCATATTTATGATGCAAAAACAGCCTATGCCATTCAGTACTTACAACTGCAAGAGGTACTTAAGTCAACAAAATGAGGGAGTTTTTTGCAGACATCCATATTCATATTGGCAGAACAAGAACAGGCAGAGCTGTTAAAATTACAGGTGCAAGGTCACTGACTATTGACCAAATTCTCATTGAAGCAACGCAAAGTAAAGGGATGGGGATGATTGGTGTGATTGATGCACAATCTCCAGAAGTTCTAGAAGAATTAATAGAAGGTGTAGAGGAAGGCAAGTACACTGAATTAAGTGATGGCGGTCTCTCATTTGGACAGACCGTCCTGCTTTTAGGCAGCGAATTAGAAATTAACGATAACCATTCAAAAGGTCCGATTCACGTGCTTGCATTTATGCCCACACTGCGCAAAATGACTGAGTTCTCCGCATGGCTCGCGCTTCATATGAAAAATGTGCATTTAAGTTCACAGCGCCTCTATGTGGATGGGAAAACACTTCAGCATAAGGTCAAGGAGCTAGGAGGCTTATTTATTCCTGCTCATATTTTCACCCCGCATAAAAGCTTATTTGGCAAAGGAGTCAGCACGTCTTTAACGGAAGTATTCGATCCGGACCTCATTGATGCTGTTGAACTAGGACTTAGCTGTGATACGTCAATGGCGTCCCAGTTAAGCGAACTGAACCGTTATCCCTTTTTAACGAATTCAGACGCTCATTCTTTAGGGAAAATCGCGCGAGAATATACAAAAATCCGCATGGACCATGCCTCTTTTGCCGAATTTAAACTAGCCCTTGAAGGGAAAGAGGGGAGAGCCATCACAGGAAATTATGGGCTCGCCCCGCGGCTTGGGAAGTACTATCATACAACCTGCGAGAAGTGCGGAGTAAGACCTTACGCGCTAGATCAAGAAAAGTGCCACGCATGCGGACATACACGGATGACAAAAGGAGTGAGTGAGCGTTTAAAGGAGCTTGCCGACCAAGAAAGTGACAATGGAACAAGACCTCCTTATGTTCACCAGCTTCCTCTTCAATTTATTCCGGGTGTTGGAGCCAAAACGCTGGAGAAGCTAAAAGCCGTGTTTCACACAGAGATGAATATCCTTCATCAAGCTACAGAACAAGAACTAAAAGCTGTCCTGCCAGAAAAAACAGCCAATTACATCATCAAAGCAAGAAAAGGTGAAGTCGAACTGATCGCTGGCGGGGGCGGCGTGTACGGTAAGGTGGATATCAATCATGAATCAAGTTAACTGGACATGTGAAACGTTTGAAGAATTGACAAAAGAGGATCTTTACCTAATCTTAATGGAAAGAGTCAATGTATTTGTTGTTGAACAAACATGCCCTTACCCTGAAATTGATCAACGGGACCAAGAAGCGCTTCATCTGATGGCAAAAGAGGACGGCACGATTGTGGCTTATTGCCGAATTTTCCAAAGTGGAATCATATACGAAGAGGCATCCATTGGCCGCGTTCTTGTGACGCAAGCAGGCCGAAAAAAGGGCTATGGAAAAATGCTGCTCAGCAAGGCTTTGGAAAAGCTGAGTGAATTAGGTGAAACAAGTGTCAAAATTCAGGCGCAGGCCTACTTGAAGTCGTTTTACGAATCCTTTGGATTTAAGGCCGTTTCTGATTGTTATGAGGAAGATGGAATTCCGCATCTTGATATGGTGAAAACAGAAAGATAGGCGTGAGACGTCTATCTTTTTTATGTCACATCGTGTATCATAACGTCAACGAAAGGGGTTTTGCCAAATGGGAAAAAGCAATGCAAAGAAAAAACGAGAACATATTGAAAGGCAGCACAGCCGAAACCCGGAACTGTCGAGAGGAAACATTCCGCACTTTAGTACACATGAAAGAAAGACAAAAACTAAACAAGAAGCCTTGCAGCACATGATGAATAAACATAAAAGAAGGAATGCTTATGATCACTATCAAGAGGATCATAAGCATTTTTATTTTGCTTTTTTGTGACAACCAGTTCAAATGGAAAAATTTTTAAAAATAGGACAAACGATCGTTTCTTTTTGTCTGAAAATGTAGTTAAATGACAAAAAGATGAAAGGGAGAGTGAGTATTGTGAACATCAAGTCAATTGGAGCAGGGCTTTGTATGGCAAGTATGATGCTGGCATCGGTCACGTTCGGCGCCTCACATATTTCTGCAAAGGAGCAAGCGAAAAAAGAGTACATGATCGGCTTTTCTTCTTCCGTTCAAGATCATACACAAAAACAGCTTGTTGAAAAAGCTGGTGGACATGTAAAAGAATCCATAGAGCAAATAGATATGATGAAAGTTTCCTTGAATGAGGCATCGAAAGAGAAACTAAATCGGGCAAAAGAAGTGACCTTCATTGAGGAGGACCAAAAGGCAAAAACAAACAGTCAAACGATTCCATATGGCATCAAAAGCATCAAAGCACAAAAGGTACATAAACGGGGATACGCTGGACAAAATGTCAAAGTAGCTGTTCTTGACAGCGGCATTGATGGCAAACATGAAGATCTACATGTCACTGGGGGAGTCAGCTTTGTTCCAACAGAGTCAGATCCGCTTGTTGACCCGCATGAACATGGGACGCATGTGGCGGGCACAATTGCAGCGTTAGATAATAAGGTAGGTGTCGTTGGTGTTGCGCCAAAAGCTTCTATCTATGCGGTCAAGGTGGCAGATGAAAATGGTGACGGCTACTATAGCTGGATCATTAAAGGAATTGAATGGGCCATTGAGAATGACATGGATATCATCAATATTAGTATGGGTGGAGCAAGTGAATCTGAAGCGCTGAAAGAAGCGGTAGATCGAGCATATGACATGGGTATTCTCATTGTGGCTTCTGCTGGGAATGCAGGAAGTTATGGCTCTCTCAACACGGTTGATTATCCAGCCAAATACAGCTCAGTAATAGCGGTTGCTTCTGTTGACCAAAGAAAACAAAGAGCCTTTGATTCTTCTGTCGGCGAAGAAGTGGAAGTTTCAGCACCGGGCGTTTCAACGCTCAGCACTATTCCTCATAATGAATATGGCTACAAGAGCGGAACATCCATGGCATCACCGCATGTAGCAGGAGCTGCGGCTGTCATTCTATCAAAACATCCGAATCTGACAAACGATGAAGTGCGCGAGAGACTTTCAAAAACGGCTGCACAGCTTGGAGACCCTTTTTACTATGGTGCTGGGCTTGTGAACGTACAAAAAGCCGCACGATAAATGAGAAGAGAGAGCAGTGTTAGGCTGCTCTCTCTTTTTTCTTTCAATAAAACTGTCATGTTTCGTAATCTCTCTCATAGAATCTAGTAACCTTTACTATTTGGGAGGAAGACGCATGCGGAAAAAGTCTTGGAAGGAACATCTTCTTCAGCACGTAAAAGACCATCTATCAATTTATTTGTTTGTCTCTGTACTCTTTTTAATGGGCGTGATCTTTGGGGCCATCATCGTCAATAGTATGACAATTAGTCAGAAAGAGGATTTATTCTATTATTTAAATCAATTTTTTGGTCAGCTGACAAATGAGAAAGCTGCAGAATCAAAAGAAATGTTTTTGCAAAGCTTCTTGCATCACATGAAATATTTAGGTCTTATGTGGATACTAGGAATATCTATCATTGGCCTGCCGCTCATCTTTCTCATGATCTTTTTAAAAGGAATTGTCGTTGGGTTTACAGTTGGTTTTTTAGTAAATCAAATGGGGCTGAGTGGCTTTTTCCTTTCGTTCGTATCGGTTCTTCCGCAAAACATATTACTTATTCCAGCCTATTTAGTGATTGGGACATGTGCGATTGCGTTTTCCATCCGTCTCATTGGGCAGCTGTTTATGAAAAAAACCATCAGTCAAGCACCTGTGCAGTGGTTCGCCCGGTATGCATCTGTTCTACTGATGATTTTAGCACTTGCTGCACTTTCGTCCTTTTTTGAATCGTACGTCTCCTTCATGCTCATGAAAAAGCTGGCAGGTGTTCTTTTCTCATGATTTTATAATTGTTATTAAATAATAATCAATTTATTTATCAATTTAAAATGATTATAGTTGGCTCCCAGCACATCATTTGATATAATGGTCAAGTAATGTGGCGTAGGAGGGAAAGTCAATGGAAAATCGGATTGATCGAATTAAGAAACAGCTTCATTCTTCCAGCTATAAGCTCACGCCACAGCGTGAAGCAACAGTAAGAGTACTGCTTGAGAATGAAGAAGACCATTTAAGTGCAGAAGATGTATACCTCCTCGTAAAAGAGAAGTCTCCTGAAATTGGTCTTGCTACTGTTTATCGAACGTTAGAATTGCTAACTGAACTGAAAGTTGTTGATAAAATTAACTTTGGAGACGGCGTTTCGCGATATGATCTTCGCAAAGAAGGAGCCGCTCACTTCCATCATCATCTTGTCTGCATGGAATGCGGGACAGTCGATGAGATAGAAGATGATTTATTAGAAGATGTTGAAGAGATTATTGAACGTGACTGGAAATTTAAAATTAAGGATCATAGATTGACATTCCATGGTATTTGCCACCGGTGTCATGATGATGAATCCGGCAATTAATCCGAATTGGAACCTTTTCATTTAAGATGAAGAGGTTTTTTGCATTTTCGCTGTATATTCCTTGTCCCACCTGGCATATGCTGAAGTAATGAGAAGCTGAGAAAGGACATGAGAATCATGCGAAAATGGCTCAAAACAACAGGTGAAGTGATGAAGGTATTTATCTTGTTCACTGGTTTTACCGTCCTGTTCTATTATGCTATGATATGGATAAATTCAGAATATGAAAGCTACCATCGTTATGATAAACCAGAGGGTGCAGCAATTAAAGTGATGGAAATGGATCAGCCGAATCAAGACAACTGGCAAGACCGATTGATTTATTTTTATCAAAACGGGGAGTAGAAATCATTGAACGATCAATTATCCGACTTTATTCATTTTATGACAGTAGAGAGAGGACTCTCTGAAAATACCATTGTTTCTTATAAACGAGATTTACAGAACTACTTGTCTTTTTTAATGACACATGAGCAGCTGACGGATATAAAAGATGTCACGCGCCTGCATATCATTCATTATTTAAAAAAGCTAAAAGAGGAAGGGAAATCGAGCAAAACGTCAGTGCGGCATCTCTCCTCGATCCGATCCTTCCACCAATTTCTGCTCCGGGAAAAAGTGACCACAGATGATCCGTCATGGAACATTGAAACGCAAAAAACAGAGCGGAAATTACCGAAAGTTCTATCACTAGGGGAAGTCGAAAAATTGCTTGATACACCAAATCAGCACACTCCATTTGACTACCGTGACAAAGCGATGCTCGAACTCTTATATGCAACAGGCATTCGCGTCAGTGAAATGCTGGATTTGACCCTTGCCGATGTACACCTCACAATGGGCTTTATCCGTTGTTTCGGTAAAGGAAGAAAAGAGCGGATTGTGCCAATTGGTGAAGCAGCTGCAAGTGCGATTGAAGAATATCTCGAAAAGGGAAGAAGCAAGCTGTTAAAAAAACAGCCGGCAGATGCCTTATTCCTCAATCATCACGGGAAAAAAATGTCGCGGCAAGGTTTCTGGAAGAATTTGAAAAAAAGAGCTCTCGAAGCAGGGATTCAAAAGGAACTCACACCCCATACACTCAGGCATTCATTTGCAACACATCTACTTGAAAACGGTGCCGACCTAAGAGCTGTGCAGGAGATGCTCGGGCATGCTGATATCTCGACAACACAAATTTATACACATGTGACGAAAACAAGATTGAAAGATGTGTATCACAAATTCCATCCAAGGGCATAAGTAAAGCATGGTACGGTGAACGTGTGTCATGCTTTTTCATGTTTGCACCGTTTATGGTTGTCAATCGGCTTGTAAACGGTTTATACTTGAGATGTCAGACCTCTCTTTTTGAAAGGTTAAAAGACAAGAATATTGAAGGAGGCGCTTTTTAATGCCTGATTATCAGTATAAACGCATTTTCCTCGTCGTAATGGATTCAGTAGGTATTGGGGAAGCACCTGATGCTGCTGAATTTAATGATGTAGGTGCAGATACACTAGGACATATTGCTGAAAAAATGAACGGGCTTCATATGCCAAATATGGCGAAGCTTGGGCTGAGTCATATTAAAGAAATCAAAGGAATTCCAGCGGATGAGAAACCACTTGCGTATTATGGAAAAATGCAAGAGGCATCAAATGGGAAAGATACAATGACTGGACACTGGGAAATAATGGGTCTTTACATAGACACACCGTTCAGAGTTTTTCCAGACGGATTCCCAGATGAACTACTAAATGAACTAAAAGAAAAAACAGGCAGAGGCATTATTGGAAATAAACCTGCGTCTGGTACTGAAATTTTAGACGAGCTTGGCGAAGAGCACATGAAAACAGGCGATCTAATCGTTTATACATCTGCGGATTCTGTGCTGCAAATTGCTGCGCACGAAGAAGTGGTGCCATTAGATGAACTTTATCGTATTTGTGAAATTGCACGTGAGCTCACATTAGATGAAAAATATATGGTTGGCCGCATTATCGCTCGTCCATTTGTCGGGGAGCCTGGTGCGTTTGTCAGAACACCAAACCGTCATGACTATGCTTTAAAACCATTTGACCGAACAGTGATGAATGAGATGAAAGATGATGGGCTCGATGTGATTGCGATCGGCAAAATCTCTGATATTTATGATGGCGAAGGAATCACCTCTTCTCTCAGAACAAAGTCGAACATGGACGGAATGGACAAGTTGGTCGATACGCTTAAAGCAGACTTTACAGGACTCAGCTTTTTAAACCTTGTTGATTTTGATGCCCTTTATGGACATAGAAGAGATCCAGAGGGTTACGGAAAAGCACTAGAGGAATTTGACGCCCGTCTTCCTGAAGTGTTTGACCTGTTAAAAGAGGATGATCTTTTAGTGATTACAGCAGATCATGGAAATGACCCAGTACATCACGGAACAGATCATACAAGAGAATACGTTCCGCTCATTGCTTACAGCAAAAAGCATCAAGGAGCAAATGAACTGCCAACTTCAAAAACCTTTGCTGATCTTGGAGCAACGGTCGCAGACAATTTCAAAACAACGATGCCAAAATACGGCACAAGCTTTTTATCTAAACTCAAATAGGGGGAAATCTCGTGGGAGCACAGTTTTCAGAAGCGGCGGCATACATTAAACAAGCATCGACATACGTACCAACAGTTGGATTAATCTTAGGTTCAGGGCTTGGCATTTTAGCAGATGAGATTGAAAATCCAATCAAATTGAAATATGAAGATATTCCTGGATTCCCTGTTTCAACAGTAGAGGGTCATGCAGGACAGCTCGTCATCGGGACGCTGAAAGGCACTGTCGTATGTGCGATGCAAGGACGTTTTCACTTCTATGAAGGATATGATATGAAGCAAGTGACGTTTCCAGTTCGTGTGATGAAAGAAATTGGCATTGAGACATGCATTGTGACAAATGCAGCCGGCGGTGTGAATACTTCATTTCATCCAGGCGATCTCATGCTGATTACAGATCATATCAATATGATGGGGACCAATCCATTAATTGGACCAAATGACAGTCAAGGCGTTCGTTTCCCTGATATGTCTGCCCCATACGATAAAGATTTGCTCGCACTTGCAGAAGAAACAGCTCAGCGCAAAGGCATATCTGTTCAGCAAGGTGTTTATGCAGGGATGACAGGTCCTTCATATGAAACACCGGCTGAAGTTCGTTTCCTCAGAACACTTGGCGCAGATGCTGTAGGCATGTCGACGGTCCCAGAGGTGATTGTTGCGCGTCATGCAGGAATTAAAGTGTTAGGTATTTCATGCATTTCTAATGCGGCATCAGGTATTTTAGATCAGCCGCTGTCTCATGATGAAGTCATTGAAGTAACGGAAAAAGTGAAAACCAGTTTCCTTGAATTAGTAAAAGACATTGTCAAACAACTCTCATAGTATGTTTTAAGAGGCCTTCTGTTTACCGACAGAAGGCTTTTTTTATGGCAATCATACGATCTCTGAATAAAACAGCCTCGATGAGGAAAAAATAGAAAGGATTACGATAATGGAGGTCTGCCACTTGAAACGTCATATATGTGCATTGTTTACTTTAATGATCCTTATCTCAATGGTTTCACCATCAGCGATAGCAAAAGAAAAGATTGAAAAACCAGAAGAAAAACAAACATCAGAATTGGTGCACGAAGCCAAATCAGCCATCTTAATAGAACGTGACACGGGAAAAGTGCTTTACAACAAAAACAGCGAGGAAAAGCTGGCACCCGCAAGTATGACCAAAATCATGACGATGCTTCTCATCATGGAAGCCATTGATCAAGGAAAACTGAAAATGACTGACAAGGTAAGAACAAGTGACTATGCAGCTTCAATGGGAGGGTCACAAATCTTCCTTGAACCTGGAGAAGAAATGACTGTGAAAGAAATGCTGAAAGGCATTGCAATTGCGTCTGGAAATGATGCTTCAGTTGCCATGGCAGAGCATATTGCAGGATCTGAAGAACAGTTTGTGGAGCAAATGAACAAAAAGGCAAAAGAACTCGGCCTCACCTCTACGGTCTTTCAAAACCCAACAGGACTCCCTGAAAAAGACCATTACAGTACAGCTCATGATATGGCAAAAATGGCAAAAGAGCTGTTGAAATATGACCAAATCACCAAATTCACAGGTGTTTACGAAGACTATCTCCGTCAAAACACGGATAAAAAATTCTGGCTTGTGAATACGAACCGATTGATTAAATTTTATCCAGGTGTCGATGGGTTGAA
This sequence comes from Bacillus sp. SIMBA_005, assembly GCF_046535585.1. Lineage (NCBI taxonomy): Bacteria > Bacillati > Bacillota > Bacilli > Caryophanales > Bacillaceae > Bacillus > Bacillus sp. SIMBA_005. Next base: position 45,428 of record NZ_JAWRWI010000004.1, on the reverse strand, counting down.
AACAGGCTTTACAGGTGAAGCCAAATATTGTTTGACCGCAACCGCTAAAAAAGGAAACATGCGCGTCATTGCTGTTGTCTTCGGCGCAAGTACACCGAAAGACAGAAACGCTCAAGTGGTCAAAATGTTAGATTATGCATTTAGTCAATACACCACACACCCGCTTTACAAACGAGGACAAGATGTAGCCGAAATCAAGGTAAGCAAAGGGACAAAGAAAAAAATTCAGCTTGTCACCTCTGAACCAATCTCCCTTTTAACGAAAAAAGGCGAAAATGTGGATCAGATTAAAAAAGAAATCAAACTGTCTCAGGATGTTACGGCCCCATTCTCAAAAGGAACGGAACTTGGAACCATTGTCTTGAAAAAAGACGGAAAAGTGCTGCATGAAAGCCCTGTACAAGCCAAAGAAGGAATGGAAAAAGCGGGCGTTTGGACGTTCTTCAAACGAGCGATGGCTGAATTTGTGAAATGGAAATAAAATGTGAAAGGCTGCTGAAACAGGCAGTCTTTTTGCTATGAGGAAGAAGAAAAGAACATCTAAATGTGACGAATGGTCACTAGTTTTGTCATGGTGAAGGATTTAATTGATAAAAAAGAGAAACAATCTTTATCCGAAATTAGAGCAAGGAGGAATAAAAAGATGAGCCTTGATATTCATTTTCAAGTAAAAGAGAGCGTACTTTGCATTCGATTAACAGGAGAGCTCGATCATCACTCCGCAGAAACATTGAGACAAAAGGTGACGAATTATTTGGAAACAGAGGACATTCGCCACATTGTGCTGAATTTGGCTGATTTAACGTTTATGGACAGCTCGGGTCTCGGAGTGATTTTAGGAAGATATAAAGAAATTAAGCAGCTTGGCGGAGAAATGGTCGTCTGTGCTATTTCGCCGGCAGTGAACCGGTTATTTGATATGTCTGGCTTATTCAAAATCATCCGTATGGAGCCTTCAGAGCAAACGGCATTGCAAACATTGGGGGTGGCATCATGAGGAATGAAATGAACCTGACCTTCTCTGCTTTAAGTCAAAATGAATCCTTTGCGAGGGTGACAGTCGCGGCGTTTATCGCCCAGCTTGATCCGACATTAGATGAATTAACAGAAATCAAAACCGTTGTGTCAGAGGCGGTGACAAACTCCATTATCCATGGCTATGATGGGAATCCAGATGGCAAGGTGCATATTGAAGTCACACTTGATGACCACGTTGTGTACCTCACCATCCGTGACGAAGGTATGGGCATTACAGATCTTGAGGAAGCAAGGCAGCCGCTTTTCACGACAAAACCAGACTTAGAACGCTCTGGAATGGGCTTTACCATTATGGAGAATTTTATGGATGATGTCATGATCGACTCATCTCCAGAAATGGGCACAACCATCCGATTAACAAAGCATCTATCAAAAAGCAAAGCGCTTTGTAATTAAAGGAGCTGCTCATATGGATGTGGAGGTAAAAAAGCAAGCAAAAAAAGCCCAGCTGTCAAATGATGAAGTTAAAGAGCTCATCAAAAAAAGCCAAGACGGTGATCAGCAAGCAAGAGACCTCCTCGTAGAAAAAAACATGCGTCTTGTTTGGTCCGTTGTTCAGCGCTTTTTAAATAGAGGATATGAACCAGATGATTTGTTTCAAATTGGCTGTATTGGACTGCTAAAATCTGTTGATAAATTTGATTTGTCATATGATGTGAAGTTCTCGACCTACGCTGTCCCAATGATCATTGGTGAAATCCAGCGATTCATTCGGGATGATGGAACAGTCAAAGTCAGCCGGTCACTAAAGGAACTCGGAAATAAAATCCGGCGGGCAAGAGATGAATTGTCTAAGTCTCACGGGAGAATGCCAACCGTTCAGGAAATAGCCGAATATCTTGATATCACACCAGAGGATGTTGTCCTCGCCCAAGAAGCGGTCCGAACGCCGTCGTCGATTCATGAAACGGTGTATGAAAATGACGGGGACCCGATTACATTACTTGATCAAATTGCCGATCATTCAGAAGAAAGATGGTTTGATAAAATCGCGCTGAAAGAAGCGATCAAGGAATTAGAAGAACGAGAAAAACTCATAGTGTACTTAAGATATTATAAAGATCAAACACAATCTGAAGTAGCGGAGAGGCTCGGCATTTCACAAGTACAAGTCTCGCGGCTCGAAAAGAAAATTTTAAAGCAAATTCAAATGCAAATGGATCAAAAAGAGAGCTAGCCGATTTGGCTGGCTTTTTTCGTGTGGTAATTACCGGTAAATCAAGTTCTCTCGGTATGAGAACCATTTTTCACCACATACTATTTTTAACCCATCGTATAGGAAGTGACTTGGATGGACGGACAAATCTTTCTTCGGCTGCGCCATCGCATTAAGACCGGTAATGATCAGCTCATTTATTTAGAAGATATCGCCCAAATCACTGGTGATGAGTTTGCTGTGCAAAAACTTAGCAAGATGCCGATATATCATGTCAGTAAAAAAGATCGTCACATCGCCGTTCTTGATATCATGCATGTGGTCAAAACGATCAAAAAATCATGGCCAGATATCGACATTCAAACCGTCGGAGGCGCTGAAGCCATTGTTGAAATTGATACAGGCAAACGCCAGCTTTCTCCCGTTTTATTTGTGTTTGTGTGGCTCTTATTATTTGTTGGAGCGGCGCTTGCCATTATGAATTTCCACGAGGATGTCAGTATGCGGCTTGTTCATATCCGTCTATATGAAATGATCACAGGTCAAACGGTTGAGCATCCTTATTTACTGCAAATTCCATATAGCTTCGGACTAGGCTTTGGCATGATTTTATTTTTCAATCATGTATTTAAAAAGCGTTTAAATGAAGAACCAAGTCCGCTCGAAGTGGAGATGTTTAAATATCAGCTCGATCTCGATCATTATGTCGCCCTTAAAGAAAATAAAGAGACAATGAAAGATATCCATGATCGGTAAGTGGCTTTTTGTCGTGTTAGTTGGACTTGGCGGCGGTTTAACGGTAGGAGCAGGATTTGTGGCATTTCTCACAGTACTTGGCATCATCCCTCGTTTAATGCAATTAACGAAAACGCAGCGCTTCATACAAGGATACGAGGCAGCTGTCATCACCGGGGCGGTCGTTGGCGGCTGGGCAACCTTGAGCGAACTGCATTTGCATTTATCCAAATGGCTGGCGCTCCCAATCGGTCTATTGGCTGGCATTTTCATCGGCATGCTTGCAGCTGCGCTGACTGAAGTATTAAATGTGCTTCCTATATTAACGAAAAGAATTGGAATGGACGGGAAAATTGTTTTGCTTCTCATGGCCATTGTCTTAGGTAAAGTATTTGGTTCACTATTCCATTGGCTGATTTATATTTAAAAATTTGGAGGGAACAACCGTGTCGAGTTTAAAAGAGAACTATCCATCTAAGGTGAAAACGTATCAGCCTAAACCTCCTTATGTCCTCAACTGCATCAAGGCTTTTCTTGTTGGTGGATTGATCTGTGCCATAGGTGAGGGGCTGCAAAATTTCTATATTCACTTTTTTGATTTTAATGAAAAAACAGCAGGGAACCCAACAGTGGCGACTCTCATTTTAATTTCTTCTATATTAACTGGTATCGGTATTTACGATAGAATCGGCCAGTTTGCTGGAGCGGGATCGGCTGTTCCGGTGACAGGATTTGCAAACAGTATGACAAGCGCTGCCCTTGAGCATAAAAGTGAAGGGCTTGTTTTAGGGGTTGCCACCAATATGTTTAAGCTCGCTGGGAACGTCATTGTATTTGGTGTCGTCTCGGCATATGTCGTAGGGATCATTCGATACGTCTTGGAAAAGATGTTTTCGTAGGAGGAATGAAACATGAAACTAACAGGTAAACAATCTTGGGTTTTTGAGCACAAGCTTTACGTCAATGCAGAGGGAACAGCTGCAGGGCCGAAAGAAAAAGAAGGGCCAATTGGTCATTTAATTGATAAAACGTATGACGAAATGCATTGTGATCAAAAGAACTGGGAAATGGCTGAAAGAAAACTGATGGAAGATGCGATATCCAGTGCTTTATCAAAAGCAAATTTGCAAAAAAGCGATATTGATCTATTGCTGGCAGGAGATTTACTCAATCAAAACGTCACAGCAAACTATGTGGCAAGAGAACTGAAAATCCCGTTTCTGTGTTTGTTTGGGGCATGCTCAACCTCAATGGAATCGGTCGCCATTGCGTCAGCACTCATTGATGGCGGTTTTGCCAATAGAGCCATTGCAGCGACAAGCAGTCATAATGCAACGGCAGAACGCCAATTTCGTAATCCAACAGAATACGGCGGACAAAAACCAGATACAGCCACAAGTACCGTCACTGGGAGCGGGGCCGTTATTATTAGCCAGGAGACCTCTCCAATTCAAATTACAAGCGCTACAGTAGGCAGGGTGATGGATCTTGGAATTACAGATCCATTTGACATGGGATCGGCCATGGCTCCGGCAGCGGCAGATACCATCAAGCAGCATTTAGAAGACCTTGGAAGAACGGTGGACGATTACGATCTGATTTTAACAGGGGATTTATCTGGTATTGGTTCACCAATTTTAAAGGATCTTCTGAAGGAAGAAGGCATTCAGCTTGGGAGGAAGCATGATGATTGCGGTTTAATCATCTATACACCCGATCAAAATGTATTCGCTGGTGGGAGCGGCTGTGCTTGTTCAGCTGTTGTGACATTTAGTCACATTTTTCAAGAAATGAAAGCAGGAAATCTGCAAAGAGTACTCGTTGTGGCAACCGGAGCGCTTCTTAGTCCAATGATGGTTCAGCAAAAAGAGACCATTCCAACCATTGCGCACGGTGTCGTATTTGAGCGTGCAGGAGGAGAGAGCTAATGGATTATCTTATCGCTTTTGTTGCAGGCGGACTTATTTGCGTCATTGGCCAGCTTTTACTAGACATACTCAAACTTACGCCTGCACATGTCATGACCACTTTTGTTGTGGCGGGTACCATCTTAGACGGTTTCGGTATTTATGATAAATTTATTGAATTTGCGGGTGCGGGCGCAACCGTACCAATCGTCAGCTTTGGTCATAGCTTACTTCATGGGGCGATGCATCAGGCAGATGTACACGGGTTCATCGGAATCGGGATCGGTATTTTTGAATTAACTTCTGCTGGAATTTCAGCTGCGATTTTATTCTCATTTATTATCGCTCTTATCTTTAAACCGAAAGGATAACCTAATATGGCGCAAAGACGGAAAGTCATTTTAGTGACAGACGGAGATATATATGCTGCCAAAACCATTGAGCTTGCTGCTAAAAATGTCGGCGGGCGATGTATTTCCAGCTCAAAAGGAAATCCAAGCAAACGAACAGGACCTGAACTTGTGCAGATGATTTTAAAAACGCCGAATGATCCAGTGTTTGTCATGTTTGATGATTCTGGCCTGACAGGTGAAGGAACAGGGGAGATAGCGATGAAGCATGTGGCGCGTCATCCTGAAATTGAAGTCATTGGGGCGATCGCCGTTGCATCCAAAACGCATCAAGCTGAATGGACAAAGGTTCATGTTTCCATTGACCGGGAGGGTGAACTGACAGAATACGGTGTCGACAAGCATGGTCTTCCTGAGATGGAACCTCATAAAATGAGCGGAGATACCGTGTATTGTCTTGATTCGCTCGATCTTCCGTTTGTTGTTGGAATTGGAGATATTGGCAAAATGGGACGGAAAGATGATCTGAGCAAAGGATCTCCAATTACAATGAAAGCGGTTGAATTAATTTTAGAAAGGAGTGGTTTCCATGAAGAAAGACAAGGTGAACGTGTACCGAGATCCGAAGAAAAATGAAGATTACTTTAAAGAAAATGTCGGAATGGGTCTCAGCTTTGACCTTGGCGTGCGAAAAATTTATATACACGATCAGGAAATCCAACTTTACTATGTAAATGGACTATGTGACACACAGTATGTCATCTACTTATTAAAAGAGCTAGTTGAAATCAATGACAACGAACCTGAATCTGATGACATGGCCCGTGTGATTGAGAATCGTCTTGTCAATCAGCAGGTCTCAAAGGTTGAAACACTTGATGAAGCGGTAGACCAAGTGCTGTCGGGCCTTGTGGCAGTTGTAGTTGAAGGTGAAAACTACGCATTTATCATTGATGTCAGAAGCTATCCTGGCAGAATGCCAGAGGAGCCGGATACAGAAAAGGTTGTCCGGGGCGCAAGAGACGGTTTTGTTGAAAACATTATTGTCAATACAGCACTCATACGAAGACGGGTGCGAGATGAAAAACTGAGATACAAAATGCTCAAAGTAGGCGAACGTTCGAAAGCGGATGTATGTGTTTGCTACATTGAAGATATTGCGGACCCAGATCTTGTCGATATCATAGAGAAAGAAGTGTCAGGAATCAAAGTCGACGGGCTGACGATGTCTGATAAAACAATTGAAGAATTCATTATTAAACAAGGATACAATCCCTTTCCCCTTGTACGTTACACCGAGCGTCCAGATGTCGCCGCTAACCATATACTAGAAGGGCATGTCATCATCATCACGGATACATCTCCTAGTGTCATCATTACGCCAACCACCATTTTTCACCACGTTCAACATGCAGAAGAATACCGCCAAGCACCTGCAGTTGGTACGTTCCTAAGATGGGTACGCTTTTTAGGCATTTTATGTTCAACGTTTCTTTTACCGATTTGGTTTCTGTTTATCCTTGAACCAAGTCTTCTGCCAGATAATTTAAGCTATATTGGCTTTAACAAACCGTCCCATATTCCTGTGATTTTACAAGTGTTTCTAGCTGATTTTGGAGTGGAGTTTTTAAGGATGGCTGCGATTCATACGCCAACTGCATTGTCGACCGCCATGGGGCTGATTGCGGCTGTTTTAATTGGACAAATTGCCATTGATGTCGGTTTATTTACACCAGAGGTCATTTTATACGTCTCACTAGCGGCAATTGGTACATTTACTACCCCAAGCTATGAGCTGAGTGTCGCCAATAAGATTGTACGACTCATCATATTAGCGCTCGTGGCGATCTTTAAGCTGAATGGACTCATCATTGGTTTTACGTTGTTACTCATCTACTTAACATCCATTCGTTCATTGCAGACGCCTTATATGTGGCCATTTCTTCCTTTTAACGGGAAGGCTTTGTGGCAAGTGCTGATTCGGACGTCTGTACCTGGCTCAAAAGTAAGGCCAAGCATTGTTCACCCTCAAAACAGATCAAAAATTCCGCCAAATTCTTAACGCTCATTGAAAGTGGCTGAAGATTGTGATATTGTATTTTTAACTTTGAGAAACGGCAAAAAGGCAGCTCACGCAGCTGTCTTTTTTCAGCCGAGGCGGAGAAAGAGGGAATGACATTGTATTTACACGGCACTTGCAGACAAAATGAACTCGGTCATTTAGAAATTGGTGGTGTTGATGCCGTTTCTTTAGCTGAAACGTATGGGACACCACTTTATGTATATGATGTGGCTTTAATACGGGAGCGTGCAAAAAGCTTTCAAAAAGCATTTATAGAAGAAGAGTTAAAAGCGCAGGTAGCATATGCGAGTAAAGCATTTTCCTCCATCGCAATGTTTCAGCTTGCTAAGGAAGAAGGATTATCTCTTGATGTCGTATCAGGCGGGGAGCTTCACACAGCCATTTGCGCCGGGTTTCCGGTAGAAAAAATTCATTTCCATGGCAACAATAAAAGCAGAGATGAATTAAAAATGGCGTTAGAGCAAGAGATCGGCTGTATCGTCGTAGATAATTTTTACGAAATGAAACTCATTGAAGAGCTTGGTCAAGAGCTCTCAAAAAAGGTGAAAGTACTGCTGCGTATCACACCAGGTGTCGAAGCGCATACGCATGATTACATTACAACTGGCCAAGAGGATTCCAAATTCGGTTTTGACCTTCACAATGGACAAGCAGATGAAGCGGTGAAACAAGTGCTTGGATCAGAAGTGATCGAACTTTTAGGCGTACATTGCCATATTGGTTCACAAATATTTGATACAGCTGGTTTTGTCCTTGCAGCAGACAAGATCTTTTTGAAGCTGGATGAATGGAGAGAATCATTTGGTTTTATTTCGACTGTGTTAAACTTAGGCGGCGGCTTTGGTATCCGTTATACAGAAGAAGATGAACCACTTCCTGCGACAGAATACGTCGAGAAAATTATCCAAGCTGTAAAAGAGAACGTGACACGCTATGAGTTTGATATGCCGGAGATTTGGATTGAGCCAGGCCGCTCTCTTGTTGGAGATGCAGGGACAACGCTTTATACGATCGGTTCATCAAAACACGTACCTGGTATTCGCGATTATGTTGCGGTAGATGGGGGAATGAGTGACAACATTCGTCCAGCTTTATATCAAGCGAAATATGAAGCGGCAAGTGCCAACAAAATGAGCCAATCGCATGATCAAACGGTTTCCATTGCAGGGAAATGCTGTGAAAGTGGAGATATGCTTATTTGGGATATCGATCTGCCAGAGTTATCACAAGGAGACTTATTAGCGGTCTTTTGTACCGGAGCCTACGGCTACAGTATGTCAAATAATTATAACCGTATCCCGCGCCCGGCTGTTGTATTTGTAGAAGACGGGGAAGCGCAGCTTGTGGTTGAACGCGAAACATATGCGGATATTGTCAAACTTGATTTACCTTATCAATCAAAAGTAAAATCATCTACGTAAAAAAAGCTGCCTGATGTACAGGCAGCTTTTTATGATGACTTATTTTCCTCCAGTAAATACAGAGACGATCGCGTTCCAAATGGAGACAAAGAAATCCCAAATCTTTTGAAGTAGGTTTTTCCCTTCATCTGATTCTATGAATTTCGTAATCTTGTCTTTTGCTTTATCGATTTGAGACCCTACTTGGTTCCAATCGATATTGATGTTCTTCATTTTATTGAATAGTGAAACAAGTTGATCCTTTTGCTCTTGCGTTAGATTTAAGTTTAAATCAGAAGCAGCCTGATCCACTTTTTCTTCTACTTCTTTTGTTGTTTTAGGGACACCATTTTTCGCAATGTCATCCTTAATTTTTGCGATAAGGGCAGAAGCATTGTCTTTCCCGATGGAGTCACCCAATTTAGACGTTGTCACAAGCTCTTCGTTTGCTACCTGCTTCACATCTTCTGGAATGGCTTTGTCGCTAGACACTTCATAGGCCTTTAATAAACCCGTCAGTGCGGCTGTACCAGAGACTTCAAACGGTGCAGTCACAACAACTTTGGCATCCTTGACACCGGCTGTCATTAAAGCATTTAAATACATCTCATCTGTAATGGTCTTGATGTTATGAGTATCCACAGTCAGACCAGTACCTGATTTTTCTATGGTGATCGATGAAGATGATAATGCTCTCGTTCCGATAGAAGAACGGGGGATATACTTTCCTAAATATTCATGCTCTTCTTTATTGGTTACTTCAATTTTTGTCGCATTTTCAGGTGGATTCAACTCGTCAAGCACCTTCTGGCGATCAGCCGGAGTTAAGTCTTGCCCAAGTGTGACGATGACATCGCCGACAGCTGCATCCGCTAAGCTGACTTTTGGCGCACCAATGAGGAAAAGGAGCGCTGCCATCATACTAAGCATTGATTTTTTAAACATGTTGACCTCCTTCAAGTCGAAAGGGTTCCTCTTTCAAGAGAAACTCATCTTTTGAGTACACGTAAAGAAATGTACTCCATCATATAGACGTAACAAATCGATTCGACGTTTCAATTTTCTTTTTAAGATGTTTTCCTTTTCCAAAAAATAAAGACATGTTGCTCATTCTGTCACCAATTTAATAGGAAAAAAGGATCAAGCTCTTCTATTGTATCAATCCTAAGAAAAGAGGTAAATCACAATCAAAGAGCAGAGGATGTTTAACATGACCAAAAATGTGCTATAATGAGCGTTGTTTAACCTGAAAGGAGAATGTGAAAAATGGCGAAAAAAGGATACATACAACTAACGAATGGTAAGAAACTTGAGTTTGAACTATATCCAGAGGCTGCTCCTGGTACAGTAGCAAACTTTGAAAAATTAGCGAATGAAGGCTTCTACGATGGACTGAAATTCCACCGCGTCATCCCTGGTTTCGTAAGCCAAGGCGGCGATCCAAACGGTAATGGAACTGGTGGTCCTGGTTACACAATTAAATGTGAAACAGAAGGGAATCCACATCAACACGAAAGAGGTTCATTATCAATGGCGCATGCTGGTAAAGACACGGGCGGCAGCCAATTCTTTATCGTCCATGACCCGCAGCCGCACTTAAACGGTGTTCACACTGTTTTTGGCAAAGTAACATCTGGTATCGAGGCTGTTCTAGATATGGAACAAGGTCAAGGAATGGAAAAAGTCGAAGTTTTCGATGCTTAATCCTTAATCCAAAACACCGCTTAAACGCGGTGTTTTTTATTATCAATCTGATTTTACGGTTATTTGTTCCGTGAGGCGGTAGGTGATGAACCAATATAAAAGGGTAATGGCGCTGACAGAGGCGCCAAATAAACATACTCCGCCCCAGCCATTGTTTGCGTATATACTGGTGGAAGCAATGGAACCAGTCGCGCTGCCGATGGAGTAAAAAATCATATAAGCAGCAGTGAGCCGGCTTCTCGCCTCAGGCAGCACTGTGAAAATCATGCTTTGGTTGGTCACATGTACAGCTTGTACAGATAGGTCAAGAATGATAATACCGATGATTAATAAAATGAGTGAATATTCTGTTAAATAGATAAAAAACCATGAAATGAATAATAGGACAAGAGCTATAAAAGTTGTTAATTGTCCTAAACCTCGATCAGCAAGGCTTCCAGCCCGGGCAGCGCCTAATGCCCCGGCAACTCCGGCAAGACCAAATGCACCGATCGCCGTATGTGAAAGATTGTGTGGCGAGCTGCTGAGAGGCAGCACGAGTGAAGTCCACAACGTACCAAACACGATAAAGATCAGAAAACCCAGTATGCCTCGGATGCGAAGGATTCGTTCTTGTCTGAACAATATAAACATTGAAGCGAGCAGCTTCATATAGGATATAGACGCTCTCTTGCTGTGAGCACGCGGGAGATACCGGTATAACACGCCGGTTATAATGAGCATCATAACGGCAGACACGAGATAGACTGACCTCCAGCCAGCGAGATCGGTTAGTACACCAGCAAACGTTCGTGCGAGAAGAATACCAATCACAATGCCACTTTGAACCAAGCCCACGATACGGCCTCGTTCTTCAGGGGCAGCCCATGTAGCTGCGAACGCTACGAGTACCTGAGTGACCACAGCAAGCATGCCGACGGCAGCCAGCCCTATGAACAGGACGGTGGCAGTAGGGGCGATGCCGACTAGAATCAGAGATAACACGAATACTAGCATCTGAGCCATGATGAGCCGCCTTTGATTAAACAGATCACCAAGTGGTACGATCAGTAGCAGTCCTAGTGCATAACAAAGTTGAGTAATCGTAATGACCATGCCAATGGATGAATAGGTGATACCAAACTCGGATGCGAGGGAGTCTAATAACGGTTGTGCAAAGTATATGTTTGCAACTGCCATCCCGCAGGCTGACGCAAACAGCAGAGCCATATAGCGAGTCATCGCTTGTTTCGGTTTGTTTTGTAAATGAGCCGTTTCCAAATCAAGATGTTCAATGGGAGTGTTTTTTCTTTCACCATGCATGTCATCGTCTCCTTTTGTACTAAAAAGTATAATATACCGATCAGTATATTATGATTCCTGTTAAGGATAACCAACAAAACATTTTAAAGTCAATACTTTCATTTTGAAAGAGGAAGACAATTTGACAATCGTACATCGATAAAATAAAATTATAATGTACCGATTGGTAATCAAATAGAGAATAATATCAAAAAATAGATGCCTGACTTTGTGAAGAAATTTTAATGTTGAAATGAGGAATTACTGATGGTTCGACAACGGGAATTTGACAAGGAAAAAGCGTTGGATGAGGCAATGGTGCTTTTTTGGGAAAAAGGGTATAGGGCCACTACATTAAGCGATTTGACTGAAAAAATGGGAATACAGCGGCCAAGTTTATACTCAGCGTTTGGAGATAAAGAGGAATTATTTGAGGCTGCATTACGCAAATACACAAAGCAGCATGCTGCCCATATTCGAACAAAACTTCAAAACAATCTTTCTGTCAAGGAAGCATTTCATGCATTATTTGCAGATTTAGTAGAAGAGGAATATAGAGATGGTCCGAGTAAAGGATGTTTTTGCATCAATACAATAGTGGAACTTGCGCCACACGAAGAGAAATTTGAAATTCTGACAAGAGAGCATCAGATGTATCTTTCCGTCATTTTCGAAGAAAGAATTGTTCAAGGTATTCGCTCGGGTGAGCTCAAAAGCAGCCTGAATGCGAAAGCTTTAGCACAAACACTGGTCGTTTCTTTCATAGGACTGACCGTTCTCATGAAATCTCGTCCAGAGCGTTCATTTGTAGATCATTCTGTAGCGACGATACTTTCCATATTAAAATAAAATGGACAACATGCTATGGCATCCTCCTTCAATAAGAGTGATAGCGTAATTTGAACTAAATATCAAAATACGCTTTTTCTTTTAGGTCAGTGATGGACAAAATTCGATTTTGTGATATGATAAGGGAACAAACATTCGTATTTGTGGGTGTCACCACATTGTCAGTACAAATCAAAAAAGCGTGGTCATGCTGAAAGAAAGCAGGAGATAATTTGAAACCATTAACAAAAGAAGAAAAAAATCAAATGATGATTGCCATTCAGCGTTATTTTGCCGAAGAACGAGAAGAAGAAATTGGTGAATTAGCAGCCATCAATATACTAGAATTTATCACAAAAAATCTTGGAAGCTACTATTATAATCAAGGGGTTCGTGACAGCCGAAACATCGCTGTTCAGAGATCACAATTGTTAGAGGAAGATTTATTCGCACTCGAAAAAAGATGATCATCAATGATGTGTACCTTGCTAACTGATAAAGAGGAAAGAGACCCCCTTAATAAAGAACGCATATTCGTAACATATGTAATGATGAAAAGGTGGAACCAAAGGTCCATCTCAATCGTTATATAAGTAACCATTAATGGAAATCAGCTCTTTTGGTTTTATTTCAACAAAAGAAGGAATAAAACATACAAATAGGCGAAGTGCAGATGATGGAGGTTCTAAATATGGGGAAAATTAAATTGAAAATGGCCATTTTATTTGTTTTACTGCTTTTTTTAGGCGTAGGTTATTTATACATGAATGGCATGAAAATTGAAGATGTGCCAACAGCCATTGGTGAGAGCTTAACAAATAATGATAAAGATTATACCATCTATGAATATACCATTACGAAAATTGACGGAGATGAATATTACGGTCAAGCAAAAAACGGCACGAAAATCATTTTTAATGGAAAGAAATTCGAAGATGATGTGGCCGACTTGAAGAAAGGCGATCGTATTAAAGCCTACTTTAGTAATGAAAAAAGAATAGATGGTCTTATAAAAGTAGTAAAAGTCGTTAATTAACAAGTCTCCTTTCCTATAAGGAGTCTTTTTTTTGTGAAAAATCTTGATTGTTGCATTTGCCAACAAGGATCGCTATAATATCCCCTAAGGACAGCTAAATATCGATTGTATCCTTCGGGGCAGGGTGAAAATCCCGACCGACGGTAATAAAGCAAATGCTTTACAGCCCGTGACCCGTTAATTTATTAACGGTTGATTCAGTGAAAAACTGAAGCCGACAGTGAAAGTCTGGATGGGAGAAGGATAAAGAAAGCTATGAACGAAAAATATTTGTTGATCATAGTTTTATTTCTGATGCAAAAAAGCCAAAGCCCCGGAATTTTTTCCGGGGCTTTCTGTATGTACATGTAGTGAATAGACTGGCATGCAGTGTTTATTAGGTGATCCCTCATCTACCTTGTATGGACCATAAAAAGCGACGAAGGTGCTCAATCGATCACATGTCCCTAACATCGCTTTTTTTAAAAGTGAGAAATACAAATGAAAAGAAAGGGAGGATCACATGTTTACGGGGATAATTGAAGAAGTAGGCACCGTTCAGTCATTAAGCAAAAAGTCAGCAGATGCCATGGAAATTGTCATTCAGTGCAGCCGTGTGCTAGAAGATGTTCACCTTGGAGACAGTATAGCGATCAATGGTGTATGTCTTACAGTCACAAGCTTTACAAAAGCACAGTTCGCAGCAGATGTGATGCCAGAGACGGTCAAAGCGACATCACTGGATCAGCTGACATCAGGCAGTCCAGTGAATTTAGAGCGGGCCATGTCCTCGAATGGACGGTTCGGCGGTCATTTTGTCTCAGGCCATGTTGACGGGACGGCAGTCATTACCCGAATACAAAAGAAAAGTAATGCCATTTACTATGATTTAGAGATGGACAAGACCCTCACAGATATGCTCACGCAAAAGGGTTCGATTGCAATAGATGGTGTCAGCTTAACCATTTTCGATTTGCAAGATTCACACGTCACAGTCTCTATTATTCCTCATACGCTTGAAGGAACTATTTTCCCGACTAAATCTATGGGAGAGACTGTGAATATAGAGTGTGACATGATCGGTAAATACATCTATCGCTTTTTAACAAAAGAACAAGGCGAAAAGCAGCCATCTCGATTGACCCCATCATTTTTAAAAGAGCACGGATTCTAGGAGGCGATTGTATGTATCATTCAGTAGAAGAAGCAGTAAACGCTCTAAAAGAAGGAGAAATCATTATCGTTGTGGATGATGAAGACAGAGAAAACGAAGGAGATTTTGTGGCACTTGCTGAGCATGCCACGCCTGAAGTGATTAACTTTATGGCTTTATATGGAAGAGGCCTCATTTGTACACCGGTTCAAGCGTCGATTGCTAAACATCTGAACCTGCATCCAATGGTAGAACAAAATACAGATGCACACCATACAGCTTTTACTGTGAGCATCGATCATGTGACAACGACGACTGGTATTAGTGCTTTTGAGCGCTCTATGACCATGCTTGCCATGTTAAATAAAGACGCAACACCAGAAGAATTTGCCCGCCCAGGTCATGTATTTCCGCTCATTGCAAAAGAAGGCGGCGTACTAGAAAGACCAGGTCATACAGAGGCAGCGGTAGATCTTGCGAAACTGGCAGGATCAGAGCCAGCGGGTGTCATATGTGAAATTATGAATGTAGATGGCTCAATGGCGCGGGTTCCAGAACTAAAAAAAATCCAAAAACAGCACGGTTTAAAAATGCTGACAATAGAAGCATTACAGACCTATTTAAATCATAAAGAAACAGCTTCTATCGAAACAAAATAAAAAATCACAAAAAAGGATGATCAACATATGAATACAATACAAGGGCATGTAGTAGCAGAAGGACTAAAATTTGCAATTGTCGTCGCGAGATTTAATGACTTTATTACAAGTAAACTGCTTGACGGAGCAGAAGATACATTGCTCAGACACGGAGCGAACGGTGACGATATTGATGTTGTGTGGGTACCGGGTGCTTTTGAAATTCCGTACATGGCAAAAAAACTAGCTGAAACAGAGAAATACGATGCTGTCATTACACTTGGAACTGTAATCAGGGGCGCAACAACTCACTACGATTATGTTTGTAATGAAGCCGCTAAAGGAATTGCTCAAAGTGCCATGTCAACAGGTGTACCGATTATCTTCGGTGTACTAACAACAGAATCCATTGAACAAGCCATCGAAAGAGCCGGCACAAAAGCTGGAAATAAAGGCAGCGAATCGGCTGCAGCTGCCATTGAAATGGCGAATCTCAATCGTACCTTTCGTTAATTTAGTGAAAAAGAGTTTAAAAACGGTATAAAAATGTTTATAATGTGTGATGAGCAAATGATTCGTGAGACATTTGCTGGACATAAGGATAATTTGAATATTGAGGGGTATATATGTTAATTCGTTATAAGAGGTCTTTTGAAAAAATTGCCATGGGGCTACTTTCCTTCATGCCGGGTGAGAAAGACGTCAAACAGCTTCAGCAGACGATGAAGTCTTATGAAATGGATGAAAATCGGCAGCTGTTCCTTTGGAAAGATGGCGAGGATATCGTTGGTGCCATTGGTGTGTTGAAAACAGACGACCAAGTACAAATCGAGCATATTAGTGTGAATCCATCCCATCGTGATCAAGGAATCGGCAAGGAAATGGTATTAGCCGTGGAAGAGGTATTCAAAACCAAAACACTCATTCCAAATGAATTAACGCAAGGCTTCTTTCATAAGTGTCACAGCGAAACAAACTAAATATCACACATGTAAAAGCAGAGGCTACAGTCCTCTGCTTTTTTTACGTTCGATTTGCTTTTTTCGTTCAAGTAATACATCTGTTCGGTCGCGCAGTCTATGTTTTTCGATCAAAAATGTGTGGGATAAGTTGCTCTCCTGGCCAAAGGTCAGTCCTTCTTTTTGAGCCATTTCTTGGCATAGAAACAGAAGCGCTTTATCTTTAATCGGGAGCATCACACTTTCGTATGACATATCTTCAGCCATTTTCTTCTTCAGCGTTCTAAGAAGTATGAGAAACGCCTCATCATCCAGACCGAGGTTCGATAATACCGGCCGGTTTGCTTCCAGCAAGTGGAGGCTATTTGAAATGAGCCGTTTTGCTCCTTTTCCATTTCCCCGTCTTTGATGATACAAAGCAACGGCAAGCTGAATGAAGCCAACCCAATATTCTTTGCGCTGCTCAGGCGGGTCTTCCTTCCAATATTCCTCAAGAATTTCATGACACTCAAAATAATCTCTTGTCGTATGAAATTCATGTAAAAAAGCCACGTACGCTTCAGGATACACAGTGGTCATCTCCTTTTCCACTCTCAGTCTAACATATTGAAAAGAAAAGAAGAAAGAGCGCCCTTCGTGAAAGGACGCTCTGTTTCTTTAATAAACCCAAGCCGCGCCAACGATGATCAGCAAGATGAAAAGCACGACAATAAGCGCGAAACCTCCGCCAAAGTTATAGCCATCTCCCATAATGATACGGCCTCCTTTTTCATCAGTTCTGTTTACAATGGTATTCTATGTATAAATGCCCTGAGTGGTATGGGCGAATCCAATGTTTTTCTCATTTTGCCTAGGACATCATGGTCGAAATTATATTGGACGAGAGCTTTATCCTGTCTTATACTAAAGGTTAGCCGGTGAAACGGTACTTAGAAGACAGTAGAAATGGTGAGAAAAAATGCTGGAATATCAGGTGAAAATAGATTCGTTTGAAGGTCCTTTGGACTTGCTTTTACATTTAATCAACCGGTTGGAAATTGATATTTATGATATTCCCGTTGCTAAAATTACGGAGCAGTATTTATTATATGTCCACACCATGAGGGAGCTTGAACTTGATGTGGCAAGTGAATATTTGGTGATGGCTGCAACCCTCCTGAGCATTAAAAGCAGAATGCTCCTTCCGAAACAAGAGGAAGAGCTATTTGATGAAGACCTGCTTGAAGAAGAAGAGGACCCTCGAGAAGAACTGATTGGTAAACTCATTGAATACCGAAAGTATAAAGATGCAGCACAAGAACTAAAGGAACGCGAGGAAGAAAGGCAAAATGCCTTTACAAAACCCCCGAGTGATTTAAGCGAATTTGCAAAAGAATCGGAAGCGAAGGACACAAACTTGCATGTCACGGTGTATGATATGTTAGGTGCGTTCCAAAAGGTATTGAACCGAAAAAAAATAACGAAACCAGCACCATCTAGGATTACAAGACAAGAAATTCCGATTGAAGACAAAATGAATGAGATTATGAACCATTTAAGAAAAACGAAAAAGCGCACCAATTTCATGACTCTATTTCAACATGATCAAAAGGAGCACCTTGTCGTGACGTTTCTTGCTGTTCTTGAATTGATGAAAAGTCATCAAATCATGTTAGAGCAGGAAGGAAACTTTGAAGACATTTATATAATAGGGAGTGAAACGATTCATGACGCTTGATATCGTGAATTGGAAAGCCATCATAGAAGCGCTGCTTTATGCAGCAGGTGACGAAGGCTTAACAAAAAAACAGCTCATGTCTGTTCTTGAAGTAGAAGAGGCAGCGTTACTCGACATGATGTCTGCCGTAAAGGAAGAATATCAAAAACAAGAACGAGGAATTGAGCTCATTGAATATGCAGATTCTTATATGCTGCTGACGAAAAAAGAATACAGTATTTATTTGAAAAAATTAGTCGAGACCCCATCCAAAGGTTTGTCTCAGGCAGCGCTTGAAGTACTCGCAATCGTTTCTTATAAACAGCCGATCACACGCAGTGAGGTGGAAGAAATTAGAGGAGTCAAATCAGAGCGGGTGCTACATAGTTTAGTAGCCAAAGCACTGCTCTGTGAAGTTGGACGTGCCGATGGACCTGGGCGAGCAATTCTTTATGGGACAACACCGACCTTTTTAGAGCAGTTTGGCTTAAAGGCATTGGATGAATTACCGCCGCTTCCAGAGAATGTAGAAGCAGATGGTGTACAAGAAGAAGCTGATCTATTTTTTGAAAACTTCAATCAAACATTTGAAGAGATAAAATAGTTCAAAAGAATGAAAAAGGTATGATAAAATATAAAAAAGATATTAGGTCTAACATCTATTGATGTCAGATAAAATGGTCATAAAGCCATGAGGGGAAGGTAAACACAAAACAAATGGCACATATGAATGTAAAGGCTCAAGTTGATCAAGCAGGCGTCTTTTTATCAAAGGTTGCAACTGAAATGAATGGTTTTCTGAATGAAGCTACCTTATCAAGTATGAAACGCTTAAACCCTGAAGCGGAAGCCTATTATTGTGACATATTGAATACATTACGGAAGCTTGCAGTGTACAGCGAGGATGCAGCGGCAGTTTGCAGGAAAATCAGCCAGCAGCAGACATTCCCGCAGCAAGCCGCGCAGCAGACGCTTCACCGTATTTATCATCAATGTATTGAAGAGTTTTTCACGCCGAAAAAGGATACATGGTATGAAGACAGCCGTTCCGCGTATACAGGAAAAAGCAGCATTGTTTTCCACCATGAAGTATCCGCTGAGATCAAACGATTATTTTCTTCATTAGAAAAAGATTTTTTAGCGATGAGAGAAGAGCTAGAATATACGACATCTCATCAGCAAATGAAAATGGTATAGCAAGAGGAAAAAGCGTCTCTACATTTAGAGACGCTTCAGCTTGTAGACAAAGTCTACAAGCTTTTTTGTATAATAAGGGTAATAACACATTTCTGTGGGGGATGAACATGTTATCGAAACGTGAAGAAGAAAGAAGAAATCAATTAGAAGTCGTGGCCTTAGATGAATTAGTGCCTGAAGATCATCTTGTACGAAAAATTGATCAAGTGATTGATTTTGATTTCATTTATGATCTTGTCAAAGATCATTATAGTTCTGATAACGGCAGACCAAGTGTGGATCCCGTTGTTCTTATTAAAATGGTTTTGATCCAATACCTATTCGGCATTCGCTCCATGCGTCAAACCATTAAAGAAATTGAAACCAATGTTGCTTATCGTTGGTTTATTGGGTATGGATTTTCTGAGAAAATTCCGCACTTTTCTACCTTCGGTAAGAACTACGTGAGACGCTTTCATGATACAGATTTATTCGAACAAATTTTTTATCGAATCTTAAGAGAAGCGGTGAAAAAAGGTCTCGTTGATCCATCTATCGCTTTTATTGACTCAACTCATGTAAAAGCGAACGCCAATAAGAAAAAACTTGAAAAGAAAATTGTTCGAGTAGAAACGAGAAATTATCAAAATCAGCTTCATGAGGAGATCAATGTTGATCGTGAGGAACATGGAAAAAAGCCGTTACCCCTACAGAATAAAGAAGAGAAAAAAGAAATCAAGGTCAGTACAACTGACCCAGAGAGTGGCTACTATGTAAAGGATGAACGTGAAAAGTTATTTGCTTATTCATTTCATACGGCCTGTGATTCAAAAGGATTTATTTTAGGATCACTGGTCACTGGCGGAAACGTTCATGATAGTCGTATGTTAGATTCACTCGTATCAAAGGTGACAAAGAAAGTCGGGAAACCCAATGTAGTCGCAGTGGATGCTGGATATAAAACACCATATATCGCCAAGTTTTTAATGGATCAAGAGATAAGACCTGTCATGCCTTACACTCGCCCGAGAACAAAAGTTGGTTACTTGAAAAAGAATGAATACGTATATGACGCACATTTTGATTGTTACATTTGCCCAAACGGGCAAATTCTCTCTTATCGTACAACGACTAGAGAGGGATATAAACAATATGCGTCTGATTCAGAGGTGTGTAAATCCTGCTCGTTTCTTGATAACTGTACACAAAGTCAAAATCACACTAAACAGATCCATCGACATATTTGGCAGGACTACCTAGACGAAGCAGACCATCTGAGACTCACTGAAATGAATAAGAACATCTATGCAAAACGGAAAGAAACGATTGAACGCGTTTTTGCGGATGCAAAAGAAAAGCATGGAATGCGTTGGACGAAACTGCGAGGATTGAAAAAAGTTTCGATGCAGGCGATGCTTACTTTCGCTGCCATGAATCTTAAGAAATTAGCAAACTGGACATGGGAAGAGCCATGTCCAGCGTAAAGTAACTGATCAATTTTATCAAAATAAGTGAAAACCCCACTTTTACTTGAAGTAAAGGTAGGGTTTGTCTACGGTCTGAAGCGTCTCTACATTTAGAGACGCTTTTTTTTATGGACGAGGCATCATAACTTTTTCAGCCGCGCATACACTTGTACAAAACGGACAAGGACGTGAATGAACATGCCCTATTTAAAAATTGGAACAGCAGTCCTTCTTCTATTTACACTCTTACTGCCCTTTTCCTCACATGCCAAAGCAGATATGTCATTATCGGTGAGTGCAAGAAGCGCCATTTTAATAGATGGACAGTCAGGCAGAGTCCTATTTGGAAAGGACGAGCATGAAAAAAGAAGAATCGCCAGTATTACAAAAATAATGACGGCGGTATTAGCCATTGAATCAGGGAAAATGAAAGACACCGTCAAAGTATCAAAGCGCGCGATTCAAGCAGAGGGCTCATCGATTTATTTAAAAGAAGGGCAGAAGGTGAGCCTAGAAGACTTGACATACGGGCTTATGCTGCGTTCTGGAAATGATGCAGCTGTTGCCATTGCAGAGCATGTGGGCGGCAGCTTAGAAGGATTTATTTTTATGATGAATCAAAAAGCGTCTGAACTTGGAATGGAGAATACGAATTTTCAAAATCCGCATGGACTGGATGATCATAAACATCATTATTCATCAGCCTATGACATGGCCATCTTAACAAAATACGCCATGGAGCATAAACAATATCAAAAAATTGCGGGCACGACTTTCTATAAAGCAAAAACGATGGAGGGTTATTGGAAAAATAAAAACAAGCTCCTTACTGGTTTATATCAATATTCTACTGGAGGGAAAACGGGATATACGAAGCTTGCGAAACGCACACTTGTCTCTACAGCTGCAAAAGGAGATGCGGCGCTGATCGCTGTGACCATTAATGC
Organism: Bacillus sp. SIMBA_005; assembly: GCF_046535585.1. NCBI lineage: Bacteria > Bacillati > Bacillota > Bacilli > Caryophanales > Bacillaceae > Bacillus > Bacillus sp. SIMBA_005. Next base: position 23,896 of record NZ_JAWRWI010000004.1, on the reverse strand, counting down.
GCCAGATGATTGGAAGGATCATATCTCTATGTTTGAATATGCATTTGATCACTATAAAACGTACGTACTTGCTGAAAAAGGAAGACTCGCTTCATTAAAGGGAACCTTTTACGAAAAAAAGGCATTTATCAAACGTGATGTGGACTATTTTTTAAATGAAGATGAGAAAAAACTAGTAGAAATTGAAACGGAAATGCTTACTCCTCAAAAAAAGTGGAAAAAAAACGCCGAAGCCATCCCGGATGTTGTAGGGAAAATGACGTTTTTTCTAGATGGTCAGGTGATCGAGCAAGTACCGATTTTTTATGAAAATAAACGAAATCGAATGCCACAAAAAAGCTTTCAAGAAATGTTTAAGTCTGTCTTTCAGACATCTATAGGCGGATCTTCATGGTCAATCTAATTTGGGTATTCCTCACTGTCATCGGTCTTGTGTATGCGATGTTCAACGGAACGATGGAGGAAGTAAACGAAGCTGTATTTAAGGGATCAAAGGAAGCAGTGACCATTTCAATTGGTCTGATTAGTGTCCTCGTTTTTTGGCTCGGGCTGATGAAGATTGCAGAAGAGGCAGGTTTGTTAAATTTCTTTAGTAAATTGTGCCGTCCCTTTATTTCAAAGCTATTTCCGGAAATTCCGCCTAACCATCCTGCGATGGGATATATTTTGTCCAATCTGATGGCGAATTTCTTTGGTCTTGGGAATGCCGCTACACCGCTTGGGATTAAGGCGATGGAGCAGATGAAAGCATTAAACGGCGGGAAAAATGAAGCAAGCCGGTCCATGATTACATTTTTAGCGGTCAACACATCCTCTATCACACTCGTGCCAACAACCGTCATTGCGATTAGAATGACCTATGGTGCAGATCAGCCAACAGACATTGTAGGGCCAACCATTTTGGCGACACTCATTTCAGGCATTGGTGCCATTCTAATTGATCGCTATTTCCACTATCGCAGAAGCAGGCGGGGGTGATCTCGTGTCATTTATTAACTGGCTGTCACTTGCTTTGATCCCACTGATCATCGCAGGAATTTTAATTGCGGGAACCATTAAAAAGGTACCGACCTATGAAACATTTGTCGAGGGCGGGAAAGAGGGTATTCAAATTGCCTTTTCAATCATTCCTTATTTAGTCGGCATGCTCGTGGCTATTACGATATTCCGTGCGTCTGGTGCGCTTGATTTTGTCATGGGCCTGTTAAAACCCGTGTTTACAGCGATCGGCTTCCCGGCAGAAGTGGTGCCGCTTGCGTTTATTCGTCCGATATCTGGCACGGCTGCACTCGGCATGACATCAGACCTCATTGCAACATATGGACCAGATTCTTTTATCGGACAGCTCGCAGCTGTCATGCAAGGGTCAACTGATACCACTCTCTACGTTTTAACGGTCTATTTTGGGGCAGTTGGTATTAAAAAAATGGGAGATGCGCTGAAAGTAGGTTTGTTAGCGGACCTTATTGGAATCATTGCATCTGTCATCATCGTTAGTTTGTTATTTAGCGGCGCCTAAAGAGGCGCTTTTTTGTCTTTCAATGGATGGGAAATTGCTTTTTAGCTGAAATTAAACAGACGAATCGCTTATTTTTCCACGAATGCTTGTTTGTTTTAAGTCAAGCAAGTAAGATAGTACATGAGGTGAAAGACAAAATGGAACGTTTACAGAAAGTAATTGCACATGCCGGCGTCGCTTCAAGACGAAAGGCAGAAGAATTAATTAAAGAAGGACGAGTTACCGTTAATGGTCAAACAGTGACAGAGCTCGGAGTAAAAGTGGGCTCTTCAGATAAAATTGAAGTCAACGGATTAAAGCTTGAAAGAGAAGAACCGGTTTACTTTATGCTTTATAAACCGCGCGGCGTCATTTCAGCTGCCGAGGATGATAAAGGACGTAAGGTGGTCACAGATTTCTTTGATGACGTCCCGCAGCGCCTTTATCCAATCGGCCGGTTAGATTATGATACGAGCGGTTTGATTTTAATTACAAATGACGGGGAATTTGCCCATAAGCTCATGCATCCGAAATACGAAATTGATAAAACATATGCAGCGAAGCTAAAAGGAATCCCATCAAAGGAATTGCTGAGAAAGCTAGAAAAAGGGATTATGTTAGATCATAAAAAAACTGCACCTGCCCGTGCGAAAATGCTTTCGATTGATAAACGAAAGCAGACATCTATTGTTCAATTAACCATTCATGAAGGCAGAAACAGACAAGTGCGCCGCATGTTTGAAGCGATCGGTCATGATGTGCTAAAGCTAAAAAGAGAGCAATATGCGTTCCTTCATATTGAAGGCATGAGACCAGGAGACCGCAGAGAATTGTCTCCACATGAAGTGAAGCGTCTGAGAGCGATTGCGGATCACGGGAAAAGCGCTTTTTAATTTTCACATAAACTTCAAAAAATGAAGAAGCATCAAAAGAAGGAGAATGCTATAATTTACCTGAATGTCTATGGGGAAGGGGTACTTCAGATGAAAAAAAGACGGTTTTTCATACGGACGGGCATTCTCCTCGTGATGCTTGCTGCATTATGTTATACCATGTATAACTCAGTATTTGCCAAACAGGATCGGGTGAAAGAAGGATCTATTGCGCCAAACTTTGTCCTTCAATCTGTGGATGGGGAACGGATTGAACTAAAGGACTTAAAAGGCAAAGGCGTCTTTCTTAATTTTTGGGGGACCTGGTGTGGTCCGTGTAAACAAGAATTCCCTTACATGGCAAATCAATATGAAGTGTTCAAGGATCGCGGTGTGGAAATTGTTGCAGTGAATGTTGGGGAATCCAATATTGCCGTGAAAAATTTTATGGAATCCTATGGCGTGAATTTTCCTGTTGCCATGGACAAAGATCGTCAAGTGACAGAGGCATATGATATTACGCCGCTGCCAACCACATTTTTAATTAATCCTGAAGGCAAGGTAATCAAAGTCATAAAGGGAACCATGACAGAACGCAATGTCTATGAATATATGAATTTGATTAAACCAAAGGGGTCATAGAATGAAAGAGGTAAAATGCGAGTGTGGACATATTAATCCAATCGGTACTGTTTTATGTGAATCCTGCGGGAATCCTATTGCGGCTAAAGAGAAAAACTCTTCAAAGCTGCTTGATATGAGATACGACGGCAGTGCGAGACGCTCGCAAACATACAACAAAACGATTGTTGATAAAGTATGGAACTTTTTTTCTTCCGTTAAGGTGGGTGTGTGGCTGATTGTCATTACACTGCTTGCTTCCTCATTAGGAACGATTTTTCCGCAGGAGCGATTTATTCCGCCAGGTGCATCTGCTTCCACCTACTATGAAGAGCAATATGGATCGTTTGGCAAGCTGTATTACACACTTGGATTCCATGATCTTTATAATTCTTGGTGGTTTTTAGCTCTAGTTGCATCCATCGGAATCTCCCTTGTCATTTGCAGTCTCGACCGGGTTATTCCTCTTTATCGAGCACTCAAAAACCAAGGGGTTATCAAAAAAGAAGGCTTTATGAGAAGACAGCGTCTGTTCAGTGAGACAGACAAAACGTTAGATCAGCATACATATGAAGGCATCATGAAAGCAATGAAACAAAAGCGTTACCGAGTACGAGAGGAAAACGGACATATTTTAGCGGAAAAAGGCCGCTTCTCACGCTGGGGCCCTTACGTCAATCACATTGGATTAATCATCTTTCTCATTGGATCAATGCTCCGGTTTGTCCCAGGCATGTATGTGGATGAAACGCTGTGGGTTAGAGAGGGTGAAACTGCCCCAATTCCAGGCACAGATGGTCAATATTTTTTGAAAAATAATGCGTTTTCAATTGACCGCTATGAAACTGAAAATGAAAAAGAAGTGTTTGAGAATGCGATTGAAAGAGCTGGCGACGGTCAAGTAGTGAAAAGTTATAAAACCGATGCCACTTTATACAAACGTGAAGGGGAAGTTGTGTTTGGTGAAAAGCCCAAGCTGAAGCAGGTATCAGAACACGATATTAAAGTGAACGAACCGCTCAAGTTTGATCATTTCTCATTATATCAAGTGGATTTTAAACAAAATGAACTCGATCAAATGGTCTTTCAGCTGATTCGTAAAGATACTGAAAAATCTTTCGGAACAGTGAAGATTAATCTGCTGGAGCCTAAGTCAGAATATGATCTTGGTAGCGGTTACAAAGTCAAAGTGATGAGCTATCTCCCTGATTTTTATTTTGACGATGATGGAACGCCAAGTACGAAAACAAGGAATCCGAATAATCCTGCTTTTGTGTTTGAAATGTTTTCTCCTGAAAAGCCTAAAGGTGAAAAAAGCTTTGTGGCGATTCAAGAGACAGTTGAGGGTTCTGATAACAACCTATATAAAATGAAGTTTGATCGAGTGGAAACCAAAAACGTCACGGGATTGACGGTGAGAAAAGATTTAACTCTTGGGGTGCTCATCGTAGGCGGGATCATCTTCATGATTGGTGTCGTGCAGGGGATGTATTGGCAGCATAGAAGAATTTGGCTGTCTGCAAAGGATGGAAAAGTATTCGTGGCAGGACACACAAACAAAAACTGGTTTGGCTTAAAGTCTGATCTTGGTGTGATCCTAAGTGACAGTGGCATCAAACAGCCAGTTGATCAAAAAGAACTGCCTGATACAACAAGTATCAGCAAAAGCAAGGGGGAAGGATTAGATGGCAGCAGTCAGTGAAAACCTGTTATTTGCAGCTTTTCTATTGTATTTAGCGGCAGTTCCTTTTTTTGGTGGTGCCATTAAAGGAAAAAAGAAAGTTGATGGACCGCGCAAAAATAAGGCGGCACTTATCGGTATTACGCTCACCATCATCGGTTTTTTAAGTCAATTTGGTTACTTTATTTCAAGATGGATGGCGTCTGGTCATGCACCAGTCAGTAATTTGTTTGAATTCACAACGGCTTTTGGCATGATGCTTGTGCTCGCATTCATCATTTTATATTTTGTGTATCAAGTGTCGGTACTTGGTTTATTTACACTTCCAATCGCTTTATTGATTATTGCCTATGCAAGCATGTTCCCATCTGATATATCACCGCTAATTCCTTCATTACAAAGTAATTGGCTTTATATTCACGTGACAACAGCAGCACTAGGGCAAGCTATTTTAGCGATCAGCTTTGTGGCGGGTGTCATCTTCTTATTAAAGCATGTCGATCAAACTAAACCAGGTAAGAAGACATTTGGTTTAGAGCTTGTCATGTTTATGATTGTTGTGACACTTGCATTTATCGCAGTCACGTCCATCTTTAGAATGACAGGATACGAAGCGAAATTTAATTGGGTCGATAAAAATAAAGAGGAAAGTGTGATGGTCTATGAGCTGCCAGCTCTAGTTGGACCTCATAAAGGAGAGCTTGTGACGCAAGATCGTTTGGAACCGTTTGTTGATTTGCCGCCTGTTTTTTCAGGAAGAAAGGTCAATACGGTGTTATGGTCATTCGGCACGGGGCTGATCTTGTATGGGCTGATTCGGTTGATCATTCGCAAACGACTAAGCGCTCTACTTCAACCGCTCGTGAAACAGGTGAACCTAGATTTAGTCGATGAAATTGGATACAGAGCTGTTTCCATTGGTTTCCCTGTATTTGCGTTAGGCGGACTCATTTTTGCAATGATCTGGGCGCAAATTGCATGGACTCGGTTCTGGGGCTGGGACCCGAAGGAAGTATGGGCATTGATTACGTTTCTCTTTTATGCAGCCTACCTTCATCTTCGCTTATCCAGGGGCTGGCATGGCGAAAAGTCCGCTTGGTTAGCTGTCATCGGATTCGCCATCATTATGTTTAATCTCATCTTTGTCAATCTCGTGATTGCAGGGCTTCATTCTTACGCGTAATCACATGAAAAAGGCCAACTTTTTATGAATCGATTCGGCTTTTTGTTAAAATGAATGTAACAACGGAGAAAGCAGGAGGATTGTCTAATGGAACACACAACTCAAACGAAAATATTAGTCGTAGATGATGAGGCAAGAATTCGCCGCCTTTTAAAAATGTATTTAGAACGTGAAAATTATGAAATCGATGAAGCTGAAAATGGAGATGAGGCCATTCAAAAAGGACTCCAAACAGATTATGACCTCATTTTGCTCGATTTAATGATGCCTGGCACAGATGGGATCGAAGTGTGTAATCAAATTCGAGACAAAAAAGCAACTCCAATCATTATGCTGACGGCAAAAGGAGAAGAAGCCAACCGCGTGCAAGGGTTTGAAGCAGGAACGGATGACTACATCGTCAAACCTTTTAGCCCGCGTGAAGTTGTTTTACGTGTAAAGGCATTGCTCAGAAGATCTTCTCAAACATCTTATCTCAATACTGGGACAACAACAAAAGATGTACTTGTGTTTTCTCATCTTTCAATTGACCACGATGCGCATAGAGTGACAGCTGATGGCAAAGAAGTCAGTCTCACGCCGAAGGAATATGAGCTTTTATATTTCCTTGCGAAAACACCGGATAAGGTTTATGACAGAGAGAAGCTGTTAAAAGAAGTATGGCAGTATGAATTCTTTGGAGACTTGAGAACAGTTGATACCCACGTCAAACGACTACGGGAAAAGCTGAATAAAGTGTCACCAGAAGCTGCGAAAAAAATCGTGACGGTATGGGGTGTCGGGTACAAATTTGAGGTCGGCGCTGAATGAAACTGTGGAAAAGTGTCGTTGGAAAGCTATGGTTAACCATTCTCTTCCTCGTCCTCATCGTTTTATCTATTTTAACCGTGCTTCTTTTAGAGTTCATTGAAAATTACCATGTAGAAGAAGCAAAGTCAGATTTAACGCAAATGGCAAATAAAGTGGCGGTCATTTTAGAAAGCCATGACGATCAATCACTCGCAAGGTCGATTACATCAGAGCTTGCTGACAAATTGACGAGTATTGCGATTATCCAAGAGGACGGGCTAGAGTGGTACTCGTCTGAAAAAGACGGGAAGCTTCCTGCGATTACAAAGAAACAAATTGAAGCAGACAGTGATTTGAATCAAGCGCTAAAAAATCGTAAAAAAATCAGTAAACGTGCAGAACCAAATGCAGGCAACCATAAAGATGAACGAATTGTCGTCGGTGTTCCATTTGAGGCAAACGGGAAAAAAGGCATGGTCTTTCTTTCTCAATCATTACTCGCTGTAGAGCAAACAACAAAACATACGACGCGTTATATCTTCCTAGCAGCCGGAATTGCCATTGTTCTGACCACTATATTCGCTTTCTTCTTATCAACACGTGTCACCTATCCTCTTAGAAAAATGAAAGAGGGAGCACAGGATCTGGCGAAAGGGAAATTTGATACAAAGATTCCTATATTAACGCAAGACGAAATTGGAGAACTGGCCATCGCCTTTAATCAAATGGGCAAGCAGCTTAAATTTCATATCACAGCCTTAAATCAAGAAAAAGAGCATCTGTCCAATATTTTAAGCAGTATGGCCGATGGTGTCATCACCATTAATATTGATGGAACGATCCTTATGACGAATCCTCCTGCAGAACGATTCTTGCAGGCATGGTATTACGAGCAAAATATGAAGATCAAAGATGGAGATGAACTGCCTCCAGAAGCGCGAGAACTGTTTCATACAGCCGTCAGCACGGAAAAAGAGCAAATGATCGAAGTCACGCTGCAAGGGCGTACTTGGGTTCTTCTCATGTCTCCGCTTTATAATCAGCAGGACGTTAGGGGAGCAGTTGCGGTCCTTCGTGATATGACAGAGGAACGAAGACTTGATAAGCTGAGAAAAGACTTCATTGCCAATGTCAGTCATGAACTTCGTACTCCAATTGCTATGCTGCAAGGATATAGTGAGGCGATTGTAGATGATATTGCAGGGTCAGAAGAGGAAAAGAAAGAGATTGCGCAAATTATTTACGACGAATCGCTTCGAATGGGACGTCTTGTGAACGATCTTCTAGACCTAGCGAGAATGGAAGCTGGCCATATTACACTGAGTCTTGAATCAACGGATACAGAAGAGCTGATCGAGAAGATTTACCGCAAATTTCTCGGCATTGCAAAAGAAAAGCAAGTTGATCTCACATATGACATTCAAGTGGATGAACCCCACTTTGTACTCGATCCAGATAAGATTGAGCAGGTGTTTACGAATCTTATTGATAACGCCATTCGTCATACACCAGAGGGCGGAGAGGTTCACTTCTCGGTTCAATCGGTGGAAAGCGGTCTGAAAATGGATGTAAAAGATTCAGGAAGCGGAATCCCAGAAGAGGATCTGCCATTTATTTTCGAACGTTTCTATAAAGCGGATAAGGCAAGAACAAGAGGGCGTTCTGGTACTGGACTTGGTCTTGCGATTGTGAAGAACATCGTAGAAGCGCATCAAGGCTCCATTCATGCACATAGCAAAGCGGGTACAGGTACACACTTTACCTTTTATATTCCGAGAAAAAAGCAGGAACTCGTCTAATCCTGACGAAGAATCTTGTTACATGAGAAACACTTCTTTTCGAAAGAAAAAGAAGTGTTTTTTTTTATTTTCATATTTTTAAGGAGAAGTTAAACAAAAAGCCCTTTCAAAATTGTCGAACTTGTAATATATTTGTCATAAAGTTGTAATGTAACGTTTTGTAAGAGTCACTCGACAAAAATAAGTGAACGGAGGGGTTTCCTATGCATGAAACCTTTCAAAAAATATATGATTCGTACCATCAAGATTTGTACCAGTTTTTATTTTATATGGTTAAAGATAAAAATCAGGCAGAGGATCTCGTTCAGGAGGTTTACATCCGGGTACTTCACTCATATAAAACTTTTGAAGGAAGAAGCAGCGAGAAAACATGGCTGTTTTCGATTGCAAGGCATGTGGCAATTGATTGGTTTCGCAAACAGCAAACCATTAGACAACGGGTACTCGGCACGTTTGATTGGGATAAGCAGGATGTAAAGGACCCAGACTTGCTCCCGGACGAACTGGCTGTGCAGGATGAAAATGTAAAAGAAATCTATGCCGCACTTGATCAGTGCACGATTGATCAACGAGCTGTCATCATTTTAAGATTTATCCAGGGCTACTCAATCATGGAGACGGCAAAGGCGCTAAAGTTCTCGGAAAGCAAAGTCAAAACAACTCAGCACCGAGGCCTGAAAGTGCTCCGAAAACATATGGAGCTTTTGAAGGAGGAGCTAGTGAATGAAAACGAACAGGTCCGATTGGAGCGAAGAACGAATCAAGGTGTTACTAAGTCAGCTTCCAAAGGTGGAGGACAACCGTTCATCTAAGCAAATATACCAGAAGATGCTGATGGCAAGCGGGCAGAAAAAGAAAAGTGCCAAATGGATCGGTCCAGCGGTCGCAACCGTTGTGGTTTTATTTATGGCGTTTTTAATTTCTCCTCATTTATTTCAGCCGGCTGCTCAAGATCATCAACAGCAAATGAAAATGGATTCAAGTGCTGACAAAAGTCAGGTGAACGCCACATTAGAGGCGGTCAAGCAGACTGATGGGCCCTCACACGTTGTTTCTTATAAGCAGCAGCAAAAGTATATGACCATTGCATACATAGATGAATCGACCTCTCAAGTGGTTCCAATTAGCATTGAAAAAGAGGATGGGTATGATCATTTGCAGGATATGGTGAACACATATGAACAGGTGCAGCTGCCTGAAATGACAAAGCCCCTTCAATCTTATATGGATATGGTGGACCTTCGCGAAAAAGGAGATACACTTATTTTTCAATTAAAAAGTGATTTGTCCCTTGATACGTTAAAAGAAGCCAACCGGTTTAAAGATATGGTAAAAGAAACGCTAAAATGGAGCAAATATAAGCAGGTGCAAGTCAAGACAGCCAAAGGGTCTCACCTTCAACTGGCAAATGGAAGCGTTGGAGCAATATCGATTGAAAAACAAACAAAGCACGCTTATTATGTTTTAGAGAATAAGAGCGGGACTTTTTTGGTGCCGTCAAAAGCGCATTATTCATCGTATGAAGATGCGGTAGAAGCCATGAAGCGTACAAGCGATGCAGGACTTGATCCATTAATTAAAGACGAACCGATTAAAGAAGTGACGTCTAAAGGAAAACATGTGACCATTACGTTTGGAGCATCAGCGCGATTATCGGACTCAAATGATCATATTTTACTCATTGAAGGTCTGCTGCTCTCAGCAAAAGATTTTGGTTTTACAGAGGTTACCATTCAACAGGCAGGAACAGATCAAGTGGGGCCGTATGAATTAGAAGAACCGATAGAGGTGCCGGCTCTGCCGAATCCAGTTGTCATAAAAGACCGTTAAAGGACGCGAGAAATTGCGTTCTTTTTTGATGTATAGAAAATAGCTTCCTTGCTGTATACTAAGCTGTCATAAAAAGAACCTCAAAGAAGGGGAGTCACTGATGAAAAGGTATTGCTTCATATGTGCCAGCTGTTTTTTGATGATCTTTTCGCCTTTTGCTCATGCACAGGAAACAAGCGAATGGGTGGAGCCGATAAAAGGAGAAGTCACGGATTTGTTTGGGACAAGAGGCGGCTCGCACATGGGATTAGATATAGCTGCGCCAGAAGGAGAATCCATCTTTGCTGCAAGTGAAGGTGTGGTCTCGCGTTCGTATGTATCTGCTACATATGGCGAGGTTGTGTTTATCCAGCATCCAAATGGATATGAAACCGTCTATGCACATCTACATGAGCGTTTTGTTAAAAAGGGTGACCATGTAGAAGCAGGACAGCCAATTGGCATTATCGGCAACACAGGGGCGTCTAGAGGCACTCATTTGCATTTTGAGGTGCACAGGGGTCATTGGTCAGCCAGCAAAGAAGATGCGGTAGATCCACTCACAATCATTGCGATGGATCGCTTCCAAGAGCCGGCTCTACATGTAAACGGACAAGAGAACAATACATATCTCATTAAACAAGGAGATACCCTTTGGTCGATTGCAAAGGCGCATGAGATGACTGTGGAACAATTGAAAAAGATCAATGAGCTGTCCACTCATCTCATCCGAACGGGAGATCGTTTAATGATTTCAAAACAATAAACCTCATGCATTTGCATGAGGTTTATCATGATTTTTTATAGGTCGATCAGACGCACAGAAAGTATATCTTGCACTTCGGTTAATTCTTTGACAATTTCGTCCTCAAGATGCTTGTCGAAAGAAAGCATCATGATGGCTTCGCCGCCTTTTTCTTTACGTCCTACCTGCATTGTCGCAATGTTGACATCATGGTCGCCTAAAATTTGTCCAACCTTTCCAATCACACCAGGTGCATCAGTATGCTGGATGTAGACAAGGTGTCCATCTGGATAAAAATCAATATTAAATCCATTAATGGAAACAACGCGTTCTCCTAAATGCGGGATATAGGTTGCTTTTAGAGTAAAGGTTGAAAGGTCGCCTTTGACTTCAATAGAAATGCTGTTTTCGTAACCAGATTCGCTGGAAGAAATCTTTTCACTAAAGCTAATGCCGCGTTCTTTTGCCACCATTCCAGCATTGACTTCATTTACAGTCGAATCAACACGCTCTTTTAAAAAGCCTGACAGGAGACTTTTTGTAATAAAGGATGTTTCGAGTTTTGAAATAGAGCCTTCGTAAGAGATGCCTACTTCTTTTACCGGTTCTCTCATAGATTGAGAGACAAGACGTCCGAGCTTTCCTGCAAACTGATGATAAGGCTGAATTTTTTTGAACTCATCTTTTGTCATCGCTGGTAGATTAATAGATGACATAACAGGGAGTCCTTTTGCAAATTGAAGTACTTCTTCAGATACTTGCGCCGCTACATTTAATTGTGCTTCCTTCGTCGATGCGCCAAGATGCGGAGTCGCAATGACGAGCGGATGATCTACAAGCGGATTATCAGTAGGAGGTTCTACCTCAAATACATCGAGTGCAGCTCCTGCAACATGGCCGCTTTCAAGCGCTTCAAGAAGGTCACGCTCGTCAATAATACCACCGCGTGCACAGTTCACTAAGCGGACGCCTTTTTTCGTTTTTGCAATTGTTTCTTTATTGAGAAGCCCTCTTGTTTCTTTTGTTAACGGGGTATGTACAGTGATGATATCTGATACTTCGAGTACTTCATCAAGTGACTTGGCATTGACACCAATTTTTTCTGCACGTTCCTTTGTCAGAAATGGGTCAAATACGTTGACTGTCATGCCAAATGCTCTTGCGCGCTGGGCAATTTCGCTTCCGATTCTGCCAAGTCCAACAATCCCAAGAGATTTTCCATAAAGCTCAGCACCAACATATGCACCTCTGTTCCATTCTTTTGATTTCACAGAAATGTTGGCTTGTGGAATATGACGCATGAGTGAAGAGATCATCGCAAATGTATGCTCAGCTGTGGAGATCGTATTACCGTTTGGTGCATTGATCACAATGACGCCATGCTTGGTTGCTTCATCAATATCAATATTGTCTACTCCCACACCGGCACGGCCGACAATTTTTAATGAAGTCATTTTTTCATAAAGCTCTTTCGTTACTTTCGTCGCACTTCTGACAAGTAAAGCATCAAATGTGTGTAATTCATCTGCTGCCTCTGTTACATTTTTTTGGACAATTTCAACAAAATCTGATTCTAAAAGTGGTAAAAGACCGTCATTGCTCATTTTATCTGAGACTAATACTCGAAACATCGTAAGATTTCCTCCTAAAATAAACGTCATAAATATCTGATAATTTACCATATTCCTTTTCACTGTGTCAATCAAATTAAAGCAGTAAAGCGAAAAAGAAAACACGAACATTTCTTGGTGTCTTTATCAAGAATGGACACCTTTAAACAAAAGATAACCAATTTTTTCGCATTTGTCATTATAATTTTTAAGTTTTTTGCGATTTCTTAAAACTGATGAAATTGCTCAGGATTTTTATCTGTACAAATGCTCATATATCATATATAATGATGTCGAATTGAATAATGATCAATCTTCGGGGCAGGGTGCAATTCCCTACCGGCGGTGATGAGCATAGTCTCTAAGCCCGCGAGCCTTTTTTGGCAGGATTCGGTGTGATTCCGAAGCCGACAGTATAGTCTGGATGGGAGAAGATGGAGGTTCGTAAACGTTGAAAACTTGGTTTTTCACACGTTTATTTGTCTAGCCTAAATTCCCCGCTCCTGTTTTCATGAGCGGTTTTTTGTGGCTGAAATTGAACAATCCTCTTTTCGAAAGATTTGATCGAAAAGGAGAGAGAATATTGAATCAAAGTAAAGTAAAACGTTTAGTCGTCACCAGTATGCTTAGCAGTATTTCGTTCGTGTTAATTTTATTGGATTTCCCTTTCCCAGGGCTTCCAGCGTATTTGAAAATTGATTTCAGCGATATCCCAGCGATTATTGCGATTTTAATTTATGGGCCAGGTGCAGGAATTGCCGTTGAGGCATTAAAAAATGTTCTGCATTATCTCATTCAAGGCAGTATGTCCGGCGTTCCAGTTGGGCAAGTCGCGAACTTCATTGCAGGCACACTATTCATCTTACCAGTCGCCTTTATGTTCAAAAAAATTAAATCAGCAAAAGGAATGGCTTGGTCAATGATCATGGGTACATTACTTATGACTGTGATGATGAGCATTTTAAATTACTTCTTATTCCTGCCAGCTTACACATGGTTTTTAAACGCACCAGAACTATCAGATCATGCGCTCAAGACGACCATTACAGCAGGGATTTTACCTTTTAACTTTATTAAAGGAATCATCATTACCATCGTATTTAGCTTCATTTTTGTGAAAATGCGTCCATGGTTTGAAAATAAGCGCCGACTTCAAAATAGTTAATATAAAAAAAGCCCCTGCATAAGGGGCTTTTATACTATTCATGCTTAAGTGGGTCACCCTCGAAAGATTCGTCCGCAACTTTGATTGAGTCAGTTGGACATCCTTCAAATGCATCAAGCATATCTTCTTCAAGTACTTCTGGAACTTCTACAGTCCCTTGGTTGTCGTCAAGCGTAACAAATGCAATGCCTTCATCATCATAATCATAAATGTCTGGAGCAGCTGCACCGCATGCGCCGCAAGCAATACATGTGTCTTTGTCTACAATTGTATATTTTGCCATGTTAAAAAAATACCTCCCAAATAGTTCGATGGAACACATGGTTTAACCTTTTTAGTTTCACCGATAAAAAACGATTTCCTCAAACCTTATTGTAATGATTTTAAATTCACATTTCAACTGTAAAGTGATTGAGAATGCTTATCACATAAGGGTTTGTTCATAACTTTCCCCCATAAATTGAGTTTAAACATTTCTTCTTGTATGAAATCTGTTAAAATAAAGGGAGAAAATATTCGAATTTTGTCAGGAAGACAGGTGCTTTGATGAATGACTCTTCATTATTTGGATGTCATGTTAATGGACAGCGTATATAAATTGAACGGCGAACGCTCCATTAGTGCTGTCTACCATCTTTTTAAAGGAAAAAAATCATCACAAACCATACAGGATGCCAGCTTGTTTGAGCTTTCCAGGTACTTCGGCTGTTACCCGGGGTTTACGAGGGATCAGCTGAATCGTTCTGCTTTAAAGCTTGAAGAGAAGCACTACATTAGAAAAATCGATGAGACACTCAGCATCACTGAAGCAGGGAAGCAAATGCTGTATCAGCATTTTTCTGAAAAACCGATGCCTGCTTATTTTCATGGTGCCAAATACCATGATAAAGCAAAGATGCTATGGATGAGGCTCTCTTTACTTGTACAAGTACTTTCTCACCATATGGCTGGATCGCATCAATATGTTCCAATACAAAGAGATGTCTCGGTTCAAAGCTGGACGAAGTCTTTTTTGAAACAGCATCAGCAGAAAAGCAAGCTTTCAGAAGATCTGCATCATGAAATGGAACACCTCCTAATCAACCTAAGTGATCAAGAGGCACTGATTTTTGTTTACTCATTGACCTCAAATGAACGAATCGGGCGTACGTATCAGCAAATGGCGGAGTGGATGAAAGAAGATGTGTGGTATGTGTACATACTTTTTTGGAATGTACTCCATTATTTTATTCAATCTGCCCAAAAAGGTGAGGCGCCGATTTTGCAGCAGCTCGTAGGTGACCTTGAATTCAAACGCGTGTTAACAACTTCTACTCACAAAACACTTGAGCTTGTCCAAAAAGGATTTGATATTGAACAAATTGCTCACATTCGTTCATTAAAAAAGGCAACGATTGAAGATCATATCGTGGAGCTGTCGATACACGAGCCAAGCTTTTCAATAGATACCTATGTGAGTATAAAAGAGCAGCGGGAGATCCTTACTGTAGCCAGAGAGCTGCAAACAAATAAAATGAAGCTGATTAAAGAAAAACTCGAGCATCCATTTACTTATTTTCAAATACGATTGGCACTGACAAGGATGGTGAAAGCAAATGGATAAGCTTCATCAGACGCTCATGCGATACTTTGGCCATGACACATTTAAAGCAGGTCAAGAGGACATTATTCGAAGTGTACTGCAACAAAAAGATACGGTTGCCATGCTGCCTACTGGTGGAGGGAAGTCACTTTGCTATCAAATTCCCGGTTATATGACAGACGGGTTGGTTCTGATTATTTCGCCGCTTTTATCGCTTATGGAGGACCAAGTCGAACGAATGAAAATGCGCGGAGAAAAACGAGTGGCGGCGCTTAATAGCACATTGTCTTTTCAGGAGAAGCGACATATCATTCGGCATTTGCCATCATATAAATTTCTATTTGTCGCACCTGAGGCATTAATGTCAAAAGTGCTGCTTGAACAGCTCAAATCGATGCGTATTGGTCTGTTTGTCGTCGATGAAGCGCATTGTATATCAGAATGGGGGCATGATTTCCGTCCTGAATATTCGAAGCTCGGAGAATGGAGAGAAGCGTTAGGTCATCCTGTGGCTTTAGCTCTTACAGCTACAGCAACGAAACAAACACTAAAAGATACTGTACAAACGCTAAGATTACAGCATCCAGACTTTCATATTCATTCTGTCAACCGTCCGAACATTGCCTTAGTCAAAGAAGTGCACGAATCGAAAGAAGCAAAAGAGAAACGGGCCATTGAGCTTGCGGATTTTCTGCAAGGACCAGGCATTATTTATTGCCCAACCCGGCAAATGACAGAAGAGCTTGCTCTCTGTATGAAACAAAAAACCAATCAGCGTGTTGAGTTTTATCATGGCGGAATGGATGCAGGAGACCGTATGCTCATTCAGCAGCAATTTATCAGCGGTCAGCTTGATCTCATTTGCTGTACGAGTGCTTTTGGCATGGGAATTGATAAAGCGAATATCCGATTTGTCATTCATATGAGCCCTCCGCAATCGATTGAAGCATTTATGCAAGAGATTGGAAGAGCGGGAAGGGACGGGAAAAACAGTGTGAGCATTCTTTTATATACAGAAGAGGATGCAGATATTCAGCAACACTTGATCCAAGCAGAAGGATTTGACGAGCCAGAAATTGATTTCTATTTAGCCCAACTGACACAAATGCAGACAAATGATGAAAAAAAATTACGTGAACGATTGATGGAAACAGGGCTTCAGGAGACGCGTGCAAGAATGCTGACGCATTATTACATGATGCATGAGTCCGAACAGCGCCTGGCAATCCTTATGAATCTAAAAGAAAAATTACAGGACAGACAAACAGAAAAGCTGAGAAAAGTGTGGCAATTTAAAGAGCTGATCATGGATCATGACTGCTTTAGACAATCTCTGTTATCATATTTTCACGAACAGTTTGATCAAACAGAGCGCGAATCCTCTGATTATTGCTGCTCTTCTTGCGGGCTGAACCTGTCTGATTATGAAAAAAAAGAACAATCATTGGAGCTGAATGAAATGAAACACTGGAAGACTGTGCTGGATCGTATGTTTCATCTGACAAAAGAGGCGCAGCATTGATTGAACAACATCGCCGAATCATTGAAAAATTAACCGATCGACAAGTCGTAGAACAGCTGTATTTCACTCAGTTGCTCATGCTTATCGTTTCTTTTTTACTAGGCATATTTATGTTCGATCAATGGACGGAATTTACAGCCCTTTGGCAGATTCGTGATATGCGCATTCTGACATATGGAATTGGCGGTGCTTTGCTCGTCATTATTGTGGATGCAATTGTCATGAAGGTGTTTCCTGCTCATATGTATGATGATGGCGGTTTAAATGAAAAGATGTTCAAAAACCGAAGCATCCCGCATATTGTTTGGTTAGCACTTCTCATTGCCTTTTCAGAGGAAATACTATTTCGCGGAATTGTTCAACAGCAATTTGGACTTGAGATTGCCAGCATCGTGTTTGCGCTTCTTCACTTTCGCTATTTATCAAAAATACTCTTGTTTATCCTCGTGGTTTCCATTAGTATTTTTTTAGGACTTTTATACGAGTGGACGGGGAATTTGTTTGTTCCTGTCATGACACATTTTGTCATTGACTTAGTCTTTGCTTGTCAAATTCGTTTGAAATATAAGGGGAGGGATGAACATGGAAGAAATGTCGAGAATGCAGAGAAAGAAGGCGCAGCTGACAAACAATCATGACGACAATGTAGAGGAAATTCTTGAAGAAAAAGTACATCCTTCTGATGACTCTCACTTTCCTACGCGAGAAGACTTTCATGAATATAAGAAGCAGCGTACGAAAAAAGTGCGCAATCCTTTATTTACGACATTGGCTATTATTTTTCCAATCATCGTCATCACTGTTTTCTTTCTATTGATCTACTACACTTCAAAGGAAATTAACGATAATAACAATCAAGGTGTATACATTGATAAAACCTCAAGTGCTGACACAGACCCAGTTCCGTCAGCACTAGCCGAAACAAAAAATGACGCAACCGCTGATAAAGCGGATGCGTCTGATGAAGAGAAGAAAAAGAAAGATGAAGAAAAAGAAAAGCAGCGATCAAAAGAAAAAGCAGAACAAAAGAAAAAAGAAAAAGCTGCTAAAGAGAGAAAAGAGCGCGAAAAAGCCGCAGCTGCGAAAAAGCGTGAACAGCAGCAGCTAGCTCTCCAAAAACAGCAAGAAGAGAAAAAACGAAAAGAAGCCGAAGAGAAAAAGAAGCAGGAAGAAAAGCCAGTCCGTGTCGTGCAGCACACTGTTGGACCAGAGGAAAACCTGTATCGAATCTCGATGAAATATTACAAAAGCCGATCAGGTGAAGAGAAAATAAAAGCCTACAATCATTTAAATGGGAACAGTGTATACAGTGGTCAAGTGCTCAACATTCCATTGGAAAACTAATTACCTGACATGAACGAATGAAAAAGCACATACATATGTAGAAAAAAGGGACAGGGTGTATGTGATGACGTTGCACGCAATCAGCCGCTATATGGATCAGCCGACACTGAAAATGATGGAAACATTGATCAAAAGAAAGCACAAATATGAGGGCTTTGCCAAGCAGTGCAAAAGGTGGCAATGGACAGCCCTTTTGTCACTGGCGATTCTTTTGTTTTATTTTGTGATAACGGCAAATAAGGGAGGCTCTCTTCAGCCAGAAGCGATGATTGCAACACTGCTCGGTCATGAGGTTTTTCTATTTTGGATAATGGCTGAGGTGTTTGCTTTTTATGCTTCTTATTATTATAAGAAAAAAGAAGAAAAGGCTGAGGATGAATATCATCGCCTCAGATGTGAGATTATACAAAAAAGCACAGACTTATGGCCGCAATCAGACCAGTGGAAAGAGCGTGAAGCGGTTTTTCACTATATGCAGCAGCAATATGACATTAATCTCTATTATGAAAGTAAATAAATGTGTAAAAAGACGTTTTAATAGTTGAAACGTCTTTTTTCATTCAAGCGTCTTATGAACGACACATATGCAAGGGAGCCATTTATGATGAAATATGCCATCGGATTTACTGCCGCCATTGCGGCTGTTACAACAGGTGTGTGTGTAACGGCAAAAATGGTGAAAACGGCAAAACAAAACAACATCAAAAAGCATTACTTTACAATAGAAGCACTTCAATCAGATCGACCAGCAGTGATTTTCTTTATTTCTGATACACACCGGCGGCTGATTAGTGACTCATTATTAGCGGAAGTCACACAAGAAAAACCGGATGTCATTATGATAGGCGGGGACTTAGCAGAAAAAGGTGTACCCTACGCCAGAATTGAAGAAAATGTGAAACGTTTATCAAGAATTGCACCCGTTTATTTTGTTTGGGGAAATAATGATCACGAGCTGCACCAGCAAAAGCTTAAAGAGATTCTTCATGCTTGCGATGTGACGACTCTGCAAAATGAAACAGCTGTGTGGGATTTCGAAGGCCAGCCAATCAAAATTGGAGGCATCGACGATATTCGGCTTGAAAAGGCGGATTATGAAGCGATACGGCCTGAGTTTGTAAAAGATGACGTAAATATTCTCTTATCACACAACCCAGATATACATCATTTAATGAGTGAAGATGAGGGGATCGACCTTGTTCTGAGCGGTCATACGCATGGAGGTCAGATCAGAATTGGGAAATTTGGTCCGTATGAAAAAGGAAGAACAGGTCAGGTCAAAGGCGCATTTTTTCTCATTAGTAATGGCTATGGAACAACAAAGTTTCCAATGCGTCTCGGGGCAGAACCAGAAACTCATCTGATCTATTTAATGCCTGTCAAAACGCGATGACTTGCTGCGCCCTCAATATTTTCCATAAAAGTCACCGGAAGCATAGCTTCATGCTTGTCTTCCGTCTTGACACAGTGTAAACTGAATACAAAATTAAGAACCTATGACTTATCATCTCATATACTACAGTATGATGTGTGTTTAGAAGAGGCAGGAGGGAACGTTATGCGACTGGAGCGTCTGAATTATAATAAAATCAAAATTTTTCTCACACTAGATGACCTGACAGACCGGGGTCTTACGAAAGAAGACCTTTGGAAAGATTCGTTCAAAGTCCATCAACTGTTTAAAGACATGATGAACGAAGCGAATCAGGAGCTCGGTTTTGAAGCGAGTGGACCGATTGCTGTTGAAGTATTTTCACTTCAGGCGCAGGGGATGGTCGTCATTGTCACAAAGAGTCAGCAGGATGAGGATGATGATGAAGAGTTTGATGAAGATTACATTGAGATGCAAGTCAAGCTCGACGAGAGTCATCATGTGCTCTATCAATTTGCCTCGTTTGAAGATGTGATTCAACTGTCCCATAGTTTAAGTCGTATTGGACTTTTAGGGGGTACAGTTTACCATTATGAAGGTCAATATTTTCTCAGCCTAGATGATTTTGAAGAACTGTCTGCTGATACCGTCATTTCCATTTTAGCGGAGTTCGGTTCTCCTACGACATTAACGATCCATCGGCTAAAAGAATACGGAAAAGTGATCATGCAAGATGATGCAGTGAAAACGATTCAAATGTATTTTTAATCACTTTTTTCTATTATATTTAATACTGTTGTGATGAAACAACAGTATTTTTTTATATCCTTTTTATATTTATAAACGCTGATATTTTATTTTGATAAAAAACGTTTTTTACCTTTGCTTTACCAGTACGAAGGTGTATACTATTGCTTGAAAGGGAGCAGTAGATCATGAAAGATTTCTAGGGGGTTTATTTTAATGGCAGCCGATCAAAACGCCGCTCATAACGCAGAAGATAAGCTAGATGTTTTAAAGTCAACTCAAACCGTCATACATAAAGCGCTAGACAAATTAGGGTATCCGCAAGAAGTGTATGAATTGCTAAAGGAGCCAATTCGTCTATTAACTGTGAAAATTCCAGTACGAATGGATGATGGATCAGTGAAAATTTTCACTGGTTACCGTGCGCAGCACAATGATGCTGTCGGACCGACAAAAGGCGGTATCCGTTTCCACCCGAACGTTACTGAAAAAGAAGTAAAAGCGCTTTCAATTTGGATGAGTTTAAAATGTGGTATTGTGGATCTTCCTTATGGCGGAGGAAAAGGCGGTATTATCTGTGATCCAAGAGAAATGTCATTTAGGGAGCTTGAAAAACTAAGCCGCGGCTATGTTCGTGCAATCAGTCAAATCGTTGGTCCAACGAAAGATGTACCAGCACCAGATGTGTTTACAAACTCTCAGATTATGGCATGGATGATGGACGAATATTCTAGAATGGATGAATTTAACTCGCCAGGATTTATTACAGGAAAACCAATTGTGCTTGGAGGATCACACGGACGTGATACTGCAACAGCAAAAGGTGTGACGATCTGCATCAAAGAAGCGGCGAAGAAAAAAGGAATTGACATTAACGGAGCACGTGTTGTCGTACAGGGATTCGGAAATGCAGGAAGCTACTTGGCTAAATTCATGTATGATGCCGGAGCGAAAATCGTAGGGATTTCAGATGCTTACGGCGGGTTATACGATGAAGATGGTCTTGATATTGACTACTTGCTTGACCGACGTGACAGCTTTGGAACCGTTACTAAATTATTTAACGATACCATCACAAACAAAGAGCTGCTTGAGCTCGATTGTGATATCTTAGTACCTGCAGCCATTGAGAACCAGATCACTGAAGATAACGCGGCAAACATTAAAGCTAAAATTGTCGTAGAAGCAGCAAATGGTCCAACGACACTTGAAGGAACCAAAATTCTTTCAGATCGTGGAGTACTGCTTGTCCCAGACGTACTTGCGAGTGCGGGTGGTGTAACGGTTTCTTACTTTGAATGGGTGCAGAATAACCAAGGGTTCTACTGGACTGAAGAGGAAGTCGAAACTCGTTTAGAAGATATGATGGTGAAATCATTTAATAATATTTATGAAATGGCGCAAAATCGCCGCATCGATATGCGTCTTGCTGCATATATGGTCGGCGTACGTAAAATGGCTGAAGCTTCTCGATTCAGAGGCTGGATTTAAGCGGCTCATTTGCATCGTGCCTTAAAATCTCCTATCCTTAAATAGGAGATTTTTTTATGGAATGGAACAACTCATAAACAGCTAGCAATTGTTATTGCATTGAAACGACAGGAGTGGAACAAATGAAACAAGAAAAAGCGATCATAATAGGAGGCGGCCCATGCGGGCTATCAGCTGCCATCGCATTCAAGCAAATTGGAATTGATGCACTTGTCATTGAAAAGGGGAATGTCGTCAACAGTATTTATCATTACCCAACACATCAAACCTTTTTTAGTTCAAGTGAAAAGCTTGAGATTGGTGATGTCGCTTTTATTACTGAAAATCGCAAGCCCGTTCGTATCCAGGCACTTTCTTATTATCGAGAAGTAGTCAGACGAAAAAGCCTGCGTGTACATGCTTTTGAGAAAGTGAACGCTGTGACGAAAAAAGACGGTCATTTTACCGTGAGCACATCAAAAGACGACTATGTATGTGATTATGTCGTGATTGCTACTGGCTACTATGATCATCCAAACTATATGAACGTCAAAGGAGAAGACCTTCCACATGTGTATCATTATTTTAAAGAAGGACACCCATACTTTGATAAAGATGTAACGGTGATCGGCGGGAAAAACTCGAGTGTCGATGCTGCGCTAGAACTTGTGAAATGTGGAAGCAGAGTCACTGTACTTTATCGAGGCACTGAATATTCATCTAGCATCAAACCTTGGATTTTGCCAGAGTTTGAAGCGCTTGTGCGGAATGGAACGATTCGAATGGAGTTTGGAGCGCAGGTGAAGGAAATCACAGAAGAAGAAGTGATTTTTACTAACCAGCAAGAGCAAACAGAGCGAGTGAAAAGTGATTATGTTTTTGCCATGACAGGCTATCATCCAGATCATTCTTTCTTAGAAAAAATGGGTGTGACAATTGATCAAGAATCAGGTCGTCCAGCATTTGATGAAGAGACGATGGAGACAAATGTAGAAGGTATTTTCATCGCAGGAGTGATTGCAGCTGGAAACAATGCCAATGAAATTTTCATTGAAAATGGAAGATTTCATGGGGGGCTTATTGCAGAAGAAATCAACAAAAGAATGAACGGATAAATAAAGAACTGGATCCTTCTAAGGGATTCGGTTCTTTTTGATATAAAATGGGATTATATAGAAAGTAATTTTCATAAAAATGGGCTCGAGTCATATAAAAAAAGGGTAAATCATGGTACGATAATGAAGGATAATGTAGGGAAAGAGGTCTGGTTATGATCGCAATCATCTCAGCAGGATTAGCTCCCGGCATCGCACTTTTAAGTTATTTTTATTTGAAAGATCAATACGACAATGAGCCGGTTCACATGGTCATCAGATCTTTTATGCTAGGCGTTATTCTTGTGTTTCCAACCATGTTTATTCAATATGTCCTTCAAGAGGAGCATATCGCAACGAACCCTATCTTGATTTCATTTGTGACGTCGGGCTTCTTAGAGGAATCTTTAAAATGGTTTATTTTAATGGTCAGCGTCTATGCGCATGCCCAATTTGACGAACACTATGATGGGATTGTATATGGAACAAGTGTCTCACTTGGTTTCGCAACACTTGAAAATATTCTTTATTTGGTCGGTCACGGGGTTGAATATGCGTTTACCCGTGCTTTATTACCCGTCTCAAGTCATGCTTTATTCGGTGTTGTGATGGGGTTTTATATCGGCAAAGCCCGCTTCTCTGAAAAAAAGGAGCAGCGCAAATGGCTGATCCTTTCTTTAACGCTTCCTGTGCTTTTTCACGGCCTTTATGATTTTATATTGTTAGGGATGAAAAATTGGGGATATATCATGCTGCCATTCATGATTTTTTTATGGTGGTTTGGCCTGCGAAAAGCAAAAAAGGCTCGTTCCGTGAAAATGGTGCAGATTTAATGTGGAAAAACGTCCTATCAGTTGGGACTGACCCCCGTTATTGAGACAGGGATCAAAACACCTTTATACAGCCAATTGCCGATAGTTTATCGGTGATTGGTTGTTTAGTTTCGTTTGAATACGAATGTTGTTATAATAATAAATGTATTCTTTGACAGTG